>JACKAM010000003.1:319423-638847 GCA_020635075.1 Pseudobdellovibrionaceae bacterium | reverse complement strand
TGGAAAGCAGACGTGAATGTGGTCGCAGTGGTCCGCGTTACTGACCGTTCGACGTCCCTCGATTTTGCTGTCGTCAAAAAAGAGTCCTGAATAAGATCCATCATTGAGGATTCCCACCCCGCCTGCCTGATTTAAAAGAGCAATGAGCTTAGCGGTCTTCTCCCGGTCGTAGTTGCTATCGCGGCGGCAATAGACTCCACCCACGTCATCCTGTCTGCGCATGGGACGGATATCAAAACAAGATTTGGAGCCATGGGTTCCGTGAATTCCCCAATTGGGAGGGTGGTAGGCATTCCCCCACTGAAGGGTGCAGCCCGGTGTTCCTGGTGGGCAGATTTTCTCCCACTTCTTCGTTACTTGCAAAAAGGTGCAGACGGCCACCGGATCATTGTAGGCGTCACCGGAATGGGCATCGTCCGGAGTGTAATGTAGGGCATTTTTTCCCGGGCCCATTTGGACGGTGACTTCCCCGGGGCCGGGAGTGTCAATAACCAGAAGATCTTTGTAGTCGACAGGAACTTTGACTAAGCCTTCTGAATCAAAAAATTCCAAATCGCGAATTCCCTTTGTTGGATCTTGGGCTTCCATTTGATTGAGTATTGAGCGGATGGCATCGGTGTGCGCTTTGGTCACCGGATTGAGGGCATTCAATATGGGCTCACACCACTGAGGAGTCATAGCTAGTTCGCGCTCCACAATGCGGTCGCTTTCTTTTGCTACGGGATCATCTTTGAGAACCTGAAAGATATAATTGGTGATGCACGACTCCGCATTGGTGGGTTCACAGCAAATACGCGTGCGGTACTTGCCGTCTTTGGTAGCCAGTCGCACGGTTTTACCAGCGAGGCTGTCGGTCAAGGCCTTGGGCATTTTCAAAAAGGCCGTATCTTTGGTGACGACAAAATTGAAGTCCTTGGCTGGTCTTAGGCTCTTGCCCCAGACAAGTCCCACGTCGCCAATACTGGCCGAAGACAGCTTTTTGTTCGGGTATTTGGAATTGCGAGGGGACTTGGGGTCAGCCCTGCGGGCCAGGCGGCGATTGGTTTTCATCACCTCAAAGGCTTTGGGGTCACGAATACTCATCACCTTAACTGGAACATAGTGATCCGGGGGAAAAGTGTCCATTGAGGACTCTTCTTTGCGCTTAATGACCTCGGCATCGTCCAGCGGTCGGACAATCGACATACGGGGAAGATAGTACAGGACATGACTGTAGTCGGCAAAATTGCGAAAGTTCTCCCACTCCTTGTCTTCCATTCCGGCCCCGTCAGTGGCACTGACGAAAAAGGGGTCCTTGTCGGTGAGAACCTCATCGGGCTCACACTTGGTAAAGGCCTTGTGGACCAACTCGGGACCGCGATGAGGGGGTGATTCGGCCCAGATAAGAAGTGTTGGGACAATCAGGCTTGAAAGTAGAAAGATCAGGTACCCGTTCATATGCTTGGCCCTAGAATCTTTATTCTAAAACTACATTGGGGCTGATCGTTTTTGAGAACGATCACTTCCACCAAACGTGGCCACTCTTCGGGCAGGCCTGCGATGTGATCAGGGAAGCGCATTTTTTTCACATAGCGACCATGGGTGCTGGGTGGGTCGTAGAGCTCAAAGCTCTCGGTCTTTTGCCACTCTTTGGATTTGTCGCCACCGACTTTGCTGGCCACCTCTCTGCCCTTTGTTCCCTCCGATTTGCTCGCGACCTGGACAGAAAAGGTTTGCCAGTGGGGACCCTCTTCGTTTGGCAGTTCCAAGTAGACGGCAACAAAGTTACCTCGGTGGACATTCCACTCGTCAGGGATCTTCTTCCAGGCCAAGACAGCTGTGGCCTTGCCCTGTTTGTCGATCTGGGGTTTGGCTAAGGCCGACCACAACTCAAACCCTTGGGAACGGCAGTCCTGTTCAACGAGGGGTTTTGTTTGCGCGACCGCGTTCCAGGACCAAAGGCTAAGTATAAGAAGGGCTTTTACCATGCTCATTTATCGGCACAAAAGGGGCCAGGAATAAGTCAGTCAGCAAGACCTGGACTTTTATCCCCTTTGCCATGTTGTATACTAATTGTGATGGGTATCTCCCGCTTTTTTCACTGGATACAGGAACAACTCAATCACCCGCTTCGGGTCTTCTGGTTTTGCGCCATTCTTGCCTTTATAAACCTCTTCGTAGATGGCAGCCTACTCCGCCTTTGGAATCTGCATCAGGACTTTCAGGAGATTCAGACCAAAACCGAGGACCTCGAAGTCCGCAGTCAGGAAATGGACGAAAAGTTAAGAAGGGCTTCAGACCCTCTGTTTATCGAAAGAGAAGCCCGAGATCGATTCGACTTGGTCGGCGAAGGGGATCTGGTATTTGTCTTTGCCGACGAAGACGAGTTTGAAGACGCACGAGGTCAGTAATAGTTTATTTGGTTTTCCAATACCTTAACGCACCATCTACACAAAACAGAACTCTAGGGAGGACTGCCTATGGCATTAGGTCGGGTGAAATGCTTTTACTCGCAACAAGGCTATGGATTTATTGAACAAAGCGATGGAAGGCCGGTGTATTTTCATTACACCGCTTGGACAGAGGGTGGTATACCTGATCGCTCAATTGAGGGTGTTGATGTTGACTATGACCTTCTGGAAACCAGTAGGGGACCGGAGGCGACAAACATACGACCACTTGGTCGCTCGGGCCCATAGGGCAAAGTTGAGAGAGCGATCGTGGCGGAGGGCTGGATCATGAAATGGAATGGTGCTGAGGTTAAAAAGTTACGCTTGCGCTTAGGTTGGTGCACGGCGAACTTTGCCCGCCGCCTGAATTGCTCTCAGGAATTGATTCTAAAATGGGAGTCTGGCGAAGAAGAGCCGGACTCTCAGTTTTTCTCTGATCTTAAGTATCTTTTCGACTCGGCAGAATCCAATGTGGTGCGCATGCACCAGCGACTTCTTGCCGAGCAAATTCTCAAAGACCGGGGACTCGGTCAAATCACCACCGAAGACATTTATAGGATAACGGAAGAGAGTTAATGAAGAAGCTCTACCTGGTTGACGTGAGCTCGATGTTCTTTCGGGCTTTTTATGCTATTCCTCCACTTTCAAATCCCGATGGGATGCCGACTAATGCCCTCTATGGATTTTTGTCCATGACCATCAAACTCCTGCGCGACATTAGGCCCGACTACATGGCCTTTTGTTTTGACCGCAAGGAGCCCTCGTTTCGCTCGGATCTTTATCCTGAGTACAAAGCAAATCGCAGTGAGATGCCCGAAGACCTGGTCCCCCAAGTCCCCTATGTCAGAAAGCTCAGTGAACTCATAGGCATTCCAGTTTTGGACAAAGAGGGCTTTGAGGCCGACGATGTGATTGGCACTCTTACTCGCCTTGGTCGCGAGGAAAACTTGGAAGTGATTATCGTCAGTGGCGATAAAGACTTCGCCCAATTAGTGGGCCCCTTTGTCTCCATGTACGACACCATGAAAAACATCCGCTACGATGAAGACGGAGTGGTGGAGAAGTGGGGAGTCAGTCCTGATCAGATCATCGATTACCTGGCTCTGGTTGGCGACTCTAGCGACAACATTCCCGGAGTCAAAGGCGTCGGACCCAAAGGGGCGCAAAAACTCTTAGCGGAATTCAAAACTCTAGATGGCATCTACGAAAACTTGGACAAGGTTTCGGGTAAGGCCCTCAAAGAAAAGCTCACAAATAACAAAGATGAAGCCTACCTTGCTAAGAAGCTAGTCACCATTGTTTTGGACGCTGATGGCGAATGGACTCTGGATCAGTTAAAGCTTAAGCCCATCGACAAAGAGGGCTTACGTTCAACTTTGATGGAGCTTGGTTTTAAGAGCTTTGAAAAAAATCTCCTGGGTGAGGCGAGTCCCGAAAGCAGCGGTGAAGACTCTTCTACTGGCAAAGTCGATAAAAAAAGCGCCGGTTCTAAAGTCACCGCGTCTTCTAGGGCGAAATCCTCATCGAGTACGGCCATTCAAAGTTGGGTCGAGAAGACCTGGACACTCAAAGATTTGGAGTCCGACGTACAAGCCTACGGCGAAGTCTGGACAACGATTTCTGAACGGGGTTTGTTGTTTGGCTTTAATGGACGCGCCGGCTTTGTCGACGGTGATCTGTTGGAAGTCGGCCGAGTTTTGAGCACAAAACTGGTTGCGTGGAAAGGTTTTGATCTCAAGGAAACCTTCAAGGCTCTCAGTGTGGAAGAGCCCGTCGCTAAGTGGGACGCCATGCTGGCCGCCTACGTGGCCCATGCCGGTAACATTGAAAAGTTTGATGAGGTCTACCAAAAATACACAGGAAAGACCGTTCCGGATTTGGCCTCACCCGATCAAATCATCTCCTGCCACGCTGAACTTGAGGCACCCCTTAGGCAAAAACTTGAGGAGATGTCGGGCCAAGGGGTTTTAGATGCTCTGGAACTACCCCTGGTTCCAATTCTCTATGCCATGGAGACAAGGGGCATTGGCTTAGATGTGGATGAATTGGCTGAGCAAAGTAAGGGTCTGGCTAAAGACATTGAAAAGCTGGAAAAGAGTATTCATGAAGAGGCCGGCCAGCATTTTAATATCGCCAGTCCGAAGCAACTGGGTGAAATCCTTTTTGACAAAATGGGATTGCCCCCAAGTAAAAAAACTAAGACCGGCTACTCCACCGCCAGTGACGTATTAAGTAAACTGGCTGATGAGCATCCGATTTGCTCAAAGGTTTTGGAGTTTCGCGAATTGGCGAAGCTTAAATCCACCTATGTCGACGCTCTTCCCCAGTTGATTAATAAGGAAACCGGAAAGATTCACACCCACTTTCGTCAGGCCGCCACTTCAACGGGCCGGCTTTCGAGTGTGAACCCAAACCTGCAAAATATCCCCATTCGTACCGAGCGGGGACGGCTGGTACGCAAAGCCTTTGTTGCCGAAAAGGGCCATGTTTTTATCTCGGCTGATTACAGCCAAATCGAGCTTAGAATTTTGGCCCATATCACTGGCGATCCTGGTTTGGTGAAGGCCTTCAACCAGGATTTGGATATCCACGCGGCAACAGCTGCTGAAATATTTGGTGTTCCACTCAATGACGTGAACCCCGAGCTTCGTCGTCGGGCCAAGGCGGTTAATTTTGGAATTGCCTATGGACAGGGTGCTTACGGGTTGGCCGATAGCCTTAACATTCCCCGTGGCGAAGCCTCGGATATTATCAAGCGCTACTTTCAGCGCTTTGCCAAAGTGAAGCAGTACATGACCGACACGGTGGAGTTTGCCAAAGCCCAGGGTTATGTGGAGACTCTTTTTGGTCGCCGTCGTTACATCGAAGAACTAAAATCCAAGCGCGCCCAAATCCGCGCCTTTGGTGAGCGCGCAGCCATCAATGCTCCCATTCAGGGGGCGGCCAGTGATTTGGTCAAGATGGCCATGATTCAAATCCACCAGGACATTGAAGTCCCTATGATCCTTCAGGTCCATGACGAACTCTTGTTTGAATGTCCCGAAGCTGAAGCTGCCGAACAAGCCGAAGAAATCAAACAGGTCATGGAATCAGCGGCCCAATTGGATGTCCCGCTGCGAGTGAATGTGGCTTGGGGTAAAACCTGGGATGATGCCCATTAGGTGACCGTCACTTTTTGGTATTGGGCTGCAATGCCAAAAAGTGACGGTCACTATTAAGGCTTGGTAATCATGGTTTCGATGAAGACGTCTTGGACGCGGCCCTGGTTGAGGACGCGGTTGATTTCGGCGCGGACCAGGGATTTGATTTGGGTGCGGCCGCCGGCGCCGTTGACTTCTTCGTAGCTGAGCTCTTCAAGGGCGCGTTGAACATAATCAAGAATCTCCGTTTCCCGATCCTTCACTTCCACGGCTGTCTCTTGTGAGTCCACGCTGACGTAGAACTTAAAGGCGCCCATGGGATTGCGGTGACCAGGGGAACGTTGGAGATTCAAAACAATCTTTTCGAGAAGAACGGTAAATGTGGGTTGCGGGAAAGCGGCGTCGAGCTTCTTCCACTTGCTTTCGTCAAATTCTTCCACCCGGTCGGCTACCTCACCGAAGCTTTGCACGTAATCGTCAAACAGGCCGGGGAGCCAACGTCCTTCAAGGTTAAAGGCGATCAAGGTGACAAAGCCGAGAATAAAAAAAGCGGCACTGAAGTAAAGAGTCTTCTCCAGTCGGGGTTTGGCCCAAAAATATTGGATGCGTCCCTTCACCCAAGCAAAAAAGGTCTTTGCTTGAGAAAAGGCATGTTTGATTCGCTCAGGCAGATCGGTCTTGAGAAACTTCCAGGTCAACTGAACCAGGTCAAACCCAGTGTTTTTTGCCTGTAGAGCCAGAGAGCTGGCCTTGCCGGGCAGAGCCTTGATGGGTTTAGTGACTTTGTTGAGGTTTTCCTGGACCTTCGGATAGCGTTCCAGAAGGCCTGGCTTCTTCTCTTTTTCCTCTTCATCGTCCTCATCCAGGCTCTTCTCGTCCAGGTCAAGGGAGTCAATTTCGACGTCTTCGCCCAGCTCTTCAGGGACGATTTCACTGAGTGACATGGCAAAATCAGGATCGTCTTCCTCTAGGAAGCGATCCAAATCCTCGAGTGAAATCATTCCGGAATCTGCGGGCAGGGTCTCTGCGGGAGGACCTTCTGGCTGATTCTCTGGTGATGATTCCGTGGTGTTGTTTTCGCCATCTTCAGTCATTGATCTTTATTATGGCAAAAATCCGGTCCACCTTGGACTCAAAAATTTCTGTTCCGTTCCGATACAGGTATTGGAGGAAGTGATATGAAATGGACTTCAATCATCCCGGCTGTGATTTTGTTGTGTGGACTTTCGGCCTGTAGTCTTCTGCAAAGGCATTACAGTAGCGGCTACTACGGCCAGGAAAGCTCAGTTGCCCCGGATCCTGCCGCCGATTTTTACAATCTCCGTAAAGCTCACGACCAGCAGGAAGCCCTGGAAGAAATGGGCATCGACCCCACCCGGCCTTTAGGCGAGAATGAGCAGCACTCCCTTAATCTGCGCCTGCAACTCAAGCGCATGGAGGACGAAATCCCAACAAAACGGGAAAAACAACAATACTATCGGTATAAGGCTTTTCTTCCTGGTGATTTGGCACGCATCACCTTTTTGCGCATCCCAAGCGTAGAGGGCAGAGAGCGCTGGATCCAAAAGCTCGGCATCTCTGACGACGATAGCAATGGCTACTCCGAGGATATGGCCCAAATCATTGAGAACAACGATATCGTTGTGGGCATGAGCCAAAAGGCCGTCACTGAAAGTTGGGGAGATCCGGACATGGTGGAGGTGGCGGGAAGTCCCGTCTACCGCAATGAGCGATGGAAGTACTCCAAGTACGTTTCCTCCGAAGACGGCTACCGCAAAGAGATGCGCATCATCTACTTTGAAGGCGGCCGAGTTGTTGGTTGGGAAACCCTCTGAGACTTCAAACGGGCCCTTAATTCTTTGGTCTCCAAATTCTGTGTCAATAATGTGGGCTTCTTGCCGATCACTCTCCGCAAATCCTCACACGCCTTATCGGCCGCAGGCTCGTCTTCGGGTCGCATCAGCTTCGCTGCTGCGCCTCGTTCGGCTGAGCCTATTCCCTTCGGTCACTCAGCCTCCCACCCATGCGCGACGGCGAGGATTCGGATTTACGGAAGTGTTCGGCCATTCGCCCCCATTCTCGAAAAGGGTTGCTAGGTTTTGTGGACCAAAAATCAAGGGGCGAGTTTTCGTCTCGCAAATTGTCGGATATGAGAGCTAGTAATCCATACTGGCGGCCAGGAGTTGCTGGATGTCGATGTCATAAGCCTTGATACGGTCGTGAAGAGTGCTCTTGGGAAGACCCAAATCAAGGGCCGTTCGGCGCTGATTTCCCATGTTGGCGACCAGGCGTTTTTCAATAATGGCCCTTTCCAGATCCTTTAAGACATTGCCCGTGCGTGATGGAATGCCATAATCACTTTCCTGATCGATTGGAGTTGCCGGACTTTGTAGTGGGGCGGAGTCGATAATGAGCGGGACCTTGTCCTCACTCACTTTGCCTCCGCACAAGGCTTGAGCTCGGGCGACAGCACTTTTGAGCTCGCGAATGTTCCCCGGCCAGGTGTGCTGCTTGAGTAAATCAATGGCGCCGAGGGTGAAAGAGACTTTCATGTCGCGGGCAAAAAAGTAAAGCAGG
Source organism: Pseudobdellovibrionaceae bacterium (assembly GCA_020635075.1). Classification (NCBI taxonomy): domain Bacteria; kingdom Pseudomonadati; phylum Bdellovibrionota; class Bdellovibrionia; order Bdellovibrionales; family Pseudobdellovibrionaceae; species Pseudobdellovibrionaceae bacterium. The sequence goes on along the minus strand of JACKAM010000003.1, from coordinate 630,701 downwards.
TCTTCAAAGTCCTCCATGCGTTCGCGCAGGGAAGGTGTTTGCAGATTGAGGATGTTCAGGCGAAAATACAAATCGGGACGAAAGCGGCCAAGTGACACTTGTTCCTTCAGCTTGTGATGAGTGGCCGCAATAACCCGCACATCGGTCTTGATCGTCCGATCACCGCCGACGGGTCGGATTTCGCGGTTTTCCAAGGCCCGTAAAAGTTTGGGTTGCAGCTCTAAAGGGAGATCGCCGATTTCATCGAGAAACAAGGTGCCTCCGCGGGCGGACTCAAAGGCTCCCTTGCGGTCGTGGGTGGCATCGGTAAAGCTGCCCTTGGTGTGTCCAAAGAGCTCACTTTCAGCCAAGTTGATGCTGAGGGCACTGCAGTTGATGCTGACAAATGGTCCTTCACGACGAGGTGAGTGGCGATGAAGCTGTTCGGCGATGATTTCCTTTCCTGTGCCCGAGGCTCCGTTGATTAAAATGGGCAAAGAGGACTGGGCCACATCCGGCAGGGCCTTGAGTTTTTGGTTCCAGTCCGGATTTTTGCTGGTCAAAAGAATCTTCTCCGGGCGGTGATCCCGTTCAAACAAGAACACCAGCTCTGCATTGCCAACCTTGACGCGATCTCGGTTGGATAGCGGGGCGACCAGCACGCGAGAGCCGTTCAAAAAGGTGCCGTTGCGGCTGCGTAGGTCGCGTAGGATGTAGACCCCATCACACCATTCAATACGGGCGTGGCGCGAGGACACATGGGGGTCGGAGATGACCAAGCGATTCCCCTGGTCGCGGCCAAGGGTGAGGACTTCCTTGAGTTCAACAGCCGATTGATTAGGCCCATCCAAAAAGCTGAGGAAGGCTTTGGCTTCTTTCAGTGGCAGGGGTGATTGCAGTTTTTGGGTGCTCATGAATTCCTCCTTTGCCCCGCTCAAATCCCTGGATGGCGGGTTCGTGTGGTCCTGTCCTCTCAGGACTATTCAATGTGGAGGCCACTTCAAGACCCCCTTATTTTGAGATCAGGCAAATCGTCGACGGAAATTCTCGGATTCCGGTCCGGAAGCTCGGACTAAGGGAGTTGAATCTTGTCTTTGTCGGTGAAAAGACTTAGGTTTCCTCCATGAAAGTGACCTTTATTCAAAGTGGGGTTAAGCCCCAGGATTTCCCCGAAGAAGATCGGCCTGAAGTGGCTCTGGCCGGTAGATCCAACGCCGGAAAATCCTCATTTCTGAATGCCATTGCCAACCAAAAGGTGGCCCGGGTGTCTGCCCAACCAGGTAAGACCCGACTCCTTAATTTCTTTAATGCCGGCGACAACTACCGCATCGTAGATATGCCAGGCTACGGTTATGCCGCCCGCAGTGGGGCCGAAAGAACCAGTTGGCGCAAGATGGTCGAAGGCTATTTAAAGAAGAGAGGGAGCCTGGTTGGTCTGGTCCTCATCATGGATATTCGCCGCAAGTGGACGGCTGAAGAGCAACTTCTCATTGATTTTTGTCTGTCCCGCGACCTGCCATGGTTTGTGATTTTGAACAAGGTGGACAAGGTTCGCCACGGAGAAAAAGTGAAGTTCAAAAGAGCCATCGCGGAAGTGGCGGGAGCGGAAAATGTGTTTTGCACTTCTTCTTCAAAGAACAAAGGGATCAAAGAAGTGGAAGAAGCCATCTTTGAGCAATGGGTAAAGCCAGAAGTGGCGCAGGGGGAAGAATGAAAATTTTGGGCGTCATACCCGCTCGCTACGGATCGACTCGTTTTCCGGGAAAACCCCTGGCTTTGGTGGCCGGGAAACCTCTTCTTCAATGGGTCATTGAAGGGGCGAAGACCAGCAAAAAGCTTTCGGATGTGTGGGTGGCGACGGATCACCAGGAGATCTTTGATCTGGCCACCAAGTGTGGGGCCAAGGCGGTCATGACTGAATCCGACCTACCCTCTGGAAGTGACCGGGTGTGGGCCGCGATTCAGGATCAGGACTGTGAGGTGGCGGTCAACATCCAGGGAGATGAGCCCCTTTTGAGTGGCGAACTTTTGGACGCCCTGGTGACTCCTTTTTTTGCAGATCCGGGGCTGGAAATGGCCACCCTGGGCCGCCCTCTGCAGGAGGGTGATTTAGAATCCCTGTCAACGGCGAAAATCGTCATGAACGAGCGCAACGAAGCACTTTATTTTAGCCGTTTTCCGATTCCCTATTCGCGCGTTGACGCTAAGCAGCTTTCTGGAGTATGTTGCAAGCACATTGGCCTTTACGCCTACCGAAAACCTTTTCTCCAACGATTTTGCCAACAAGGACCCGTGGACCTGGAGCGGGCTGAGAGTCTTGAGCAGTTAAGGGCGCTTTATTTGGGCGCTCGTATCCGCGTGGTGGGTGTGGAGCATGACTCTTGGGGTGTTGACACTCCTGAGGATGTAGCGAAAATTGAGTCCATTATTCAAACAGGAAGAGGCCATGGCAGGACGTAAAAAGACCAAGAAATCGGGTTCAAAGGGCAAGAAAAAGACCACCACCAAGTCCAAGGCCAAAAAGTCTCCACAAAATACACGCAAAACCAAATCACCACTGAGCTCCACATCTGAAGCTTTTCAGCAGAAGTTTATTTTTGTTACGGGTGGTGTGGTTTCATCCATTGGTAAAGGGCTGACGGCAGCGAGCTTGGGTACTTTGTTGGAGTCCCGTGGTTTTAAAGTGAGTTTGATGAAGTGCGACCCCTATATCAACGTCGACCCTGGGACGATGTCTCCCCTGCAGCATGGTGAAGTGTATGTGACTGACGATGGTGCTGAAACCGATTTGGATTTGGGCCACTACGAGCGATTTGTAGGCGTTTCTCTGAATCGCTCCAATTCCGTCACCGCCGGCCAGATTTATGAAAGCGTCATCTCCAAAGAGCGTCGGGGCGATTACCTGGGCGGAACCGTTCAGGTCATTCCCCATATCACCGATGAAATCAAATCGCGGATTTTTGAAGGCGGCCAGGGTGCCGAAGTTGTGATTGTTGAAATCGGTGGAACCGTCGGCGATATCGAGGGTCTTCCCTTTATTGAGGCCATTCGCCAAATGCGGGTTGATGTGGGCATTGAAAACTCCCTTTTTGTCCATGTGACCTATGTGCCCTATATCGCAGCAGCGGGCGAGCTGAAGAGTAAACCGACTCAGCACTCGGTGAAAGAGTTGCGGGAAGTGGGGATTCAGCCCGACTTTTTGATTTGCCGTTCGGAGAAGTCCATTCCCAATGAGTTGAAGTCCAAAATTGGATTGTTTTGCTCAGTTCATCCGGAGAATGTGATTGCTGCAACTGACGCCACCACCATCTATGAGGTTCCTTTAACTCTTCACGAGGAAGGCTTTGATGCCAAGGTAGTCAGACGCCTCGGACTTGAGGACTCTCATGCGGCTATTGAAGATTGGGAAAACATGGTTGCGGCCCTGAAGAGTCCGGATCAGGAAACCACCATTGGTATTGTTGGGAAGTATGTCGACCTGACCGAGAGTTACAAGTCTCTTCATGAGGCGATCATTCATGGTGGTATAGCCAATCACACCAAGGTTAACGTGGTTTACATTGATTCAGAGACTCTTAATCCAAAAACGGTGGCGGGAGCCCTTTCTCAGGTGGATGGAATTTTGGTTCCCGGTGGCTTTGGTGAAAGGGGAGTCGAAGGGAAGATCACGGCGATTCAGTATGCCCGTGAAAATGGTGTTCCCTTCTTTGGCATTTGTTACGGAATGCAGTTGGCGGCGATTGAGTTTGCCCGAAATGTTTGTGGCATTAAGGATGCCACCAGCCGTGAGTTTGGCAAGCCTCGCAAAGGTTCGCACAGCATGGTGATTGATCTCATGGAAGAACAGAAAACCATGAGCGACATGGGAGGCACCATGCGCTTGGGGTCCTACCCCTGCAGTCTGGTCAAGGGCACGAGAGCTCAGGATGTCTATGAGGCTGACCTAGTGCATGAGCGACACCGACACCGCTTTGAGTTCAATAATAAGTACCGCGCGCTGTTTGAAAAGAAGGGCATGACTCCCAGTGGGGTCTGTCGCGAAAGGGATTTAGTTGAAATCCTGGAGATCTCAGAGCATCCGTGGTTTATTGGTGTTCAGTTCCACCCTGAGTTCAAGTCGCGTCCTCTGGTTCCCCATCCGTTGTTCACTTCATTTGTAAAGGCAGTGACTATCCTGAGTCAGGAAATTCCAGTTGGGGCTGACTCCAACCGTAAGCGCTCGGCTGGGTCTCGCGGGCGCAAGGGCAGAACCAACGATGTTCATGAGGTTCGATCCTGATGGCCCCCAATATTGCCGATTTGGAAGAAGCAAAGCGGGTGTTGGAAGTCGAAGCCAACAGTATTTTGCTTCTGCGCGAGCGTTTGGGTGAGGAGTTTTCCAAAGCTGTTGAAATGGTTTTGGCCTGCAGAGGCCGGGTGATCACTTCTGGCATTGGTAAATCAGGTATTATTGCCCGAAAAATGGCCAGCACATTTACGTCCACAGGAACCCCATCCTTTTTTCTTCACCCCGCGGAAAGCTCTCACGGGGACATGGGTGTGGTGACTGTTGAAGATTTGGTTGTTGCCATCTCTTACGGGGGAGACTCGGGTGAGCTTGTGCCGATTCTCACCTACTGTGCGCGAAAGAATATTCCAGTACTGGCGTTAACTGGTAAGACGGACAGTAACCTCGGCCGGGCCGGGACAGTTACATTGGATATTTCTGTGAGTGAGGAAGCTTGCCCACTTGGTCTCGCTCCTACGGCGAGCACCACTGTCACTTTGGCCTTGGCAGATGCCCTGGCGATGGCTGTTTTGAAAAGACGGGGTTTTGATCGGGAGCATTTTGCGGAGTTTCACCCCGGTGGGTCCTTGGGGCGGCGTCTTCTCACGCGGGTGAGGGATGTCATGCACGTGGGTGATGCCCTGCCTTTGGTAAAGCCCAGTGATGAGATGTCTCGGGTCGTGAGTTTAATGACGGCAAAAGATGTGAGGGGAGTGGCCGGAGTTCTTAGTGAGGATGGCTCATTGTTGGGGATCATTACAGACGGTGATATTCGCCGTCGCCTGGAGAAGAGTAATACCCCTTTGATTGAAAAAGCCGAAGCCATGATGTCTCTTCACCCCAAAACTATCAGTGCGGATGAGCTGGCTGAAAAGGCCTTGTTTGTGATGGAACAGTTTCAGATTCAAACTCTGTTTGTTGTTGATCCGAGTGGTGACAATCCCAATCGTCCGATTGGACTCATTCACCTTCAGGATCTCCTCCGCTCCAATATCCGCTAGATGGAATTCAGGCTAGACTCAAGTCTCGGTCAGCAAATTTCCAAATGGTCGGCGTCATGATTTTTGATACCCTCGTGGTGGAACGAGGGCGAAATGCAGCGAATAGTCGTGTCTCTGGGAATACTATTTGTCTTTATCTGGACCGCCAGATGGTGGAGTCATTCAAATTCCATCGTAATTAAAGCCAATCCGGCTCTGCCAGAATTATCGCGAATTATTGAGACCATCAAGCCGGGGGGAGGGACCAAGGGCGAGGCGGCGCAAAAGCCAGCGGTTCCTCCGGCCCTCAAGGAAAAACCAAAGCAAGAGATGTCCAAAGGGCTGCCGTCAGCCCTCAACGATACCGGCAAGATCCGCGAATATTTGCGCACGACTCTTGGTCAATTGGAGACCTTTGGACGGGAGTCCATACCCAATGGCCGTGTCACATATGACCAGACCAACGACCTGGGATTTCGCTCGACTATCGAAGAAACTGCGTCCGGAGATACGATTTCACGTTCCTTTGATGCCAGCGGATCTTTGATGGGGGAGAAGTGGCAAAAATCTTCGGGTGAGGAAGTCGTCAGAACTTTTCGCGACGATGGTCGTCTGGAAGGGGTGTATCACCGCCGCAAGGACGGTACAAGTTCCTCAGTGAGTTGGTCTGCCGAAGGGATTCTTTATTCCAAAAAAGATGAGTTAGGCAACGGGGAAATGATTTACACGCTCTATGATAATTCCGGATACGAATCCCAGATCTGGCGAAAAACAAAAGACGGGCGAAGTTTACGGCTGGACGAATAGCCTCATTCAGTAGACCTAGGGCTGGCCATACAGTAAACTTCTCTCGCCATCTTCAGTGAACCCATTTATTATCAATGTCGTTAACGAGCCAATTGTAAAAACAGAGAGTTATTGCACATGAGATGGGCTTCACAAGGACTCGTAGTTGCCGCCGCCATTGTCTTATCATTCAATGGTTACGCCGAGACAATAGAATTTCCCACTGAAGAGCTGGCCAGCGAGTCGGTTTTACCGGTTTTTGACAAAGTTGAAAATGTGAAGAATCGCAATGTTGTAAAGGCCAAGCGATTTGAAGTGGGCGGCGGTGTTGGCTTCAACTTAATGGACGCCTTTTATAACCCGCTCAACTTCCATGGTTCTTTGACTTACCACTTTGACGAAATTCACGGTTTCAATGCGGCAGCCGCATTTTGGATGAGTGGTCTTTCCAGCTATGGCGAGCAATTGAAAAACGGTGAGGGCTTGGACGGGGACTTCTTCGATGCCAGTCGCGCTCCAAGTCCCAAATATATGTTGATGGCCAACTACCAGTACACGGCCTACTACGGAAAGATCAGTCTCTCTAAGCAGTGGGTTATGAACCTTTCCTTGTTTGGTCTTGCCGGCATTGGAACCATTGCCATTGGCGACGACAACGTCATGGCCTTAAACATGGGTTTGGGGGAAAATTTTTACTTCACACCAAACCTAGCCCTTCGTATTGATTTACGCATGCTCGTCTATCGTGGACCTGACCCAACTACCAAGCGCTTGCTTCCAACTGATCCAGTTTTTCCTGCATCGGACTTTGGTGAGTCAAATTTCTTTCACTCCATGCTCACCTTTGGCCTTGTTTACCTGCTCTAAGGCCAGAGTTTTTAGTCCAGGAAATCATATTTCTGCTGCCTAAGTTATTGTTTCACTGTCCTAGACTTCGGATTTGAAGTTGGCATTTCATTTATAAGTACTCAATTTTGCGTAAGTTTGCTGCTATCGTTTTAAATTGAGAGTCATCATCTTGGGGATAGTAGTGCTCAAACAAGTGCTTCTAGTTGCAACTTTCTCGCTGTGGACACTGCCATCGGTGCATTCTGCCTGGGCGCAGTTCGAAGAAGATCCGTCAGAAACATCAACCGTCCTTCAGGGAGATGCCTCTCCTGAGCAGGACAAGGCAGACGCAGAGGTGGAAGACCTCTACGACAAATTTGATGCCGACGAGAACACCAAACGTGAAAAAGAGAAGCAGGTTAAGAAGAAGGAAAAGGAGGTGCCCAAAAAGGATCCATCCACTCTTTCCGAGCTGTCAACTTTGGCACCCTTTAGCGACATTGCGGTCATACAGAGACGATTTCTCCCAAAAACCAAACGTTGGGAATTTGCGGGCAGTCTGATGGGTACGATCAACAATCCATTCTTCACCAATTTGGGAGCTGCCCTTCGTGGTGGGTACTATTTTGAAGAGAAGTATGGTGTTGAAGCTGTGTACTTCTTTTTGTCGTCCAACGAACGGGCTGTAACGGACAACTTAAGAACCAAGCGAAATGTGAAGACCGAAAGCCTGGTGACGCCAGAGGGTTATATCGGAGCCGACTTCAAGTGGACGCCGATGTACGGAAAAATGACCTTTATGAACAAAAGGATTGTACCCTTTGACTTCTACTTCTCTGCAGGTATTGGACTAACCAAAACAGATCAGGGTGGAAATGAGCCAACGGTCCATTTAGCAACTGGGCAGGCCTTTGCTCTGTCCAAAAAAATGGCCGTCCGTTGGGACCTAAGTTGGAACCTCTACCAGGCTAAGACTAAAGTCGTCAAAAGTGGAACCGAAAGGGAAACCACCACCAACCAGGATGATCTGTATCTTTCGTTAGGTGTGAGTTTTTTCTTTCCGGAGGCAACCTACAGATGAGAAGGGCAACACTCTGGATAATCAGTATAGCTTGTCTTCTGCCGCTTGGAGTGCATGCAGAGGAAGGAGTTTTGGCTAATCTGAATCAAGGGCAAACGCTGACCGTCGCTCAGAAGTCCCCAGCTAAGTCCAAGCGCAAACGAAGGAGGCGAGTCAATCGGGGAAGCAGCCGTTCAGAGTTGGTTCAGGCACTGCAGATGGTGAAGCGGGGCCAGTTTCAGCAGGCCAGTGTCAAGCTCTTCCAGCTCAGTCACAGCCCACGGTTCAGAGACCGCAAAATGCAGCTTAAGTATCTTTTGGGCCTCATGCTCTATCAAATGAAAATGCCCCAGGTGGCGGCATTCCAGTTTATCAGTGTGGTAAAGGATGGAAATAACAAATATCTCAGGCAGGCTCTGGAAAAGCTGTCGCTGGCTGCGGACTCCCTTGGGGACGACACGCTGCTAAACTACGCCATTTCACGTGTTAAGGTGGATGACTTCCCGCGGGTTCATCGCGATATGCTTTTCTTCCGAATTGGTGAGTTTCAGTTGAGAAACCAACAGTTTGGGGCTGCCGCCCAAAGCTTCCGACGCGTCCAGCGGACAAGCCCCTTGTTTCCCAAGGCAAAGTACCTTGAAGCAATGGCCTATGCCGAATCTAAGCAAGTCAAAAAGGCTTATGAAGGCTTTGAAGACCTTGTCCAGGCTCGCGAAGAGTTTGGAGTGACCGATGTGGCTCGCGTATCGGGAGTGATTGGTCAGGCGCGAATTCTCTACCAGGCCAAAAAATGGGAAGAGGCCATTGAAATGTACCGTCAGGTTCCGCGGGATACCGATGCCTGGCATGACACCTTTTTTGAGTCCAGTTGGGCGATGCTTCGCTCGGGTCGGTTCCGTTCAGCGCTGAGTAATTTCCACTCGCTTCATTCAGGGTTTTACGAGGACCGTTACCTGCCTGAATCTTTGCTCTTACGTTCAATTGTCTATCTTTATATTTGTAAATACGAAGAAATGGAGAAGGTCCTTAACCTTTTCAATAAGATCTATAAGCCAGTGTACAAGGATGTGGTGTCATTCCTCAAAGTTCGTTCGGCAGATGACTATTTTGCTGAGGTGATCAGGGCGATGAAGGAATTCCGGGATAAGGGTGACCAACTGGATCGCACTCAATTCAAGATTCCGTTTGTCGTTATTCGTAAGGTGTCAAAAGAAGGTGATTTCCAGAGATCCTACAGCTACATCGTCAAGCTTCTAGAGGAAAAGAAAACCATCGATAACATGGATTCGTCATGGAGAAATTCAGCCATCGGACGCTATGCCAAGCGAGTAATCCAAAAGCGTCTGTTGAAGGCGAGGAAGCGGGCGGGACTCCAGGTCAGGGCCCACCTGGATACAGTCAGAGAGGACCTTTTTGACCTCTTCGAACAAGAGGGATTTATCCGCTACGAGATGATCAACGGCAAAAAAGAATCTCTTAAAAAGAAAATTGCCGGCAAAGATCTGCCAGAGGAGCAGATCGACCAGGACACTCAGAGGGACTACTATATTCAAAATGGATATGAATACTGGCCATTTAAAGGCGAGTACTGGATGGATGAGCTAGGTAACTACCACTATGTTGGAACTCAAAGCTGTAATTAGGAGAACTCTGTTCTCAATTCTCTGCCTTACTCTTGGGACTGGTTCAACCCTGCTTTCCACGTCTGTCTATGGCCAGGCCAAAAAAGCGGAAAAGACTGTCGGTGATGTCCTGAAAAAGATTGAAAAGAACCGCCTAAAGATCCAAAAGGGCAGTGCCTCTCTTCCTAAATTTAATAAAGTGGAATCTAGAAAACAGGTAAACCTCCGTGAGGTTAAGCCTCCTTCGTCATCGACGCTGTACTACGAAGAGGGATCAGATGAAGCGGCCCTGGAGAAGGTGACCGATGAGGGTATCAAACAACTCTATGATCTAACGAGACGTTTTAAAAAGAGCAAAAAGCGCGGAGAGTTGTGGCTGCGACTGGCAGAGATGTATGTGGAGAAATCCCGACTCATTGAATACCGCCTCCAACAGGAATTCGATAAAAAACTTCGCGAATCCCGCGAGTCAGGAAAGGGCATGAGGGCGCGCCTCGACCTGCGTCCTGCTCAGGAGTACAACAAAAAGGCTGTCCAACTTTACGAATGGTTTCTTCGGGACTTCCCCAAGGACGACAAGGTGGACCAGGCTCTATTCTTTCTTGGCTACAACTATTTTGAGCTCAATGATGAAAAGAAGGGGATGTCCTACTACGAGAGGTTAACCAAGGAATTTCCCAAGAGTTCTTACGTAGATGAATCGAATTTTGCCCTTGGTGAATTTCATTTCGAAAATGAGCGCTGGGCCGATGCTCTTGGCTATTACAAACGAGTGGCCCGCAACCGCCGTGCCCGGCTGTACTCCTTTGCATTGTACAAGTCAGCATGGTGTGAATACAAAACAGGAAAAACCAAAGATGCCCTTCGTTCACTTGAGCGGGTGATCCGTGCTGGCCGTGTAGCTAAGGGCAGCGATCAGCGAACAGCGGGTGGAGTGAGTCGTATCCGTCTGGCAACGGAGGCCCTCAAAGACTTGGTCATTTTTTATGCTGAAGTGGGAAGTTACAAGGCAGCCAAAGGCTATTTTGACAAGGTGGCCGGTTCTAAAAACGTCTACACCCTCCAGGAGAAGCTGGCTTACTACTATGCAGATACAGGTAACCGTAAAGGTGCCTCTTACGTTTTTCATGATTTGATCGCAGATCGTCCCAGCGCTCCGAAGGCCTATGACTATCAATATCAGATTGTCACGATGTATGCGGCGACGGGTGAGTCCAAGGTTTTCCGCAAGGAGCTTTATGACTGGATTCAGGGCTATGGACCCGATAGTGTTTGGCAGAGGGCGAATGAAAAGAAACGCGATCTGATCGGTAAGGCGACTCAGCTGATTGAGACCACTCTGCGGAACTACATTCTTCAGCAGCATCAGACGGCGCAAAATTCCCGTGCTCCCAATGCCCAGAGCTTGGCTAAGAGCGGGTATGAGTTGTACTTTCGGACATTTAAGGTCTCCCCTAAGTTGGATGAAATGCATTTCTTCTTCGCCGAACTTCTGTTTGATATGCAGGATTTTGAGCGCGCTGCAGACCACTATTTGTGGGTTGCAGAGAATTCACCGAAGAGTGCCTACTTTGATAAGTCAGTTCTCAATGCCATTCTTTCTCTAGAAAAGAAGCTTCCTACGGCGGATGAAATCAAAAAGATTGTGGGAGACACCACAGAGCCCGTGGAGTTTGACACTACTATTAAAAAGTTTGAAAAGGTGGTGTTGCGCTTCCTGACGGCATTTCCGAAAAACGAAGATACCGTGGCAATCAAATATCGGCTGGCCTCACTATACTATTACTATAATCAATTTGATAAGGCTCTGGTGGCCTTTAGAGAAATTATGCAGCAATTTCCCAGTACCAAGTATGCTGACTACTCTGCCAATCTCACTTTAGATATCTATAATATTAAAAAGGACTACGAGGGTCTGGAGAAGGCTGGACAAGAGATCTTGGCGATTCCTCAATTGGCCAACTCCAAAGTTGGTGGGGAGGTCCGCAAGATTCTTGAAAAGGCCTCATTTAAGAGAGCTCAGAATTCCGAAACCGGCAAAGACTACCTGACTAGTGCCAAGCAGTTTGAAGATTTTGCCTCCAAAAATCCAGGCGCCAAACTCGCAGTCTCTGCCCGTTTTAACTCGGCGGTTAACTTTGAGCGGGCAGGTGACTTGTTTAAGGCAATTGCCATGTACACGGCAGTACTTAAGAGCGGCGGTGGAACGGGTCATGAGGATCTCAAGAAGAAGTCATTGAAATTTATCGCCATTTTGTATGAGAAAACGGGACAGTACAAGGCAGCAGCCGATTTCTTTGAGCGCTATGCCAACGAAAATGCGAAGTCGGATCGCGACCTGGCCGCGAAGTTCTACTTCAATGCTGGCGTGATTCGAGACGGAATGAATTTCTTCAATTCAGCCTTGGCAAATTATCAGAAATCCTTCGATCTCAATCGCAAAAAGGATCGAGCCGAGGTTGTCTTTTTGATGGCTAAGGTTTGGGAAAAACGTGGCAACAAGTCTCGAGCCAAGAGCTACTACAAGCAGTATATCGATCTACAGCCGTCAAATGGTGCTGCCTTGGTGGAGGCTCTTTTCACGGTTGGCAAGATCGAGGAAAGCCAAAATCGAAAAAAGGCCGCTGAGGATTTCTATAAAAAGACCATTGGTGTGCAAAAGAGTCTGGCCAAGTCCGGAAAGAATGTTGGTGTAGCATTCGCTGCGGAGGCTCAGTTCAAGCTTGTTTATGATACCTATGAAGAACTCAAAGCTGTTCGTATCCCAGGTAATCCTAAGCAGCAGGCAGCTGCTGTACAAAAGAAGCTAGATTTGATCAATCGCCTTAAAGAGCGCTTGAAGCCGGTCATTCAGTACGACGACGGCCCTATGGTGGTGGCGGCTCTTACTTTGATGGGTCAGGCTAATCAGCACATGAGTGCGGCCCTTTACAAGGCTCCGCGTCCGAAGGGACTCAATAAGGAGCAAATGGATCAGTATATGAAGGGTATTGATGAAGTGGCCAAACCCTTTCAGGGAGAGGCCATTAAGAGTTACCAGTCCGCGATCGAAAAAGGCTATCGCCTAGAGGCCTATAATCAATGGCTCAAGATTGCTGCAATTGAGGCCGGCAACTTGGATAAGGAACAGTTCTCTGACTATGGCGAAGAAGCGATTTTAACCACTCTGCCTGACGACTTGGGGATGTAGGATGAAGACTATTGTTAAAATTCTACTTTTCTTTTTGTTGGCAAGTCTGTGGTTGGGTGGCAATCCGTCATATGCCATGCAGTTTGACGACATGGACGAGATAGATGACGTAGGTTCGTCCAATGATGACGGGGACTCTCCAGAAGACATCAAGCCACAAGTCGAGGTCACAAAAGACGATATTCGAGATTTGCGCGATGCCAAGCAGAAGGGCTTGGAGCCAAGGCTTGTAACTGCAGCCGCAAAAATCCTAGGTCGTGATCAAAATAACCTCTTGGCACTCAATACTTTGGCGGTCTTCTATTTCAATGATAAAAAATTTGGTTTGGCAAAAATCATCTTAAACCGGGCTCTTAACGCTCATCCCAATCAGGCAGCGTTACACAATAATCTTGGTGTGATCTACTTAAGTGAAGGTGATCAGCGCGCGGCGATCCGTTCATTTAAGAAGAGCGTAGAGGTCGACCCGGATTACGTGATCGGTGCAACAAATCTGGCATCTATATATTTGGAGTATCGCGATTTCAATCGTGCGCTGGAGCCTCTTCAGAGTGGCTATAAAGTAGTCAAAGGCTCCCTGCGCGAAGGCAAAGCTGAATCTGTGGGCGTGGCTAACAATTTGGCAGTCGCCCTAAGTGCCCAAAAACAGGCAGACAAGGCTCGTGACATTTATGAAGAAATCCTGAGAGGCAACTCAAGGAATATTACTGTTTTGCTAAATTATGCTATACTTTTGGTAGAGCGATTAAAAGCCAAGGATGAAGCTTTGAAGGTGATCAGTAAGATCAAGTTTATCGCTGAGAGCCCCAAAGCTATTCGACAAGCTGAAGAGCTGGAGAAGAAGGCAAAGTCCTTGGAGTAAGCAGCGGGGTTAGCAGTGAAGGGGTGTACATCAAGATTCTTGTTCGCTCTCATGGCGATGGTCATGATTATGGCTCCCATGAATTCCTCTTATGCTAAAGAGGATGCCGATAAAGAAAAACGCCGAACATCAATTAATTTCGAAGATGAACTGATTGAAGGTGAAGTCAAAAAGCCTGAGCTCTTTTATCTTCTTCAGAAAAAGCAATTCAATTTCAAGCGGCTGATCAAGCTGCGTGAGAACTTTTTACCCGAAATGCGAAGAACGGCAGAAGACTTGCCGAGAGGTGGGAGTAGCGATTGAAACTACCAGTAGTAATTCGCATATATAGGGGAAGTCAGCTTGAGGGTGTCAAACAGTTCGACGTTTCCCAGATAGTTATCGGCAGCAATGAAGGTGTTCAGGTTCAGTTGACTGATGAGGATGTATCACCTCTTCATGCGGTGATAGAAGAAAGAGACGCTGGATTTTATGTGTCTGATTTGGGTTCTACCACGGGAACCAAACGCGGTGGCGAGCGGATACTTGATGAGAAGATGGAGTCCGGTGATGTCTTGGACATTGGACCATTTAAAATTGAATTTTTCGTTGGTGTGCCAAAACCACTGGCGCCACCTAAAGAAGAAAAAAAGCCAGCGACACAGCCGGCCGCACCACCACCGGTAGCTGCGCCTCCTTCGACAGAGCCCAAAGAGGAAGTGACGGAAGCCGGAAAACAGATTGAGGACTCTTTGACCGCGACTGGTGCGGTGATTGAGGACTCGATTACTGCAAAAATCCCCGATGTCATTCCACTCCCTGAAGAGGATGATGATACGTCGGGTGCAGATATTCCGCCCGTAACGCCGGGTCCTTCACCAACAACAGTGATTACAGCGAATGCGAAGGGGACCTTTGCCCCTCCTAGTGAGTTTAAGAACCTCAATGAAATTCTGCGGCCAGGCAAGGGTACTGTTATTGAGGTTATTGTCGCTTGGAAAGAGAGAATTCTTTCGTCTCATCATTTTAATGAAAAAGGAATGGTGCGAGTGGGCTCGGGCCCCAACAATGAAATTATTCTGCCGATTTTAGGACCTACTATTTCCCATACGCTTATTCGCATTGATTCTCTGGCAACTGTTTGCGTGACAGGTGAGATGTCGGGAGAGTTGATTTCCGAAGGCGGAACGAAAAACTTTGGCGAACTGACCCGCGGTAACCGCCTGGTTAAGAATGCTGTTGGCTATGAAATTGGCCTTGCCCAAGGTGAGATGTTGAGGATTGGGCTACACAATGACTTGGTAAACATTTATGTCCGGTATGTCCCAGAGGCACCAAAACCACTTGTCGCACCTCTGTTGGATTTGAGTGCTTCAGAAGTTACTGGGGTCATTTTGGCCACAGTGGTGGCATTGATTTTTGGTCTCTATATGATGGTCTATGCGCCTAAAAAACTGGATGATGAGGCCCTTCTGGAAGAGCCCCTGCGCAAGGCAGTAGTCACCTTTAAACCACCGCGACCAACACCCGAAGAGAAAAAGGTGGTTGAGCCAAAAGTGGAGCCGGTTAAAGAAAAGAAGATTGTAAAAGTAGTTGAAAAGAAGGCGAAACCTCAGGCTCCTGCGTCTCCTGCACCCAAAAAGGCAGACTCAGGCAAGGCGGCCGAGGCCAGGCCCAACAATAATAAATCGAAAAAGAAAACCCTCACATCCACTCGTCAAGGTGGAGCCATCAACACGGGCAAAAAGGGTGCAAGTCCGTCCAGCGAAAAAGTGGATGTTTCGAAGACCGGTCTTCTGGGAGTTTTTGGCGCCCGTGGAACGCAGAAAAAACTCGACAAGGCCTATACCGGATCAGGAGAGCTTCAGGGAATGGCTGACAGTGCCACTGGATTTGCTGGAGACGATGAATCGAGAGCTGGCGATAACCTCGGGTCTAAAATCAAAGATGTGGGGGCTGGCGGAAAAGGCACAGCCACGGTTGGAATTTCTGGTGTGGGAACTTCGGGAAAAGGTAGCGGAACCTTTGGCTATGGAACCGGAGGCTTGGGTAAGAAAGGCAGAATCGAGGTTCAGGTTGGAGGTCAGGAAGCTGAGTTTGTCGGCTCCATTGACCGGGAAGCTATCCGACGGGTCATTCTTGCCAACAAGCGGGTTATTCGCAATTGCTATGAAATGGCCCTGCAACGGACGCCTGACTTGTATGGAAAGCTTGTTATTCAGTGGGACATCGAAGAACGAGGACGTGTCACGAATGCCCAGGTGGTGAGCGATACTCTGGGTAATAAATCAGTGGCCAAATGTTTAGTGCAGCGATTGCAGACGTGGAGATTTCCGGAGCCGCCACCTGATCAAATCGGTCGGGTGACTTATCCGTTTGTCTTTACATCACAATAATTAGGGAGGGAGACACTTTGGAACAAACGGTTTATGTCAGTCATTGTGCTGACTACGGCAACTTTATCGGGAGGGCCTTTTGTGAGGGCGGACCCGTTATGTATCTTATCCTCATAGTGGGGATACTAACCGTCTTTTTGATACTCGAAAGGGCAATGAGCCTTTCGAAACTGACGCTCGACAAAACGAGCCTGAACGAAAATCTCTTTAGTATGCTTTTGCGAGGGGATATTAAACAGGCAATTGCGTTTTGTGACAGCCGCCCAACACCATTAACCAACACACTCAAGTCAGGATTGGTTCAAGTAATGAACAAGCGGCCTGACGAAGAGGTGCAGGTGGCAATGGATGCGGCGGTATTGAGGGAGACACCACGACTAGAGGGATGGACATCCTTTCTGGCGGTATTTGGTAACGTCTCAGTTCTGATTGGTCTGTTTGGAACGATTGTTGGTCTGATTACATCATTTGCCGGTGTGGCGGAGGCCGATGCTGCAACCAAAGCAGCGCGATTGTCGGCGGGTATTTCCGAAGCTCTTAACTGTACAGCATTCGGACTTCTCGTGGCAATTACGGCGATTGTGGCCTTTGGATTTTTTCAGATCAAAATCGGCCGGGCAATTAACGATATGCTCGAAAGCAGCATGAACCTCATGAACTTGGTTGTGTCGAATCGCGACAAGATCAAATACTGAGGACTGGAATAGGATAGGCTATGGCCCACATTGATGATGGTGGAGATGACGACAGAGCGATAGCGGTTGACGTAAACCTTGTACCGTTTATCGACCTGATGAGTGTATGTATTATCTTTTTGCTCATTACGGCTGTTTGGTCTCAAGTCTCCATGATTCAGATTGGTAGCTCCATATACGGCAAAAAGTCAGAGCTGGAACCGGCGAAACCACCTCCCCGCGCGGAGATCCCGTTTCGACTGGATGTCAAAGACGATGGTTACCGAGTTGTTGTCGGGCAAAAGTCAGTACCTATCCCAAAAGTGAATGGCGAATACGATTATCAAAAATTGGTAGAAGAACTAAAAACAGTTAAGGAACTCTATCCTGAGAAGGTCGATGCGGTTATTACCATGTCTGATGAGTTGGAGTATGGGTTCCTGATTAAGGGAATGGATGCTCTGCTAACATCAGGATTTCCGGAGATCTCAGTTGCCACAGGAGGGGTGAAGTAATGCCTATCCATGTTCCTGGTCACCGGTCTCGATCCGGAAGAATGAAAAAGCCCAAAAAGAGAAATGCCGTCGCGGTTCTCTCCCTAACCGCAATGGTTGATATGTTTACGGTCCTGACCGTTTTTCTTCTGCAGAACTATGCGACTACCGGTGAAGTGATTTTTATTCCCAAGGAAGTTAAACTGCCTCAAGCCCATACGGTGAAAGAACTTAAGCCTTCAAATGTAGTGGTGATTTCACCTGAAAGAATCATGGTGAATAATGATGTCGTGGCTGATTTTCAGACGGTTAAGGAACAGCAGGACTGGGACATTCCTGATCTCAAAGAGCGTGTCGTGGCCTTGATTGAAGAAGGAAAAAAGGAAGAGGCGACTTTAGGCAGCCGGGTGCGTAAGGCGATGACCGATGCCAAAGGTGCCGAGGTTCCTGAAGAGGATGAGGTCCCACAATATATGAAGATCACGATTCAGGCCGATAAGGGCGTGGATTTTCTGACTGTGAAAAAGATCATGTATACTGTGACCGAGGCTGGAATTGCTGAAATCAATTTTGCCGTGATCAAGCTTCCGGACGAGATTAAAGAGCCAGGCAGCTAAAACTCTGATATAAAGCGTCGATTTACATAGGGCAAGTTTTCACGAATAACCACCTCGAGAAAACTTGCTTGGTTGTTTGCCCTTGGATAACTGAATGAGCCTGTATTGGCGTAGCCTTCACCTTCACAAGTTGTATGCAAATGGCTGAACACGACTAGTTGGGCTCCGGTAATTTCCCGAACCCGATCGGCGGCCCTTTTTAAGTCATTGATAAGCAAATCTCCCCGAAGGTCCTTTGTCGTCAAAAGCAGATCATAAACCCGCTTTGCAGCATTCGCTGGACTCAGATGAGTGGGCTTCTTCATGAGGTCGCGGATTCGCCCTATCCAATTGGGATCAACTCCGGACCAGCGAGCAAAGGCTGCCTCCAGACTGTCCATCTCCTTAAGAGGAAAAATTGAGGCCTTGACCATCTGACCCAGGCAGCTAAGCGCTCCTTTTGCAAACAGCCAATAGGCGTAGGGGGCTTTGAGTTTGTAGCGAATAAGGATTTGTTTGGCTTGGGACCAAAAGTGACGGTTGGTATTAAGGATGAGTTCAAGATCCTGAAAGTGGGCAGCGAAATACCAGGTCAAAACCGTCCCCACAGGGTAGGCTTGTTTGCCTCCATTTTTTGCCGTCAAAGCCAAAGGGTGTCTAACCGAGTTTTCCGCATCATACTGATGACCATGTTCAATATAGAGAGAAGGGTCTGGGTGGTAAAACCAACTGGAGAAAACTACCTGGTGATTTTCGACTGGGCGAGAAGTTTGGGATTCGATCAGACATCGAATCCGTCTTTGCACATCAGGGATTCCAAGTTCCAGGTCATGGTTACCCGAAATAAAGACCACCTTGCCTTTACTTTCGAGAACCTGCCCAAGGGCTGTGAAAAACTGCGGAAACTGAGCCTCAATTTGATCAAGTGCCGCTACGGCATGGCTACCGTTAGAGCAGAAGCCATTTTGGGTGGCCATGGCAAAGTCAAATGTGTCCCCGTTAAAGACCAGGTGGAGGCGCTCGTTTCGTCGTTGGCGAAGTTCCAATTCCGCAAAAAATCGGGCTAAACGCGGATCTTCGGGCTTGCCAGGGATAAGATGGAGATCGCCAAAAATGCAATAGGTCTCCTCCGGCTGCGGACAATGGGTGTCACTGGCGCTGGCTGTGTCGATCATTATTGAATTCCTAATTCCCTGTTGGTCCCGATTGGTATCAGATCCGTAAACTAGCGGCAGTTTACCCTCTGCACAAGAGATCGGATCACTTTTGTAACTAAACCCTACCTTGTGCTTGGTTGATCCGCTCAAAGTCCTTATAATCGCCGGTAGTCGGCCGGGGTTTAGACTTGAGGAGTGGTAGTCGTGGCGGGAGTTGCGATCCAGGAAAGAATGGCGGGGTGGATCCTCCTCGACGAGATCCCCAGCCCGGCTGATGGGCCGAGACAACCTGAAGTGGGGGTGCGCTACCCATTTGAGTTTGTCATTTCGGCCTTCTGTAACTCCTTCATCTATCCCTTCCCATTTAGATTCAATGGTACGGCTAGATTCCTGGGGTTTCCTTTGTCAGCCGAGAGGCCTCTTGCGGACGAAGAGGTGCCCATTCGAGGAACCATGACGATCTCCCATCAAGGCGTTGCCTATGACTATCAGGGCGAGGGTGGTCCCTTGGGAAGCTTCTCCATGTCTGGGGCTAAAAGGTACAAGTACGTTTTCAGTTGGTCGCGGATCAGGGCTTCTTTGGTCACTCTGCCCCTTGAAATCACCTGGCAGGGAAGAAAAATTGGCCGTGGGGAGTTGCGATATCTACCGCCTCTTTACCATTTTCCCTTTGGAGTTCGTCTGCGGCGAGGGAATGGATCTTTTGATTCCACTGAACATCTCAGTGGTCGTCTCATGGCACTGGGTCGGGCCTTGCTAAGCAACTACGATGAGCTCCCGGACCGGCCTCAAGCACGTCGGCAGGTTCAGGATTTGTTGGGCCAGTCGCCGATTTGGATTCGCTTGCTTTTGTCCATGACTTTGTCGATTACGGAGTTCGTTATTGCTCTCAGGTTTTTCACCAGGCTCAGTAACTTGGGAGAACAAAGCAGAGAAAAGTTCAGTCGGTTTTTGATGAGAAGTCGGCTCCCTCATCTTGCCCTCATGCCAGCGATCAACCTGGTATTTGGTTCTTTGTTCGGGACACGCGCGTACCGTCAGCTCAAGGGACAACATATTCCCGTGCCACCAACTCAGATCGAAGATGAACCATGGGTGCAACTTCACCAATGTCCGACGGGCAATCTGAGTGAGGACGAAATCGATGTGGACGTGGCCATTGTCGGCAGTGGTGCTGGCGGGGCTGCCTGTGCTTACCAGTTGGCCCGAAAGGGGCATGCAGTTTTGGTGATCGAGGAGGGGGCCTACTTCAAACGTCCTGATTTGAATGGTGAGCGACTCACCATGGCTAGTCGTCTCTACAGTCGAGCGGGAAACACATTTGTTTTAGGCAATGGCCCCATTTGGCTGCCGACGGGAAAGTGTGTTGGCGGAACCACCACGATCAACAGCGGTACAGTAATGAGGCCCGCCAAGTCAGTGCTGAAGACTTGGCAGGAGACCGAGGGCCTGCATGAGCTAAAGTTGGAGAGTTACTTTCCGGAAGTGGAGGAAATGCTCAACGCGACTCCGACTCCGCAAAAGTACCAGGGGGGGATTCGTCAGGTCTTGGAGCGGGGTGTGGCAGGGTTGGGCATCACATATGGCCCCCTCATGCGGGCAGAAAAGGGTTGTGACGGACAGTCTTATTGCACCTCCGGATGTCCAACCGCTGCCAAGCAGAGTACAGATGTGTCCTACATGAAGGAAGCTCTCAAGGAGAATGCCTTCTTATTTAGTCGTTACCGGGTTCATCGCCTCCTCGTCGAACGGGGAGAAGTCAAAGGGCTGGTGGCTCATCTACCCAACTACGGACCGGAGTTCACACTGCGTGTCCGTGCCCGCAAGGTGGTGTTGGCTTGTGGCGCATTTGGGACACCCCATTTGTTGTGGAAGAGTGGTTTACACAAAGGCCTTCCACAGTTAGGGCGCAACCTTACCATACATCCGGCCCTTACAGTCGGGGCTATGTTTGACTACCGGGTTCGCGAATCGCAGTTTGTGCCCCAGTCAATGGCGGTACATGGCCACGGCGACGGGAGGTTTGTGCTGGAGGGTTATACCCTTCCTGTGGACGTCATCCCCCTTGCCTTCGGATGTTTTGGAAATGAGCTCAATGAAATCATGAACCGAGTCGATTATTTTACCAATTTTTCTGCAATGCTGACGGACCAGGTGAATGGGCATCTAAGGTTTAACGGATCTGGAGCAACGCCCATATATTGGATCAATGACAAGACTAAAGGGCTTATTCGGGAATCACTGGGCGCATTGGGAGAGATTTTCTTTCGTGCCGGTGCTCTGGCCGTGTATCCGTCTGTATCAGGATTCAACAAGGTGACGTCACGAGAAGAGCTACGCAGTTTGATAGGCAGGAACCTCCCCGCCTATCGCTATGCCCTTTCCGCTCATCATCCTCTTGGCACTTGTCGAATGGGTTCTGGTCCGAAGAACTCGGTGATCGACAGCAGTGGTGAAGTGTGGGGGACTAAGAATCTTCATGTCGCAGATGGATCGGCGATTCCCGGTCCTCTTGGTGTCAACCCTCAGGTTACCATTATGGCCAATGCCCTCCGTGTTGCTGATATCATTCATGAGAGGCTATCGTGATTGCGCCAGACCAAGTGATGACAAACGCTTCATCAATTGCCAAAGGCCTATATGAGTCATTCTACTTTCGTGGTACCAATATCGACAAGAGTTCTGCTTTTTGGCTCAAACACAACCTTTTGGTCTATAAGAAGCAGCCTCAAGTGAAGATTGAATCGACCCTTCTACTCTTTGAATCAGGCAGTGGCCAGCCTAGAGTTGCCAAGCAAGAGGAGATGATTCTCCTGGCGGACTTTTTGGAGTTGAAGTCCCGGTGGGGGGACGGCTGGACCAACTTTCAGTTTCAGTTTGCAAATGGTGGCCACCTCTTAATTTCTCCTGGGAAGTTGCGCGGGCAGATGGTCTCGGACGCTGGCGAGGCCAGATGGGGTTTGGATCTTCACAGCCAGGGGGAGATTTACTACCACTTTTCTCAGGACTGGTTTTATCGTGCGGGTTTTCCTAAAAAAAAGATTCTTACCAATGATACACGAATCGTGATGAAGGGGGATCTACAAATCGGGGATCGAATTTTGGAAGGGCCCTTTATCGGCATGAACGGCCACAATTGGGGAACCGAGCACGCCTACAAATATGTCTATGCGGACTGCAATCAGTTTGTAGACGCCGAAGCTTATTTTGATGGTTTTTCGGCCAAAATCGCTTTAGCCGGTGGGCTGATAAAGTCTCCCTTTCTTTCCTGCGCCTCACTAAGGATTGATGAGCAATGGTATCATTTTAATCATGTGCAATCCTCATGGCGGCACCGGGTTCATGAGGCGAAGCAGAAATCATGGGCAGTGAGATTTGTGGGAGATGTTTATGATTTAGAGTGCTCAATTGATGGCTCATCTTCTGTGTGGGTGACTCTGATCTACGATCACCCTTCGAAAAAACAATCTCTCGTTCACAACACCAAGTTCGCCCGGGGAGAGCTTAAACTCATTCGCCGGTCGGATCAGAAGATTGAACGAGTGCTTACAAGTGATTGGTTTGAACTGGAGTCCCTAATACCTGGCGCGCCAGCCCTAAGTGAAGTTAAGCGGCCTCTTTGATGGTCGTCAGCGCCGAGCGTTTGATGTAATCGATGAGAACCGACTTTGTTTCGGTGGAAATCTGACTGAATTGAATGCCCGTATATCCGCTTTCAGTGTGGTAGCGAACTTCGCCCTTAACTCGGATTGACTCCGATAGGGAGGGGCTCTTGATCTCCATTTGAATTTCCTGGCCAGCAATGACACCACTGAGACCTGTAATGCCTAGGCCTCCCTGACTCACAGAATGGAGTTGGGCAATGGTAATCAGATCATCCTTGTGGATGGTTACTGTCCCCTTGATACGTGCTCGGGGATGCTCCCGACGGTTGACGCCGATTTCATCCATCACATCATGGAATTCATAGACCGGCGCCCAGCCCTTCATGCCCTTACTCCAAAGCATGACGCCTTGGAAGGAGGATAGCTTTCCTAGTGCTTCGATCAGATCTTCACGGCTCATCGGGCCGTGAGACTGTCCGTCGTGAGCGTAATGCCATTTGCGGTGTTCAATCTCGTGATGATGGGACTCCATTAGTCGGGGAAGTTCCTGCTCCCACCAGCCCAAAGAGCGCCATTCGTCTTGGGCGCGCCCCCATATCAGACACGTCTCGGGTAGACCGAGAGCCATTTTGGCCTTCACTTCCTCGGTGGAAAAAGGTCCCGAAACATCTTCATCGATATTTAAAAACCATTTACTCATAACGAGTTCTTATCGGCCACCTAAGTATCTAACTTTAGTAAGGAATTTCTGGACTAGCGAGAGGTCCTGAGGCCTCGCGCGGTCTCAAATCAAAATAAAGGGGGGAATGTTTGAATAGATGACGGTTTCGTGCCAATTTCGTGCCAAATCCATGGTAAAATATTGGATGAAGGACGTCGCTGAATATGAAGATTGGCAAGTTTCTATTGGGCCTTCTGTTTGTTGTCTTGGTGGTGGAAATCATTGTGATTGCCCCCAAGGACGTTGATCAGCCGCCCCCTGAGGACTCTGAAGAGACTGTAGCGGCGGACTCAGACAGCGGTGTTGAGCAGCTCATGCGTGGAGCCCACCTTGTTGAGACTCGGGAGGGAGAGAAAGAGTGGGAGTTGTGGGCAGACACGGCAACCAGCTACAAGGAAAAAGCCCAGTGGTCCTTGCAGACGGTCAAAACTCGGTTTTTTGGTAAAGATGGGGTTCATTTTACCGTTACCGGAGAGCGAGGGACCGTGCAGGTTCAGACAAAGGATATGACGGTGAAGGGAAATGTGAGGATTCGGTCCTCCAACGGTTACATTTTTAAGACCGAGGAAGTCATGTACCACTCGGGAGAGCGGCGGTTGATGGCACCCCTGCCAGTGACCATGTGGGGTATCAAGGATGAAGCCGGTCATTCCCTGCATTTGCGCGGTCAGAGTCTGGAGGCCGACTTGAACAACGCTTTGATGACTGTTTCCCGAGACGTAAGAGGGGAGAAGCCATTTAAGAATGAAAAGCGGTTATTGATTCGCAGTCAGCGTGCTGATTTTAGCGGTAAGTCCAATTTGGCCCGCTTCAGTGGTGAGGTGGTGATGGATTTTGATTCCATGCGCATTACGGGCCCTGAAGCTGTCTTCGAATACGGACCGGACGCAAACTTGGTTCGCTCGGTTCACGTATCCGGTGGTGTACGGGTGAGTGATCTGGATAAATGGGCGACATCGCAAAAGGTGAGTGTGAACTTTGACAAGGACAAATATGTGTTTCGAGGTAATCCAAAAGTGGTTCAAAACAACGATGAACTACAGGGCGAGGAGATCGTCTTTTTGGACGGAGGAAAGCGTGTTGAGGTCCTTAAAGCTCGGGCGAAAGTAGACAAATCCCGAATGGAGAAGGTGAATTGAGTCAGTTGAAGATTGAAAACATATCTAAAAAATTCAAACTTCGCCAGGTGGTCAAGGGCGTGTCCTTTGAGGTTCAATCGGGTGAAATCGTCGGGCTGCTGGGCCCCAATGGGGCCGGTAAAACGACCAGTTTCTATATGGTGGTGGGTCTGCTTAGTCCGGACGAGGGCGAGATCATTTTGAATGACAAGAAAATCGGCGGGCTGCCCATGTACCAAAGGGCACGCATCGGTTTGAGCTACCTGCCACAGGAAGCCAGCATCTTTCGCCGTCTCACAGTGGCTGAGAATATTCAGGTGGCCCTTGAGGCCCATGGGTATACGGGGTCGGATAAGATGGAGAGACTGGACCAATTGTTAGCTGAGTTTCGCATCGAACATGTGCGCGACTCATATGGTTACTCCCTATCTGGCGGTGAGCGACGCCGGGTGGAGATTGCCCGGGCTTTAGCCGGGGAACCAAAGTTCCTACTTTTGGACGAGCCATTTGCGGGGATTGACCCAATTGCTGTGGGCGACATCCAGGAGATTATCCGGCAGCTTAAGGCCAAGGGCATTGGAGTTCTAATTACCGACCACAACGTGCGTGAGACTCTGGGAATTTGTGATCGAGCCCATATTTTGAAAGAGGGCAAGATTGAAGTCGAGGGTAGTGCCGAAGAAGTAGCCCAGTCGCCAGTTGCCAGAAAGTTTTATCTGGGCGAAAATTTTAGACTGTAGGAGTGATTGAATGGCAATGAGTCTGAAAATGAGCATGAAGCTTTCCCAGCAGTTGAGGATGACGCCTCAACTGCAGCAGGCCATTAAGCTTCTGCAATTGTCACGTATGGAGCTGGAGACCCAGGTTCGCAAGGAGCTGACTGAAAATCCGGTTCTTGAAGAAGTCCAGGACACAACTGACGACGATCCGGCCCAGCGAACATCATCCACAAGTGAGGATGTACAGTCTGCAGCGGGAAATGAAAATACAGAGTCAGCCCAAGACCAGGATCCTCGTAAGCAAGACGAGTTTGATTGGGATAATTATTTCGACAATCAGTACAAACCTCCTCAGGGTTCCGGGGGCGGCAACGAAGAGATCATGAATTATGAAAACGTGATCTCGGCCCGTCAGACTCTGCACGATCATCTGATGTGGCAGGCAGGATTGGCTGGTTTCAATGACGAGGAAATGGCCCTGGTGACTATTCTCATTTCCTATGTCGATGATGATGGCTATATCAAGGTCCCCATGGAGCAAATTGCTGAAGAAGAAGGACTGGAAGCTCTTGATCTTGAGGAGATTATTCCCTTTATTCAGGAGTTTGATCCTCCCGGGGTTGGAGCCCGCAACCTAAAAGAGTGTTTACTCGTTCAAGCCAAACATTTGGAAGAGGACACCAACGATTTGGTGCAATTGATTAATGAGCACTTGAAAGATCTTGAAAAGAAAAACTATCCTGCTATTGCCAAAGCCATGGGTTTGGAAATGGAAGATGTGATCGAGATGTGTAAGATCATCTATTCCATGGACCCTAAGCCAGGTCGCGCCTATTTGCCGCAGGATACTCACTTTATCACGCCAGATGTTTATGTGTATAAGGTGGGCGACGAGTACATGGTGGCCTTGAACGAAGATGGTCTGCCGCGCCTGAGGATATCCAACCTCTATAAAAATGTCCTAAAGGGTGGCCAATCCAACGGTGCGACTCCCGAGGCTCAGGAGTATATTCAGGACAAACTGCGGTCCGCGCTGTGGTTAATTAAATCCATCGCGCAAAGGCAGAGAACGATCTACAAAGTGACCGAGAGTATCGTGCGCCATCAGAGAGACTTTTTTGATAAAGGTCCAGCCTTTATTAAGCCCATGATTTTGAGAGATATTGCCAACGACATCGGAATGCACGAGTCGACAGTGAGCCGGGTGACGACGAACAAGTACGTTCATACTCCCCGGGGAATTTTTGAGCTCAAATACTTTTTTAATTCCGGAATCAACAAAACAGATGGTGATTCGCTGGCCAGTGAATCGGTTAAGCTCAAGATCAAGCACCTCGTCAGTGAAGAAGATCCAAAGAACCCCCTGTCGGACCAGAAGATTGTGGAATTACTGAAAAAGGATGGCATCAAGATTGCCCGTCGGACGGTGGCAAAATACCGGGACGTGCTAAAAATCTTGCCTTCTTCCAAACGCAAGAAGTACTTCTAGCCCCATGGAACACTCTTATATTCAAAGTCCCCTTGGCTGGCTGAAGCTATCTGTTGCTGACAATCAGGTCTTTGCCATTGATCGGGTTCGCGCCAAAGGATCATCTTCATCCCATTTGTCCCCCATAATGACCCGCCTCCAGGCTCAGCTTCGGGAGTATTTTGCCGGTAAGAGGCAGAAGTTTGACCTTCCCCTTGCTGAAAGAGGGACGCCATTTCAAAGGCAGGTTTGGCGGAAGATGGCGCAAATCCCCTACGGCAGGAGTCTATCCTACGGGGATTTGGCGGCTCAGGTGGGAAAACCAGGGGCTGCTCGGGCCGTCGGGAGTGCCTGTGGAAAGAACCCTTGGTTGATCCTTGTGCCTTGCCATCGGGTCTTGGCCGCAAACGGAGGAATGGGAGGCTTTGCCTTGGGGCTCAAAGCAAAACAGTGTTTGTTGAATTTGGAACAGTAGTCGGCTCACCCTCGTCCCAAATTGAGATTCCCTTGGCCGCAGCTCTACTCCAGTCATGCGCCTGCCGATAAGACCTATGTCTCGTCTTAAAGAACCAGTTTTACTGGAAAGGTCTCGTCGGCATGAAATTGCCTGTCTTTCAGTTCAAAGAATCGATCCTAAAATCTAGAGGGGAAAGGAGTTGGCATGAAGGTCAGCTGCCAGTTTAAGAGTTTGCAGTGGTCTGATGCATTGGTGGAATACACGGAGGACAAATTACAGAAGTTAAAGAAATTCGAATTAAAACCAATTCAGGTTCACGTCACATATAGCGCAGAGCGACACCGAAAGTCTGTTGAGATGCATATTGTCGGACGAGATGTGTCGATGTCTGGTCGCGCATACGGCGAGAGTTTCCACGAGGCGGTGGATGGAGTGGTGGGCAAATTGACCCGTCAACTCTCCAAGAGAAAACAGAAGATTAAGGAGCACAGATCCTTTGAGCAGAGTAGCTACGGCAAGTTGGATCGATTGAACGCCCAGATGGAGGTTGTGACTCCGGAGGTGAAGAAGGCCGGCTAGAGTCATCACCTGAGTTTGAAATCAAAGAGGCCAGCCTGAACCGGGGTTGGCCTTTTTGTTTGTTGACCCCTCGAAATTCTCCCTGTTAACTACTGCCTTTTGAGTCTTTTGCCTGAATATTTGAAAGGGTTTTTTCATGCAGAATTACCTGTTTACCAGTGAGTCCGTATCCGAAGGTCATCCTGATAAAATGGCTGACCAGATCAGTGACGCAATTCTTGACGCCTATTTGGCTGGAGATGCGGAAAGCCGGGTGGCCTGCGAGACCATGATCAGTACCGGATTTGTGATGTTGGCCGGTGAAGTGACCTCAAAGGTGCAGGTGGATATTCCGAAAATTGTTCGCGAAACCATTCGCGACATTGGCTATACCCGCAGTGATATGGGTTTCGACTGTGACACTTGTGCCATTCAGGTGGCCCTTGATCGTCAGAGTCCGGACATCGCCATGGGGGTGGACAAGGATGCCAGCAAGGAGCAGGGCGCTGGTGACCAGGGGATTATGTTTGGCTATGCTGTCAATGAGACAGCCGAGCTTATGCCATTGACGATTTCTCTGTCGCACAAGCTGGTTCGTGAGTTGGCCCATTTGCGCAAGTCCGGTAAAGGTGATTTTCTTCGTCCCGACAGTAAGAGCCAGGTGACTTTTGAGTATGTGGACGGTCACCCTAAGCGCATTGACAGCATTGTCCTTTCGACTCAACACAGCCCGGATGTGGAGCAGGCCCAAATCAAAGCCTTCATCCAGGATGAATTGATTCCCAAAGTGATTCCTCGTGAATGGATGGACTCTCACACCAAGCTTTATGTGAACCCGACGGGTCGCTTTGTGGTGGGTGGTCCCATGGGAGATTGTGGTTTAACGGGTCGGAAAATCATTGTTGATACCTATGGTGGTCATGGTGCTCACGGTGGAGGAGCTTTTTCAGGAAAGGACCCCTCAAAAGTGGACCGATCCGCTGCCTATGCAGCTCGCCATGTAGCAAAAAACATTGTCGCAGCTGGTTTGGCAGATAAGGTGCTGGTTCAGCTGGCCTACGCCATCGGAGTGGCCGAGCCCGTAAGTGTTATGGTCAACGATTACGGCACCGGAAAAGTGTCTCCAGAGGTTTTGGCAAAGGCCGTTCGTGCGGTGTGGAGTCTCAAACCTGCTGACATTATTTCTCAATTTGATCTCTTAAAGCCCCGCTATCGCAAAACAGCGGCCTATGGTCACTTTGGCCGTGATGAGGCTGAGTTTAGTTGGGAAAAGGTGGATCGGGTTGAGCAGCTTAAAGACGCTGTTAAAACCTTTTCTTAAATCATAGCCAAAAAACCGAGGCCTTAATCGGGGCCTCGGGCCAAATGTATTGCAACGTATGGCAAGTTCGGCTAACTACTAATCCATGCCGAAAAAAATAGCCACCACTGTCTATATCACTGAAGAACAGCAGCAACTTCTAAAAGAGTTGAATCAGCGTTCGCGGGTTCCAATTGCTGAGTTTATCCGCCAGGGAATTGATCTGATATTGTACAAGTACCAAGATCTGTTGCCAGGGCAAATCCCGTTGGAACCCTTGCCTTTAGGTCGGCCCGAGGTGGAACCAGGCACCGACAACACCTCACAATTGGACCTTTGAGAGAAACATGATTCGACCCGAGTTTATTCGCAACTTCTCGATTATTGCTCACATTGACCATGGAAAATCCACCCTGGCGGATTGCCTTCTAAAGGCGACAGGATCCCTGACTGATCGAGAATCCAAGGAGCAGTTTCTCGACAACATGGAGCTGGAACGGGAACGGGGGATTACCATCAAGGCTCAGACCGTTCGCTTAGTTTATAAGGCACAGGATGGCAACACTTACCAACTTAACCTTATCGATACTCCCGGCCACGTGGACTTCACCTATGAAGTCTCCCGCAGCTTAGCCGCCTGCGAAGGGGCCATTTTAGTGGTGGACGCGGCTCAAGGTGTGGAGGCTCAGACTCTGGCCAATGTCTATTTGGCTTTGGATCATAATCTGGAAATCATTCCTGTATTGAACAAGATCGATCTTCCGGCGGCAGATCCAGAAGGTGTTTGTCAGCAAATTGAGGATGGAATTGGATTGGATACTTCCAATGTCATTCTGGCCAGCGCCAAGGAAATGAAGGGGATTCCGGAAATACTTGAAGCCATCGTTAAGTATGTGCCTCCGCCCAAGGCCGATCGTTCCATTCCTTTGCGGGCCTTGATTTTTGATTCCTGGTTTGATTCTTACCAGGGCGTTGTAGTTCTTTGTCGAATTGTTGACGGGACCCTGAAAAAGGGTGACAGGGTTAAATTCATGGCCACTGATCGGGACTACGAGGTTCTTAAACTTGGGGTTTTCGCACCCTTCCCTCGTGATTTAGATCAGTTGGACGCGGGAGAAGTGGGATTCATTATCTGCGGAATCAAGGATATCCGCGATGTGAAGGTTGGTGACACTGTCACAGCTGCAAAAAAAGGGGCGTTGGAGCCTCTGCCTGGATTTCGCAGAATTAAGCCAATGGTTTTTGCGGGAATTTTCCCCGTCATTTCTGCGGACTATACGGACTTGAAGGATGCACTTGAAAAATTAGTTCTTAACGATTCCAGCCTCAGTTTTGAGGTGGAGTCATCGGCCGCTCTTGGATTTGGTTACCGGTGTGGGTTTTTGGGTCTTCTTCATATGGAGATCATCCAGGAACGCCTGGAGCGGGAATTTAATCTGGATCTCATTACCACGGCCCCGACAGTTATTTATCGGGTTTATATGACTGATGGAACGATGATGGAACTGGAAAACCCCTCAAAACTTCCTGATGTGGCACGAATCGAGAGAATGGAAGAGCCGATGGTGAGGGTCACGATTCATACGCCAACCGAGTATATCGGGGGGATTCTCAAGCTTTGTGAGGAAAAGCGTGGGGTTCAAAACAAGATGGAATACATCTCTGAATCAAAAGTGATCATTGATTATCGGCTACCCCTCAATGAGATGGTCATGGATTTTTACGATAAATTGAAGACCATATCCCGTGGCTACGCCTCACTCGAGTATGAGTTTGCGGATTATGAACCTGCTGATTTGGTTAAGATGGATATTCTTATTAATGGTGACCCGGTGGATGCTCTGTCGGTAATTGTGCACAGATCGAAGGCAGATTGGCGAGGACGTCAATTGGCTAAGAAGCTTAAAGAGCTGATTCCCAGGCAGCAATACCAGGTGGCCATTCAGGCGGCCATTGGAGCCAAGATTATCGCCCGGGAGACACTGGGCGCACTCAGAAAAGACGTGACAGCTAAATGTTACGGGGGAGATATTACTAGAAAGCGTAAGCTTTTGGAGCGCCAGAAAGAGGGAAAAAAGCGAATGAAGTCCATTGGACGAGTGGACGTCCCTCAGGAAGCCTTTTTGGCCATCTTGAAGGTGGAGGATTGATTTAGTTATGGGGCGGAAGTTCTGGACCGAGGGCGCGGGATCATTCATTATCGCCGTGCTTATCGCCCTGACCATACGCTGGGCCTTTATTGAAGCCTACGTGATTCCTTCTGGCAGTATGCTGCCCACTCTTCTTGTGCATGATCACATATTCGTTAACAAGATTGTCTATGGGTTGCGTCTACCTTTTACTTCCGATTGGCTCGTAAAATTTGGTGAGCCAAGTCGCGGGGATGTCCTGGTTTTTAAATATCCGGAAAAGCCAAGTATGTTTTATATCAAGCGGGTTGTCGGAACTCCTGGTGATCGGGTTTTTTATGAAAATGGTAGTTTGTTTGTTAATGAGGAATTGATTGAAAAACAAGTTCCTCAAGCATTGATTGAGGAAATGCACTGGCTTCGGGATGAGCACTTCCCGGGTGATGGACCAGGCGCCAAAGGACGATATGTTCACTGGGAAGAAAAGTTGGGTCACTCCCTGCATTCGATTTTACTAAAAACCGAAGATCAAACAAACGTGGCCTATGGACCTTATGAAGTGCCCGAAGGGCATTATTTTGTTATGGGAGACAACCGTGACAACTCCCAGGATAGCCGGTTTTGGGAGCCAGGAAAGC
Source organism: Pseudobdellovibrionaceae bacterium (assembly GCA_020635075.1). NCBI lineage: Bacteria > Pseudomonadati > Bdellovibrionota > Bdellovibrionia > Bdellovibrionales > Pseudobdellovibrionaceae > Pseudobdellovibrionaceae bacterium. The sequence continues at coordinate 599,118 of JACKAM010000003.1, read as the reverse complement.
AATTTGTACCGAGGGAATATGTTGTGGGGCGAGCCATGTTCGTGTGGTTAAGTTGTGACAAGACACTTCCAGTGGTCTCGTTTTTGTGTAGCCCCTTCAGTCTTCGATGGGATCGATTCTTTTACGATGTCCACTGATCATCGCCCCTCCTTTATTAGATCCTTTTTAAGTTTTGCCTTAGCCATTCTTATGATTTTGACCATCCGTTGGGGGATTGCAGAGCCTTACGTTATTCCCAGCGGCAGTATGATTCCGACCCTGTTGATTCACGATCACATTTTGGTCAATAAGCTGGTATTTGGACTTCGCGTGCCATTCACCAAGAAGTGGCTAGTCCGGTTTTCCACGCCAAAACGGGGTGATGTGGTGGTTTTTAGATCTGTCGAGGACGATGGGTTTTATATGATCAAGCGGGTCGTTGGGCTGCCGGGCGACAAGGTCACTTTGGATGAAGAGGCGCACCTGCTCATTAATGGCGAGCCGGTTGAAAAAAGGGAGTTGCGGATAACGGAAGAGCAGCCGTCCTCTCAGGACCCCTACTACCGAGTCACCCCCCATGACATCGGGGGCGACTTTTCAGGCTTTAATTTTTTCGAGGAGACATTCGGGGGGCGATCCCACCGGGGAATGCTTAGCCGCAGTGGCTATCGCTGGCCGGAAGACCCTTATGAAGTACCGGAGGGGCAGATATTTCTGATGGGTGACAACCGGGACAACTCCAGGGACAGTCGCGTATGGGGAAGTCTACCTATGGATAATCTGCTGGGAAGAGCCACGATTGTGTGGTTGAGTTGTACGCAGACGATGGAAACAGCTCCATTTCTTTGTGATCCGTCCCATTTGCGCTGGAAGCGATTTTTTCACCTGATTCGCTAGACGGGAGGGTGGGTGAAGTCCCATAAAGCCGGCCACTCGGCAATTCAGGTATCACTGAAATTTCTTTTGCGTGAATATGCAGAAGCCCTGATTCTTGCGGTGTTGCTCGCCTTTATCGTTCGATCCTTCGTGGTGTCGGCTTATCGAATTCCCACCCTGGCCATGTCCCCCACTTTGTTGCCCGGCGATTTCATTTTTGCCTACAAGCTGCCATTTGGCTTCCAGTTACCGTTTAGCGGTGGCAACCGGGTGGGCGGGCATCCGCCGAACCGCGGGGAGGTGGTGATTTTTCGCTGCCCCTATGACCCATCTGTCAGCTGCATTAAACGGGTGGTTGGGCTCCCAGGTGATCGAATCCGCATACAGGGAAAACGGCTGATTCTCAATGGTAAAAAGGCCACTTATCAGACCGCAAAGGGAGCTCCCTTGTCTGGCGAGGATGGTGGGAGCCAGGGGGTGGTGGTTGAAGAGGCATGGGGCGGCTTTCGTCATCAAATTCTGATCGGAGCCGTGACCAAAACAGAAAACTACGGTCCCTTGGTGGTTCCGCCTGGCCACCTTTTTGTATTGAGCGACAATCGGGATCACGGCGAAGATTCTCGCAAGTGGGGACTCATCTCCATCAGGTCCTTGGAGGCCCGGGCGGGAGTGATTTGGCTCTCTCTGGGGTGGGAGGATTCCGAAAAGAGCCTTTTGCCAAATATGCGATGGTCGCGAGTATTGCAGGTCGTCGATTGACTGGGGAGGCAGAGCGTGGTTATAGTCTCGCCTAATGTCGTTCGCCGGAGAATCCTTTCTTAGCGTCGAAAGCCTCAATCAAGAACAAGTGAGCCTCCTTTTTTCCCGAGCCAAGACCTTCAAGGAGGAGTTCGCTAAAAAGAGGGGCTTTGACCACTTGATTCGTCCCCGGTCTGCTAGCCCGGGGCTCGTGGCTATGGTTTTTCTGGAACCCAGCACTCGCACTCGAATCAGTTTTCAAACGGCAGCCTACCGTCTCGGCCTCGATTCCTTCGTATTTGATAGTGTCTCCTCGTCCAGCCTTATCAAGGGAGAAAGTCTTCCAGATACTCTTAAAAATATTGCGGCCATGCTTCCTGATCTTATGGTGCTCCGCTATGGGAACTCCCCTGATGTGGATGCCACTCTTCCTGATTTGGGGTGTCCCATTATTAATGCCGGGAGTGGAACCACGGAACACCCGACCCAGGCTTTACTGGATGCTTTTACTATTCAGGAAGCTTTGGGTGAGCTCAGGGGCAAAAAGGTCTTGATCGTAGGGGACGTCGTCCACAGTCGCGTGGCCAATTCGAATTTGCGTTTGCTGACTGCAAGAGGAGTGGAAGTGGCCGTCTGTGGACCCAAATCCATGTTGCCTCAGGAAGAGCCGTGGGATGGGGTGAGGAAGTTCACCAACCTTAAAGAAGCGGCATCCTGGTGTGATGTCTTGATGGGGCTGAGAATCCAAACAGAACGCCATGGCGACAAAAGTGAGTCCTTTGCTCTGGCCGAGTATCGGGATAATTTTCAGGTCAAACAGGAGCATTTGAAGTTAATGGGGCCCAAGGGTCTGCTTATGCACCCCGGCCCAGTCATCCATGGAGTTGAGTTTTCACCTCAGGTGTTACAGAATCCGCAATGTTTGGTGTTGACCCAGGTGACTAATGGAATGTTTGTGCGAGCGGCCCTGATGACCCTGGTGATGGGCATGGAAGTCGAGGCGAAGTGATGGAGCGACAAGGATATTTGGTTCTGGAATCAGGGGCCGTGTTTTCGGGAACCTGGCTTGGTGGGAAGCCTCAGGCAGGGGAGGTTGTCTTCAATACCTCTCATAGTGGCTACGAAGAAATGGCTACGGACCCGTCTTATTTTTCTCAGATACTTGTGACGACCGCTCCAATGCAGGGGAACTATGGTGAATCGGACGAGGTATGGGAATCCGGAAATCTATCGATTCGCGGCTTTGTTTGTCTGGAAATTCAGAATTCGGATCGTGACATGAGTTGGAAAGAAAAGCTGATCGAAAAGGGCGTACCCGTGATGGAGGAGGTGGACACTCGTCGGTTGGTGATCCAGCTACGCGAGCAGGGAACGGTTTGGGGTGCCATGGTATCGGCAGATTCTGAGGCCGAGGCCAGGGCGCAGGCACACCCACTGATTTCGCAGGCCAAGGAAGGGGATCCCGACTGGGTGTTTCAGATGACCTGCAAAGAGGCCTATGATCTTCAAGGGGAGGTGCCGGGAGGGCCACGCCTCGCAGTTTTGGATTTTGGCTGTAAAACCAATATTTTGCGGGAACTCAGGCAGCGGTGCTCTCAGTTGCGCATCTTCCCAAGTCGAACTTCAGGCCAAGAAATCAGAGATTGGAGCCCGGATGGGATCATGCTGTCTAATGGCCCCGGCAACCCCTCTGATGTGCAAATTGCTGTGGAGACAGTGCGTGAACTCTTAGGATGGCGCTTTATTTTTGGCATCTGCATGGGGCATCAGATCCTGTCCTTGGCCTTGGGAGCTAATACCTATAAACTCAAGTTCGGTCACAGGGGAAGTAATCATCCCATTCGCGATGATCTATTAAAGACCATTTACGTGACGAGTCAGAACCACGGCTATGCGGTGGATGGTGAAACCCTTCCCGAAGGGGTGCGGGTCACCCATGTGAATTTGAATGATAACACGGTCAGCGGGATTCAGTGTGAGGCGAAAAAGTGTATGAGTGTTCAGTTTCACCCGGAGAGCCATCCGGGTCCTCACGATGCGGTTGCCCTATTTGATTATTTTGTGAAGCAGTTGGTATGAATTACGATGGTCTAATTGAAAAACTCATGCAGCATTTTTCATCGGGTGATTACGCCGGGGAAGTTAATGCAGCCAAAAAACAGTTTTTCGAAAGCGCCGGTGTTTTCGATGAGGAGTCTTCCGACTTCGAACAGAAGATGACTCAGTTTATGGATTGGTTTTTATTTTCTCGTCCATTTGGTGGTCAAGGCGTTTCCCCTATTAAATCAGTCAAGGCGGGGAGGATTTCACTGAGCTTGAATTCAGATGAGAGCACTCAGTTGGATTTGCTAGATCAGAATCGCCATTCCATATTCGAGTTCCTGAAGACGAAAAATGGCGACGTGTATATCAAAGACCTGTTTGCAAACGAAAAGTTGGTCATTAAGAACTCAGCCGTGACAATCGGCTTTGAAAGAGATCAATTATTTGAAGCTAGGCTGATTCCTTCGGCAGACACCTACATCTTTACCCAGTCGTTTTGTTTTCATCCGCCAAATGCAACCAAGTACATCCTCAAAGAAATTAAGCGTGTGCGAAAAACTAAGGATGAGGGAGAGCGTTTGAAGGAAAAGGAGATGCTCATCATGAAGCTCTTCAAGATGCGGTATAAATTTGAACAATACCGGCATGTGGACATTAAAGAAATCTATACCAACGAACCAAGATTGAGAATTTAGCCGTGGGAAAACGCCAAGACATTAGTAAGGTGGTTTTGTTAGGGAGCGGTCCGATTGTTATCGGTCAGGCTTGCGAATTTGATTACTCAGGCACTCAAGCCTGCAAGGCTTTGATGAAGGAAGGGTACGAGGTTATCCTCATCAATTCAAACCCAGCAACAATCATGACAGACCCTGAGTTGGCGACAAGAGTCTACATTGAACCTCTCAAGCTCCAGTTTGTAAAAAAAGTCCTAGAGAAGGAGCGGCCCGACGCCCTGATTCCTACTTTGGGGGGGCAGACGGCGCTCAATCTCGCTCTTGAATTGGACAAGGCGGGAGTTCTCAACGAGTTGGGGATCGAACTTTTGGGAGCAAAAGTCGAAACCATCAAGGCTGCCGAGGATCGTGAAGAGTTTCGTGCCCTTCTGGACTCAATTGGTGCCAAGTATCCCCAGAGCGAGATGGTGCGCACTTTTGAACAGGGTCTGGCGGTTGCCGATCGCATAGGTTTTCCACTCATCCTGCGTCCCAACTACACCTTGGGTGGAGGCGGCGGTGGTGTGGCCTTCTCCTTGGAGGAGTACAAAGGTAAACTCGCTACAGCCTTGCATGAGAGTCCAACTTCTGAAGTTCTTGTCGAAGAGAGCATCATGGGTTGGAAGGAGTTCGAGCTTGAGGTCATGCGTGACCGTGCCGGCACTTTTGTTGTCATCTGCTCTATTGAAAACATTGACCCTTGTGGTGTTCACACGGGTGACAGCATTACCGTGGCTCCGCAGCAGACGTTAACTGATCGTCAATACCAGGCCATGCGTGATGAAGCGAAAAAAATCATCGAAGCCGTCGGTGTGGAAACTGGGGGGGCAAATATCCAGTTTGCTGTCGACCCCAAAACAGGTGATCGTCTAGTCATTGAGATGAACCCCCGGGTCAGCCGGTCGTCAGCATTAGCCAGTAAGGCAACGGGCTTTCCCATTGCTAAAATCGCCGCGCTTCTTGCTGTAGGCTATGAGCTGGATGAAATCCGCAATGATATTACAGGTACAACGCCTTCCTGTTACGAACCAGCCCTTGATTATGTGGTCACCAAGATACCAAGATTTGCTTTTGAGAAGTTTGCCGGGTCGAAGGACGTTTTGACCACTCAGATGAAGAGTGTTGGCGAAGTGATGAGTATTGGCAGGACCCTAAAGGAGTCGCTGCACAAGGCGGTCCATTCGCTCGAAGATCATGCCGAAGGCTTTCCGGTCGTCAGTTACACGGAGGATCAGCTCACCTATCCCAATAGCAATCGTCTCTATTGTCTTTTTCAGGCGTTCAGAGATGGCATGAGAGTGGAGGAAGCCCACCATTTGACTCAAATTACTCCTTGGTTTTTGGAACAGATAAAGGAAATCTGTGATTTTGAGGAGCGTCTTCAGGAAGAGGAACTAACAGATCAACTCCTGCTGAAGGCCAAGAGACTTGGCTTTTCCGATGCAGGTATTGCCAAATGGACAGGCCGTTCCATCCAAGATGTTCGTGATTTGCGTTGGGGCAAGGGGATTACCCCCTGTTTTTTTAAAGTCGACACCTGCGCGGGTGAGTTTGCATCTTCCACACCCTATTTGTATTCCACCTACTGGAGTTGTCAGGAAGAGCGCCGGCCAAGGGATAACATAGTGGTTGTTCTCGGAAGTGGTCCAAATCGCATTGGCCAGGGAATTGAATTTGATTATAGCTGCGTCCGGAGCGTAAGGCAGCTGCAGAGGGCCGGCTGTCATGTTGTCATGATCAACTCCAACCCGGAGACTGTATCTACAGATTACGATACCTCTAACGAGCTTTATTTTGAGCCTCTCACGGAGGAGCATGTTTTAGAAGTTTTGCGCTATTTGCAGCCCCGGGGCGTGGTCTGTCAGCTTGGCGGGCAAACACCCATTTCATTGGCGCCGAGTATTGTGGCTCAGGGCTTTAACTTGTTGGGCTCCTCCCTTGAGGCGATTGATCTGGCCGAAGACAGAGGTCAGTTTGCCAAGGTTTGCCACGAACTTCAGTTCCAAATTCCTGAGTCTGGCATGGCCTCAGGATTGGATGAGGCCATGGAAATTGCTGCACGTGTTGGCTATCCTCTGATTTGTCGTCCCAGCTACGTGTTGGGTGGTCGGCGCATGGAAATTATTGAGGCTGAAGAGGAACTACAGTCTTATTTCGACCGGCACGGAGCTTACATTTCCAAGGCTATGCCCTGTTTAATGGATCAATTTCTGGAACGTGCCTTAGAGGTGGATGTGGACTTGGTGCGCGGCAAGGACTGGTCTCTCATTGGCGGAGTGATTGAACATATTGAGGCCGCTGGTGTTCATAGTGGCGACAGCATGGGAGTCCTCCCTCCCCAAAGGCTCAAACCTGACACAAGTGAACGCATTGAAAGATTGAGTCTGGCTTTAGCGGACCGTCTGGGGGTCATAGGTTTTTTGAACTTACAATTGGCGATTAAAGACGATCAAATTTTTATGCTTGAAGCTAACCCCAGATCTTCTCGGAGTGTTCCTTTTATTGCCAAAGCCAGTGCCATACCCTTGGTTGATTTGGGCGTTATGGCCATGTTGGGTTGGGACAAGAATCGGGTCAAGCCGGAGCAGTACCGGTGGAGTGAGGTGGATAAAGTCAGCGTGAAGGGTGTTGTTTTCCCCTTTAAGAAATTTGCTGAAGCCGACACCATTTTGGGTCCTGAAATGAAGTCAACTGGTGAGAGCATGGGGAGAGGCGACGATTATTCGGAAGCCCTTCTTAAGGCCTTATTTTCCAGTCAAATGACTTTTCCCATCAAGGGAGAGGTTTTCCTCTCTTTGCGCAATAAGGACAAGGCCGAGTTGGCTCCTGTCATGAGGGATTTGATTGAGATGGGCTACGATTTGTCCGCGACTGCTGGGACAGCCCAATTTATTCGTCAATTGGGATTACCTGTAACCGAAGTCAAAAAGGTGCAGGAAGGGCGTCCTCATTGCGTGGACCGAATTCGATCCGGACAGGTGGCGGTGGTGATGAATACTACGTCCGGCCGACAGTCAATTGAAACAAGTTTTGGAATCCGTCGCAGTTGCATCGACTATTCCGTTCCCTGTATTACGGAGAGTGATGCGGCCAAGGCCTTCCTGTTGGCATTGAAGAAGCACCGGACAGGTAACTTTGAGGTCGCCAGCATTCCAAAATCGAAGCTTGTTGAGTCATGAGGTTTTGTTCTAACCCAGACTTATTACCAGGAGCAAAATAGGTCTGCCCCATGCAATAAGTCTTCCCCTTCGGTGATTGATTGTCGCCTCGCCTTGTGGTCCAATTTTGATATGGCAGAAGTGGTTCGTGTCGAGGGACTTCATAAGTCCTTTAAGAAGGGATTTATTCCGCGTAAGCAAGAGGTATTACGAGGGGTGGATTTCACAGTTTCATCGGGGGTCATCACCGGGTTTTTGGGTGCGAATGGCGCCGGCAAAACCACGACCATGAAGAGCCTCCTCGGCTTAGCCTTTCCTGACCAAGGGAGCATCACCTTTTTTGGCGATAAACCCATCTCACCCGAAGTTAAACGAAGAATCGGCTTTCTGCCGGAACATCCGTACTTCTACAATTATTTGACTGGTGGTGAGTTTTTAAAATTCTATGGTGAGCTTTCAACCAAATTAAAGAGAGTAGATCTAAAGGGGCGAATCGAGGCTTTGCTGAAGAAAGTCGACCTGTGGCATGCGCGTGACAAGAAGCTCAAAGACTACTCAAAGGGGATGCTACAGAAGATTGGCGTTGCTCAGGCCTTGATTCACGATCCCGAATTTGTAATTTTGGACGAACCTATGAGTGGCCTGGATCCAGATGGTCGCTACTATTTGGCTGAAATTATTCGAGAAACTGCCAGTATGGGTAAAGCAGTATTTTTTAGCAGTCATCACCTTCTCGACGCGGAAAGGCTTTGCGCTAACTTAGTCATTTTGCGCGATGGGAGGGTCATTTACGAAGGTGAAACCGAAAAGCTCCTTTTGAGTATGGGACATCAGTCGTCTATTACCTATCTGGCGAGTGGTGAAAAGAAATCTGTTTCAGCCCCAAGTTTGGATGAAGCCCAGGTCCTGATTGATGGGCTGAGAAAGGATGGGGCAACCATTTTTGAAGTTCGTCAGGATAGGGTGAGTTTAGAAGAAGCTTTCGTCAAGATTGCCTTGCGGGGTCAGAACGCGTGAAGATCATTTGGGTTTTGGCCAAGAACACTTACCTTGAGATCATCAGAGACCGCATTCTCTACGGGCTGCTCGTTTTTGCCCTACTGCTCATTGGTCTCAGCCTTGCGCTTGGTGAGCTGAGTTTTGCTGAACAGGCGAGGATTTCAGCAAACTTTGGTTTTACTGCCATTCATTTGAGTATGGTGGCTCTGAGTATTTTTGTTGGCAGCACCCTGGTGGCAAAGGAGATGGACAAAAAAACCATTTTGACCCTCCTGGCTCGACCAATTTCCCGCCCACAGTTTTTGTTGGGCAAGTGTCTGGGCCTAACTCTGATTACCTTCACAGTTGTTCTTGGTCTGGCATTGGTGCTGGTGGGCATCTTCTTCTTCCTCGATGTACCGCTAACCGTTCAATTTGGGATTGCTTTGATCGGGGTGGTGCTGGAATCCCTGGTGCTTTTGGGTATGACGATATTTTTCGGAAGTTTTGCCAGTCCTATGATGGCAGTGACCTTTTCTATTGGTCTCTTTTTGATTGGCCATTGGCTGAACGATTTGGCTTTTTTTGCCGCTAAAAGCAAGGATGCAGGGTTCAATTTTTTCAGCGATGTGATAACGGCGGTCCTTCCCAATTTGGAGAAATTCAATTGGCGATCAGCCGTCATATACGATGAAGTCATAGGAAGGGGTGAAGTAATTGCCGCCATTGGCTACTCTGTTGGCTGGTTTGTGCTTTTTGCAGTTCTGACCTCCTGGGTTTTCCGGAGAAAAGATTTTGCTTGAGCAATTCGATCTTTGGATAGCTGTAACTGCGCTCACTTTCTTTGCATTTGGTGCCATATTTGGCAGTTTCGGCAATGTGCTTATTTACCGTGTTCCACTCAAGAAAAACGTTGCCTGGCCGGGGAGCGCATGCCCCAAGTGTTCGGCTTCCATTGCCTGGTACGACAACGTCCCAATTCTGTCGTGGCTCCTTTTGAAGGGGCGTTGTCGCAGCTGTAAGGCACCTATTTCCAAACGTTACCCTTTGGTAGAATTTCTGACCGGCCTGGCGTTTGCAGCTCTGTATTTGCGATGTGGATTTTCATGGATCCTTCTGGAGTATCTGATTTTCGCTTTTGGTTTGATTGTTGTGACTTTTATCGACTTGGATCACATGATCTTGCCCGATGTCTTCACCTGGCCCGGAATGGCCCTGGGCTTATTGGGAGGGGCAATCAATCCCGAACGAAGCTTCATGGATTCATTTTTAGGCGCAGTTTTGGGATTTGGTTTTCTCTATGCAATAGCCTACATCTATCTCGCCTTGCGGAAAGAGGAGGGAATGGGTGGCGGTGATATCAAACTGCTCGGCTGGATTGGGGCTATACTGGGCTGGAAATCCATTCCCTTCGTTATTCTAGCTTCCAGCATCATTGGGAGTGTGGTGGGAATTGTCTTTGCGATCAGGACCAAAGGCGGGCTCAAGAGCACCATACCCTTTGGACCTTATCTGGTTTTGGCTGCCTTCGCTTACATTTTCGGAGGCGAGGCCATCGGCCGCTGGTACTTGAATTTGTTTCTACCCGGGCTGCTTTCGCCACATTGACATTTCATGTCGCGTTCGATTTAATCTTTAGAGGATTAGGGTATTTACTGCGCCGAAGCATACATCTTTGAAGGGGCAGCACAGAATGTTTTTCGCGGGCAAAAAGATCATCGGGCTCGATGTTGGTACGAGTACGATCAAGCTTGCTGAAGTTGATGTCAGTCGAAAAGGGGCTAAACTGATTTCCTTTGGCCTCACGCCAACTCCACCCGGGGCTGTGATTGGTGGGGAGATCATGGACAGCCAGGCAATCGCCGAGGCCATCCGCCGGATGTTAGCTGAAGTTAAGACAAAGCGAAGGCATGTGGCCACCGGACTTTGGGGAACTGCGATTATCGTCAAAAAAATTACGATTCCCCGAATGGATGAAAATCTTGTGGCGGAACAGATTCGTTGGGAAGCCGAACAGTACATTCCCTTCGATGTGAATGAAGTAAATCTCGAGTATAAAATTCTTGAAAACGTCAATCAAAGTGCTGAAACCATGGACATTATCCTCATTGCGGCCCGCCAGGAGAATGTCTTTCGTTATGCTGAGATTGTGGAATCAGCTGGCCTCATTTGTTCCATTCTTGATGTGGGCGGTTTTGCCCTGGCAAACTGCTTTGAGAAAAACTACGGCGAAATGGAAGGGCACGTCGTTGGCCTTCTCAATATTGGCGCCAGTGTCACCAACTTTGTGGTTGTTGAAAGTGGCGAAGTTGTTTTTTGCCGGGATATCCCCGTTGGAGGGATGACCTACAACAATGAAGTGCAAAAATCCATGGGCATAAGCATGGAAGAGGCCGAGGCACTCAAAATTGCCTACTCCTCTGGTCACCCAGGCCCTGAGGAGTTGGGGCGGATTATTCAAACCACCCACGAAATTGTCTGCGATGAAATTCAGGGGAGCTTGGACTTTTTCAAGAACACCTCGTCCAGCGGTTCAATCACCCAGTGTTTTGTGACGGGCGGAGGATCAAGAACTGGCGGCTTGCTAGACAACTTGTCTCGGCACATCGGTCTTCAAGTGGAGATATTTGATCCCTTTATAAACCTTGCATACAACGACAAAGTGTTTTCTCCAGACTATATTTCCCAAATCAGGGACTTTTCGGCGGTGGCGATGGGTTTGGGAATGCGTGAGTTGGGTGATGCATGATTAAAGTTAACCTCCTGAAAAACCGGTCCATGCAAGGCGGTGGCGATACGACCTATGCCGTATCCATTGACCGGGGAGGTAACGAGGCTCAGAAAGAAGCAGTTATCAAGATCATGCTGATGGCTGTATTTGCTGTCGTTTTGGTCTTTGTTGAAAACCATAACGTGGATTCTCTAAAGGAGGAACAGCAGAGGTACATGATTCAGCTCAATGAGCTCCAGGCTGAGGTGGATAAGCTCAAGGCCGAGAATTCCAAGGTTTCTGAGCTAGAAAAGCAGTCCAAAGAGTTGGAAGACAAGATGAAGATCATGAAGCAGCTCTCCAAAACCCGACTGCGCGAGCTAAAGGCCCTCGACTATATGCAGACAATCATGCCGGAACGGGTGTGGCTGACAACGCTTACCTACCAGGATGAGAAGTTTAGCCTAAAGGGCTTTGCACTTACGGATGATGATTTGACTGATTTGATTCAGGCTCTGGATAAAAGCGTATTTTTTACTGATGTGATTTTATTGCAAGCAAAGGAACAAAACACTCCGGACGGTACCTTGAAGAACTTTGAGATTACAACAGCCATTGGAGTTGCCGAATGACTCTCGCGGATCGGATGCAGCAACTTACTTTTGGTAAAGCGCTGATGTTCGGCCTGTTGATTGCCGGACTCTATTACTCGATTGGTTATGATAGCGGAAGCGAACTTGAGGTTTCAATCGCTCAAACCAAGGAGCAAATTCAGGATAAGCAAACGGAGATTAAGGGACTGGAAAGACAGATTGAGCGAATCAAGACCATGCAAAAAGTCATGGGTGTATTGGGTACGGAGTTTGACTCCTTTCTCTCTTACATTCCAGAGAAAATGAGTATGCCCGATCTAATGAAGATCATCTCCACCGAAGCCAAGGCTGCTGGAGTGGGCATTAACGGTATTGGTGAAGTGACCAGCAATATGGCGTCTCGTGCGACATCTGAAGAAGGGCAGTTCTACGAGGAGATGATCGTTGAGGTGGAGTTGGTGGGGACTTATGCTCAGCTCCTCTTGTTTCTTTCCTACCTGACCAAGCTGGATAAGATCCTGTCGATTTCCCAGCTCTCAATGGTTAGCTCCGCCAAGATTGGCGACCGTGAGTCTCCGATGATCACTTTCAAGTGTTTGATTAAGGGTTTCCGTTATCTACCGGCCCAGGAGGCAACAACTGAGGGGCAGCCACAATGACGTTAAAAGAGCTTAAGACCTTGGGTGCTTATTTGGGGGTTGGTTTAGTCAGCATCGCCTTGGCCTTTTTCGTTGCCACCCAATTTGTAACACCGTCCAGCTCGCAAACTCCCGAACCTCCACCAGCCCCTGAAGTTGAAATTCAAATGCCTCCGCCCGCCCAAGGTGAGGTCACGGTAGATGCTCCGGCGGCACCACCTCCTTCAGAAGGTGGTGTGGAAAATCCGGTTGAGGGAGCCATGCCCCCTCCAATGCCTGAAGGCGAACTTCCTCCACCAGCTGAAGGGGCTCAGCCTGGCGAGGGTGGAATTCCTGATTCGATTGACGGTGTACCAATTCCCAAATTTACGGATTTCCAGACTTTCCTGGAGCCTTTCATTTATGACCCCAAAAACCGTAAAGATCCCTTCAAGCCTTATGTCGAGGTTGAACCGGTGGATCAGGGCGAACTTCAAGGTCCATTGTTGCCTTTGCAGCGATTTGACCTGAATGAAATTCGTCTTGTAGGTATAATCTGGGAGGTGAGGGAGCCGAAGGCAATGTTTTTGGATCCCACCAATACGGTGCATATCATTGGCAAGAATGAACGTATTGGTCGAAACAATGGATACATTGCAGTTATTCGTGAGGGCGAAGTTGTAGTTGTTGAGGCGACTCGTAAGGAAGATGAAGTCATCTATACGACAACGGTTATGAAGATTTCCCGGTAACCGGAAGGTACGCAACTAGGAGTATCAAGGATGATGCAGATTAAATTTAAACACCTATTTCTCGTTTTTTTGCTGCTGGGTTTTACGGCTTGTACCAGCGTTGAGCCGGATCAGGGTGGCGATGATCTCGCTGAGCTTGATGCTGGGGCTGGTGATGAAGGGGGCGTCGACGACGTGGATGATGCCGGCGGCGATGAGATGGGTGACGAGTTTGCCGACGAGGCCGATGTTGCCGACTTGGGCGGTGATGATGCCGCAGGTGGAGATGAGGATGCCTTTGCCGGCGGGGACGATATGGCCGGTGATGAATTCACTGATGACGAATTTGCCGAGCCTGATATGGAGACCGCTGATGCTGGCCAGGAGCCCATGGAAGAGGACGGGCTGGGCACTGAAGACCCTCTGGCTGAGTCAGAGCCTTTCCCGGAACCCATGGAAGAGACCCAGGACGTGGCCTCTGAACCCTTGCCAATGGAGCCGGGGGGGGGTGTTGAGGACTTTGCTGAGCCCGCCGCGGGAGGCGTGGCAGGAAACGAAGTTACAGATATTAAGTATTTGGCCAACCAGGCTGGCGGAACTGTGGTTATCGAGACTTCAGGAAAAGCCAATTACCGAACAAGATTAAACGAAGACAGTAACCAGTTTGTTATTGAGATTGCAGGAGCCAACCTCCCTAGGCGCCTGAAGCGTCCATATATTATGAAGGAATTTGAAAGCGAGTTTGCAGCCATCAACGCTTATCAGAACTCCGGCTCCTCGACCGCAAGGATTGTCGTGCAGATGCGAAATCCTGGTCGGGCCCTTGTTCAACAGGAGGGGAACTCGATTCTTGTGTTGCCACCAACGCAGGAAAATATGGCAGCTTTTGTTGATGATGCCCAGCCGGAAGAGATTGTCGAGGAGACTGATTTACAGGCCGCTGTCGAAGAGGATGATTCGGAACCATCTTATAATGTGGCAGAGGCAGAAAAAGATGAAAAGGTGTTGGGTTCGCGAACCCTGGATGAGTTCTTGATGGGGAACAACAAGTTCTATGGCCGCAAGCTGTCTATTCAAACCAAGGATGCCGATGTTCGTGATGCATTGAATTTCATCGCCGAGTATTCGGGAATCAACATGATCATCAGTGATGATGTTGGTGGATCCATTTCCCTGAAACTTCGTGAAGTCCCTTGGGATCAGGCTTTGATCACCATCATGAGGGCAAAACGGTTGGGGTATATTCGCCAGGGGAATGTTATCCGCATTTCAACTCTTGGAACCTTGCAGGCTGAGGCCGACTCGGCTCGGGCGATTATTGAATCTCAGAAGTCTTTGATACCCATTCGCGTGAAGGTTCTTCCTGTCAGCTATGCTGTAGTTGAAGAGTTGGCAGGCCAGTTAAGACCCTTTTTATCTGAAGGACGGGGTAGAATCGCTGCCGATCCACGCACAAGTTCATTGATTATTACCGACACCGACGAGGTGCTCAACCGGATCACTCGCTTGGTCAAAAACCTTGATATTCCGCCAATGCAGGTGATGATCGAGGGCAAGATTGTTGAGGCGACCGAGGCATTCCAGAGAAGCGTGGGCGTCAACTGGAGCTTTGACGGTGAGCCCGTTACTTTGAGCGACTCCGGTGGTGCCAATGGTGGCCCTCTGGACTTGCGCACCACATTCAGTGTGAACCCGGTGAGTCGGGATTCCTTGCGAGGGAATCCATTCGCTCTTAGCCTGACAGTTGGTAGGTTGGACTTCCTGGGTGAGTTGGGTGCGATTCTTTCTCTAGCTGAAACTGAGAATTCCGCTAAAGTACTTTCCTCGCCAAGAATTGTAACTTTGAACAAGCAGGCTGCGGAAATCACACAGGAAGGTCAGGTGTTGACGAAGTCGACTGTCACCGAGCAGGGTGGAACATCTAAGACCCAGGTTGAAAGAACACCTGTGACGCTGAATTTAAAGGTTACCCCGCAGATTACGGCAGTGGGCAGTGTAATTTTGGACGTCGATGTTAAACGTCAGTTCGCCGGCGGTGTGGTCGATACAGAGTCTTTGGCTCGGGCGATCAATACTCGTCAGGCAAAGACCAAGGTTCTTGTCGACAATGGACAAACTGCCGTCATTGGTGGCGTCTACCAGAGCGACAACACCCAGTCTGAATCGGGAGTTCCAGTCCTCAAGGATCTTCCCGTATTGGGCTGGCTGTTCAAAGCTCGCGGCCGTGATTTTCAAAAGAATGAACTCCTCATCTTCCTCACCCCTAGAATCATCAACTTCGGTGATAAAGGTGGGGGAGGTGACGGCATGGAGACCTCGTCCCTTGTAGATGTATTGGAAGGCGCGGGATAATCAGCAAACACAAACTGGGATAGCGATAATGATTCTTGAACAGACCTCTCCGGAGCTGGTCTCAGGAAAACTCATTGCTGATGGTCAGAGACTGGCCTTTGAGTCTGATTCTGGACTGGAGCAGGTGGTTTTACCGAATCGATTTAGAGATATCATTGAGCTGATCGACGGGAAACGAACCGTCCGTCAAATTGTCTCTGATCTTTACGCCAAAACCCGGCGGGCTCGTTTTAAGGATGTGTTTGAGTGTCTTGATCGCCTGGCAAAGGCTGGGGTAATTAAAAACCTCGACTCACTCAACTTGCGTAACCCGGGCAAAGACAACGTCTATGAGCAAAAGCTACCAGGTATCTCGAAGGTATTTTGGCAAATACCCCTTGGAGGCATTTTCACTCTTTCAAAGACCTACCCCATTGTATTTAATCTGGCTGCGGTTGTGATCCTCTTTTTGGGGCTACACAGCCTGGTAGTTTCGTCCAACGTGACCTATTTGAACGTATTTTTGAAAATTAAAGAATCTTACGTTCTCGGGTTGGTCTACTTCTTTCTCTGTAACTCAATCCTGATTTCTCTTAAAAGTGTTCTACAGTTCTTTATGTTGATTCTGGCCACAGGCAGGGTCTATGGCCTCAGGTTGCAGGTGAACTTTTTTTCAGTGTCCTTGAGAGTTGATAGTTCATCCATTTACACGACCAAGGCGAGATGGTTTGGCTTGCTCTTTTGTCTAGCGAGTATCAGTTCCTACTTTTTTTGGGTCTTTGTTTACAGTAAGCTCTTTGCTAACAAAATGATGCTCGATCAGTTGTATGTAATGGCAACTCTTTTGACTCTTGTGGATTTGGATCCCTTTAGTAAGTCCGATGCAAGTCGAATCTTCAATATCTTTTTTGAGGAAGAAAACATGAACCATCTTCTTCCTTATTTGCGCAAGAAGGCCCTCCTGGCAGTCACGCATCGGTCCTCTAATGCGAAGCGAGAGTTCTTTCTAATTCTTTACTCCACGCTAGCTATCGTATGGTTGTTTTTCTGTTTTAGTCTCTCCCTCAATGTCTTCGACCAGTTACTTCCCAATTTAGCCTCGGCTATTGTGAACTCTTCCGGACCGGAAAAGGTAGCAAGTCTCGTCATTGTTTTGTGCTTTGTTCTCGTAAATCTCTATTTACTCACCGATATTCTCCGGCTCATCGGCACAACCATTTACCAGCCTCTATTTAAGGTTTTGCGCACTGATGAGGGGGGATCATTTGGAAGAAAGTTCGAAGTTGGCTCCAAGGAAGGGATCGCTTCAGAGTTGAGGAAAATTGCCCTGTTTGAGAGTTTAGATGAGACCTACTTGAATAAGCTGGTCGAACACGGCAAGGTTCTGCGCTATAAAAGAAACTCCAAAATCATAGTTCAGGGTCTGGAAGGCAAATCCATGTATGTTTTGCTGAGCGGATCGGTGGAAGTGGTTAAGAACCATGAAAGCGGTGCCGAGGAACACGTTGCCCAGTTGGGGCCGGGTTCCGTCTTTGGGGAAATGGCCCTATTGACCGGAGCGCTTCGTAACGCTGACGTCTTGGCTTGCGATGGTGCCACAGTGTTTGAAATTCAAAAGCGGGACTTCGCTCAACTTCTCAGAGAAGACGGGCATGCCCGGTTATTGGAAAAAATTGAACTCAATCAGTATGTTTCATCCTCAGAGCTTTTTCGCGGACTGCCGGCGGAAACCATGCACTTGTTCACCAGAGAAGGTGAAATCCTCCGTTTTGAAAGTGGCAAAACTCTCTTCAGCCAAGGGGATGTGACCGATGGATTTTACCTATTGCTTAGGGGGAGGGTCTCTGTTCGCATTGATGGAGGTGAAGTGGCGCAGATCGAACAGGGTGGGTTTTTTGGTGAAATGGCGCTGATAATGAATGCCCCCAGAAATGCGACCGTAGTCGCCTCAGAACCAATCGTGGCTCTAAGAATCAGTGAGTCTCTATTTTGGAAAGTTCTTTCGGAAAATCTCAATCTCGCCCTATTTATTGAGTCGGTCGCTGAGCTTAGATTTGAAGAAGATAAAATGAGGAGTGCCTGAAGTGTTCGGACTATTTAAACCCTTGCCACTTGTTGCCGCGCTTGCTGGAGGTGGCGCGATGAGCCCCGAGATTAAGGCTAAGATCGCTAAGATTACCAACTATACGAAGGTGGTCGCGGTACAAACCGAAGTGAATAATATCGCTAAAATCATCTACCTCGACACGATAGATCAAACCCAGCCCAGGGAAAGTGAATTCCCAGATTATGTCCGCCGTAATATGAAATTAAAAAAGGGAGTTCAGAGGGATCTGGCCAAGGATCTTTTTGGTACTCCCTATCGGTACAAGTTAGAGCGCCGGACGTTTACTGTTACCAGCGCTGGACCAGATCTTCGTTTTGGCACCAAGGACGACATTTATTCGGGCTACGATTTTTAGTTAATTTCGATCAAAAAAGTCGAGAATGACGTCGGTGGCAATGACTGTGCTGCCACTAGAATAGTGCCAGGGGCCGGTATGGCTTCCTTGATCGACGGTACATAGTGTGACTTCGCTCTTGGCAGAGCAGTCTTTCGCCTGTTCACAGAGCCAATTGCCCTTGTCGACAAGGACCTCAGTTTTTTCGGGACAGGCGTTTAAGTCAGCCCACCTTTCAGTGGCTTCAACCGCCCCAGGGCCGAGACTACTGCCTTCATACTTGACCAAGGTATCGTCGGTTCCATGCAGATGAAGGATGGAGACAGGCCTTTTAGGTAAACAATTGGCAACACCTATGGTTCCTGCGATAGGTGCGGCAGCGGCAATGAGCTCACTGGCCTCACAGGCAAGGCGGTAGCTCATAAAACCACCATTGGACAGTCCGGTGACGTAAATTCGAGAAGGATCAATGCAAAGCTCCTTGCTCAGAGTTGTAACGAGAGTACGGAAAAAGTCCACATCGTCGCCATCGCGGTTTCCACAACATGTCCCCGCATTCCAGGAGTTGTTGAGTCCATCGGGGTGGGCCGTAATGTAGCCGCGGGCATTGGCAAGTTTGTTCATGTTTAGGTTACGTTCATGTTGCAAGCCATTACCGCCTAGGCCATGAAAGCTAACAATCAGGGGGCTTCCCTTTTCAGAAGAATAAGTGGAGGGGATAGAAACCTGTGTCTTTCTCTCGGATCCTAGATGAGAGAAGGTCACGCTGTAGACGCCGGACTTCGATTTCAATCCGGCACAGAGTGTGCCCGAGGTAGGGGGAGGGAGAGTCGGTTCCGGTCTCGGCGTTACAGATGGGGGTTCTTCCGTTGAAGGTGGGGTCTCTCCAGGCAATTGGCCCTGTCCTTGGCGAAGTCTTTCCTTAAACTCTTGCCATTCACCATTGCATCCTGAAAACCAGGTTACAATTGTGATCCATAAGATGATTTCTGCTGCCTGTTTCATAACCCCTCCACTTGTGTGTTTTGCTCAACACCAGGCTACAAGCGGGGCCTCGATGGCGGAACTGACGATTTTGAACACTATCAATAATATGTGTAGTTCCAATAACTTGTGGATGCTAGCCGGCGATTCGATACTTGGTTTTGGTGCCTGAACCCAGGCGAATGATCTTGTTGTGATCCTGTGCCCAATTGATCAATCGATTCATCGTCGCATGGGAAACACCAAGTTTGACTCTCGCCTCCCGAGAGGTGAATTCCTTGGTTTCAACAATGCTTTTTAGTTGGCGCATTTCGAGTTCTTTGCCCTCTAGAGGTAGTGGGTCGGCAGGAACGCGAACCCCATAGTCGGCACCAACACTGAGCTGGTAGGCACCATGGCTCTCCAGAACTTCGATTGGTACTTCCCGGTCGAGCAAAGACTCTCGGAGCCTCTTGACCGCCTGGTGAACTCGATCGACGGAGGTGGCCGGGTTGAAGTATTCGTCGGGGAATAAAACGGCAAAGGCCTGACCTACGCGCAAGGGCCGATACCAATCTCGATAGATTGCGACAAACAGACGATGGAGAACTTGCCCGGCGCGAAGCTCCCAAGTGCCGTCCCGTTCTCTCGCTGTTTCCAAATCAAACACCCTGTTTGGTGTACTTGACTGTTTGCCAGGTGTATAGACGAAGTGGCTTGGTGGGGATTGCATGTTGGCTAATCTAAGGACCCTCTCTCTATAGGAGGGATAGGGAGTGCCATAGTAAAGATGTTCAAAGACCCGCAGGTCTTTGCTAGTGACGACAATGTGAAAGTCACAATCGCGTGCAGTTTCCCAATGGCGGTCCCTTAAAGCTTTCGTTTTCACTGAGTGAAGATTCGACAGTGCTTTTGGGTTTTGATGGGCTTTTAATACGGCTTGCCACTTGTCGATAAATAAAGAATTGACCGAGGAGTCGCTACCGAGAAACTCCTTCGCCTGCTCAAGGTACTGCTCGGCTTCTCGCCATTTCTTTTGAGAGATGGCCATTTGGGCAGCAAGCTCCAGGGAATTCCCATACAGGAGGCGAAGGTTCTGGTCTTTGGTGGTTTTGCCAATCTCCCTTAGGAGTTGCTCCGCAGTCTCAATTTGATCGGTAATAATGCTGGCAGCGAGGAGATTCACTTTGCCAACGATCCTCTGATAGGGAGTCGTTAGAGGACTGGCAGTGAATTCCAGCAAAAGGGGAATCGTACTGGCATAGTCCCAAGAGGACATGTGGCAGAAGGACATGTAGAGCAGAGCGAGAGGATGGGTCTTGGCATCCATGGTTTTAAGAATCTCGTAGGCCTCGTCAGCTGCACCTATCTTCTGCAGGCTGATGGCGTATTCCAATCGCTCAGCGGCACTGGCAACGATAAAAGTTCCCGGCTCTGAGCGAACGTAGGGATTAAGCACACGCAGGGCAAGTCGATAAAGGCCGATTCTCCATGCAATATTAGCAATCTGCGAGAGGTGCTTTCTGGGTGCTTTGGAAAGAGAAACCCTGGAAAATTGTGTGCGAACAACTCCAAAATGGCCGGCCCGCAGGTTCTCTTCCATGTAACGTATCAATTTGATCCAATCCTGGGATTCCATCTGTTCAATTATATCAGCCGTTCTCGCGGTCCATAAGAATTATAATGAGAGTGTCGCAACAAGAAGCGTGGGCGCTTCGGGAGTGATTTGAGTGAAACGGACTTGGCTCTTCTTGACTTTATTGATTGGCATTCTACCTTGCCTTTTTGGCTGTGATGAGTTGCAGACCAAAGATTTGGGATCAAAGGATTCTGGCCTGGAAAGCAAGTATGCTTCGGGCAATGGTGACGGCTACTCTGGAAAGGTCGAGCGTGTTTATTTGGCTCACAATGCAGATAGCTTGTGCCCCATTAGTCAGAAGGGTGAGCTTGAACCTAACTCCATCATGCGAGTCATCCGTGGCAAAGCCTTTCTTACAAGAGAGAATTGCCGCGAGATTAGCCCGCGCGAAGTTGATACCAGTGTGATTGAGCATTCCGGACACAACTCGTCAGTGGTCTCTATGGGGCGCGAGATATTCGACGAACAGCTAAGTCCCAAATCTGACCTTCCCAACCGCTATGTCGAAGTGGTCTGCCGAGGTCTTGACTACAAACGGGGTGCTGATTCCCATACTCTCATCGACGTAGTTATTCGTACCAACGATGCCTTTCTTCAAGCACAGGCTCAGCAGGGATCGACAGGCGAAATTCCTCAGTACTGGGCTGACATTGTCCTAAGTCAAAAGGAGGGACCTCCTCCGCCTAGTCGCGAGCCTTTTTCAGACAAGGAGTACAGCCAACGCGCCATTCGCTCTTATCCTATTCATAAGGAATCGGGTCTTGACGGGCACGATATTTATTGGCGCCCCATTGAGGGCGTCACCAACGGCAACCGCCGCAGGTCCAATTTCCTTCTCCATGTATATCCCCAGGACAGGGATCGGGATAACCGAGTTTTGGGAGTCTTCCAGGCCTACGTCGATAGGGAGTTTTTTCTTCCCCCTATTGAGTGCCACTTAAACCCCAAATTCTAAGCGGTCGTTTCAGAAACTAGGCGGCTTCGTCCAGATCTTCTTGAACCTCAACGTGCTTTCTAAGAGATATGATGAATTGGGTATTTGGACAGTTGGAGTTGTATTCCAGTTTGCCACCAAATCCCTCAATGAGACCTTTGGAAACAGAAAGTCCAAGTCCTGTACCCTCACCAATTTCTTTAGTCGTAAAAAAGGGCTGCATAATCTTGGAGCGAATAGCCTCAGGAATTCCCGCTCCACTGTCGGTGACATAAATCTGACCGTACTGTCCCGTTTCCTTCAACTCAACCCTGATCCACTTCTCATCCAGGTTTTTGACCGCATCTGCACCATTGCTAATGAGATTGAGAATGACTTGTGAGAGTTGAATGGAATTGGCGTCAACGATAACTGTCTGCCTTTCGCGCATGAACCGGCAACCAACACCGCGATTGCGAAGCTTCTGTTCACACATTTCGATCGATAAGCCAATGACTTCAGACAAATCAACTGGCGCTAGGTCTCGGTTCTCGCTGCCGCTGGCAAACTGTCTGAGACCTTTTACAATACGGGCAATTCGATCACAGGTGGTGCGAATGGAGGTGAGACCGGCATCTAAATCAGAGTCAGCAATCCCCTTTTTCCCCATCAAGAATTCGAGCTTTTCCACTTGAATCGCAATGATGGTGAGAGGGTTGTTGATCTCATGGGCAATCCCGCCGGCCATTTCGCCCAGCGATGCCAGCTTTGCATTGTGGGCCATTTGCTCCTGGGATTGCCGAATTTCTTCACTAGAGATCTTCAGGGATCTTTCGAGTAAGTAGCGATCCTGTTCCGCCTGAAGGTAAGTTTGGGAGATCCGTTCAAGCAGAGAAAGCCATTGGTCCATTTCCTTGGGAAGTTGATCCGCCTGGAGATGGGCCTTGCGCAATTGCCGTTCGAGCATGCGATGGGGCTTTTTCTTCACATGTAACCTCTCCATTGTTCATCGGGATTTGTTGGTCAAATAAGAAGCCAAGTGAACTGATCAGAATCCAAGGGGGGGGTGAAAATGGTCTAGATTGCAGCTAACCCCACTGGTCTCAGTATTGGACATGGCTGTGAAGAAACTTTAAAGATGAAATTCTGCAACGATTCCCAGGGGGTAATAACCAGGTACTAACTAAATTTATTGAGTTGAGAAGGTAAAGCTCTTCGACAATCGCTCTTCCGGATTGGATGATTTCCCCACCCAACCTTGAAGTTCTACGGTGACTTGGTAGGCAAAGCTGTCAGCGTCTGATGAAAGGGTGTCGATAAACCATCTGGTATCAGTAAAACGACTGGCGGAACCCCCTGCGCTGATCTCCTCAAGATAAGTGACGTTGGTCCCCAAGTCTTCCAGGTTAAGAGAGTGCTCGGTTGATACGGTCTCAGTGCCCTTTTTGCCCGTCACCGTAATCTTGAAATTGACCACCGTGATGGTTTTATCCGAGTTGTTTTTGATTTTGTAGCCAAACAAAAACCAAGGGGCAGTCACCTGTTCAGTTTCAAATGTATCCGGGTCGCCATCGCCGTCTTCAAGGCGCAGAGTAAAATCCGTATCAATGACCACTGGCCTTTCCGGCACCACCTCGACATTGACCTTGCTGGAGATACCTGACTCTCCTCCGCAATGGACACTGGCCATGCTGATCACGCAAAGAAGTAAAATCGAGAAGCTATTTCTGACGTGTGCATGAAGTCTCATGGGTCTTCCTCCCCTCAAAGACTTATCGACCTCTGATGGGTATTTTTTGAGTCTTTGGTCCTGATTTCTTGTGTTTACAGAATGTGTCAGGCCCTTCATCCAGCTGATTTGTTTCAACTTGAGGCAAATTGTGTAGGCGCGGAGAAGCACTGGTTGAAATTCCCGTCCTCCCCACCTAAGAAGGGTCATGGATTTGTTTTCAGCCACGGACAACAGTACCCAACCCGGATTTCGGCCATTGGCCGAAAGACTTCGCCCCAAGACCCTGGATGATTTTGTTGGTCAGCGCAAGATTTTGGGACCTCAATCCTCCCTGCGCAAACAGATCGAAGAAAGCAAAATCGTTCCGAACCTTATTCTCTGGGGACCGCCCGGGACGGGTAAAACCACCTTCAGCCGAATCCTCGCTCACTACATCGAGGCTGAGTTCCTTGAGGTGAGCGCCGTCGACACCGGGGCCAAAGCCCTCAAACAGTTGGGTGAAGAGGCTCGTTTTAGGCGCCTTGGCCACCACCGCAAGACTTTGTTGTTTGTAGATGAGATTCACCGCCTAAATAAGGCACAGCAGGACGTGTTGCTACCTTACACCGAGCGCGGGGATTTCATTCTCGTCGGTGCAACAACTGAGAACCCTGCCTATGAGCTGAACTCGGCCCTTATGAGCCGGTGCCGTCTGTTGGTTTTTGAATCTCTTCCTCAGGACGAGTTGGCAAAACTGGTTGATCGTGCATTTGAATTCCTGCAAATCTCCAAAGAGCAGGTGCTATCTTCGGATGCTGAACGGCTCCTTGTCTCCTCTGCCGACGGGGATGCTCGACGTCTCATAGGTTGGATCGAGCAGGCCACCGAAGTCTTTGGTCTGGACTCCCAAACGCATCAAGATTTTCCTCTATCAGGCGAGGGGGTTTGGGAGATTTGCTCCCGGTCTCCCATCCGCTATGACCGACAGGGTGATGCCCATTACGATTGCATTTCGGCGTTTATCAAGAGCATTCGTGGCAGTGATCCCGATGCAGGTCTCTATTATCTCGCCCGCATGTTGGCCGGCGGAGAAGACCCCGTGTTTATCGCCAGACGCCTGATCATTTTGGCCTCAGAAGATGTTGGCAATGGCGACCCCCGTGCCCTGTCAGTGGCCGTAGCTGGGATTCAAGCCGTGGAAGCCATTGGCCTGCCTGAGTGTGCTATCAACCTTGCCCAAGTGGTGACCTATCTCGCCTGCGCACCCAAATCCAATCGCAGCTACCAAGGCTTAAAAAGGGCTCAGAGTTTTGTTGCTGAAACCGGAACTCTTCCCATCCCAACGAGTCTTCGCTCCGCCAATACTCGATTGGAGAAGGATTTGGGGTTTGGCAAAGACTACCGCTACTCCCACGATGGTCCCACCGGCTGGCTGGAACAGTCTTTTCTGCCCGAGAAAGCCCAGGGGCAGGTCTTTTATGAGCCGAGTGGGCGGGGGTTTGAGAAGACTATGGCTCAGTACCTCGAATGGATGAAACAAAAGTGAGGCTGGTGAAAAGGCCCCATCTCCTTCGTTCAAACTGGCTTACCTAATTGTTGATCTGCAAAACTGTAGCTCGCCTTTGTCGGGTAATCGGGCGGATTGCCGAGCCATTTCCGTGAATCCGAATCCTCCACTGTCGCGCATGGGTGGGAGGCTGAATGACCGAAGGGAGTGGGCTCAGCCGAACGGGGTGCGGCGGCATAGCTGACGCATTCCAAAGACGCGCCTGCGCCCGAAAGGTGCGTGAGGATTTACGGAGAATGGTTGGCAAAGGGCCGAATCAAACGACAAAGGATTTTGCAGATCAACAATTAGGTAAGCCGAACTCGATTTTCACTCACCGCAAGCGCGAGCACTCGCCTCATGGAAACCATGCTCAGATATCTGATATCCGGTATCTCGATATCAGATATCGGAATTGTCCAGACCGTAACTGCAGGTGGAGCTAGCTGGTTGGAGCCTCACCGGATTGGAGGCGGATCCAGATGCCACGGATTTTTTGCTCAATGGTTTTGGCGGTGAAAGGCTTGACCACGAAGTCACTGACGCCCATTTGAATGGCCCGCAGGACATACTCGCGCTCGCTCTCGATGGTCACCATGAGAAAGGGAATGGATTTAAGGCTGTCATCTTTCAGGCAGTCCTCAAGAAGGGACAGGCCTGTTTTATTGGGCATATTCCAATCGCTGATGATAAAGCCGAAGGGGTTGTCGGTGTCGGCAGCCTCCTTCAACATATTCAAGGCCTTCTGTCCGTCTTCAGCTTCATTGATCTGACTGAACCCGAGTTTCTTCAGAATGTCCTTCATCAAAGACCGAATGGTTTTGAGATCATCTACCACTAGAAAGCGGGTGTTCTTGTCAAACATACAGGACTCACACAAGTGTTGATCGAGATTAATATGAGTTTAACACTTGGGTGATGCCCCTAGAAGGCCAATTGCCAATAGATGGTGCCAAAGTCCTGTATGAAATGTCTTTTTCCAGTCGAGGTTTGCCTCGACTTTAACCCCGAAGTGGCATGCCCTGAGTGGCACGAACTGAGAGGCGTCAAGCACAGGAGGCCAACCTGATTTACATTTAGGCGGGCTATGAGGTCCCCAATTTTATGCAAACCCACCGCCGCTTCGGAGTGAGCTAGTAAGACTTGCTCGCGCAAATACAGACACAGGGCTCAGTACCCTCGACCTTTTTCGAGTGCCTGGTATTGGATGGAATCACGATCTTGTCCCCTGCCCGAAGAAGCATCTTATTCCCGGCCACATCGATCACCAGTTGCCCCGAGGCCACCATTCTGACCTCATCAAAGGGGTGGCGGTGATTGGCAATATTGGTCCCAGGGTCAAAGCTCTCTTCAAAGGGTTCCAGGCCTTCAGCCACAAACATCATGTGAATTTGGTTCTTATCGGGGACCAATGGGGCCTGCCAGCGGGTGACGATCATACGACTTCCTTCTCCGTCTCAATGCGAAACGCCTTACTTGGATACAGGACAATTAACCAAAAATAGAGGGAAAGCTCAAGTCTTCCCTGGGGTAGGACGAAAACAAATTACTGGTTTTTCATCACAGGAGTGAAGGCCTTTTGCCAAAGAGTACAAAGCCAGGTGACGCTAAAATGGTTGCCGAAGAAATTTTGAATTACGTTGCAGACACTGCCGGCTTGGTCAATTGCGGTTCCTCTCAGGTGGAACTCAAGATATTTCAAAAGGCCGATGGCAAGAGTCTCTCCTTTGAAGTGATCGACATTGACGAGGTCATTCCTCGACTGGATTCGGACGGGAATCCCTTTCTTCAGGTTAATTTTATCTCCGGAAAAAAGATTCTTCTGACGGATACATTGGTAGGTTTCAAACCAGCCGTGAGTCCAGGTCTTGATATGGGAAAGCTTCCCTCTGTTGTTACAACTCCAGATTTGATTAGTGTCGTTGAGGCGATTGAGGAATCTCTTGCTGCCGCCAATTCTGAACCAGAAGAAATTGATGTTCTTCGTCGTGTGTTTGGTAGTGTTCTCGAGGGTGGAGAAGCCGTTGGTTTTGACCTGACTTCAGAGCGCATTTGGCTGACTCGCTTGACCCACTCAGGACACAAGCACTCCGCCTAGTCTCCTGGGCCTGCTTCTATGGGACATTCCACAAATCCCTGAAAATAAAGGAATTCCTCCAAATACTTTTATTTGCTGTTGACCGCCCTTTGGAAATTAGGCACATTGCCGCCCAGGCCAAAAATGCCAGTGGGGGCATAGCTCAGTTGGGAGAGCATCTGATTTGCATTCAGAAGGTCGCAGGTTCGATCCCTGTTGCCTCCACCAAATCTTAGTGTTTTCAGGTAGTTAGAGCTATTCCACCGAGGAAGCTAACCATCCTCAAAAGTCTGAGTGTGCTTTCAATAATATGGAAGCTGGCATTTCCCGAAAGGGGCGGAAATAGGGGCCGAGGAAGCAGAAAAAAAGTTGAATTCGATGTTGACCTGCTTCCCCCGTTGCTCTATTTTCTCAGGCTCTCGAATTTTGCTCTTTGAAAACTGAATAGCTAGTCAAATATGGTTTTGGGTCCCTGCAGGGACGGCTGCTTCGGCAGCAAGATCTGTAAGGGTCAATTTTTATGCAAGCGTACATTTAATGAGTCTCTCGAAAGAGAGAAACAGGATGACGCTCTTTTAATTGAAATTTGTTTTTCAAATTTTAACTGAAGAGTTTGATTCTGGCTCAGAACAAACGCTGGCGGCGTGCCTAATACATGCAAGTCGAACGGGGAAAGTCCTTCGGGGCGAGTACTAGTGGCGCACGGGTGAGTAACACGTGGATAATCTGCCTTTTAGTGGGGAATAACTAGCCGAAAGGTTAGCTAATACCGCATGTGACCACAGTATCTTCGGATACAGGGGTAAAAGATTTATCGCTAAAAGATGAGTCCGCGTCCGATTAGCTAGTTGGTGGGGTAAAAGCCTACCAAGGCGACGATCGGTAGCTGGTCTGAGAGGATGATCAGCCACACTGGAACTGAGACACGGTCCAGACTCCTACGGGAGGCAGCAGTAGGGAATATTGCACAATGGAGGAAACTCTGATGCAGCGACGCCGCGTGAGTGATGAAGGCCCTCGGGTTGTAAAGCTCTGTTCTACGGGAAGAAAAAAATGACGGTACCGTAGAAGAAAGGACCGGCTAACTTCGTGCCAGCAGCCGCGGTAATACGAGGGGTCCAAGCGTTGTTCGGAATCATTGGGCGTAAAGCGGGTGTAGGTGGACTTGTAAGTCAGAAGTGAAAGCCCTGGGCTCAACCCAGGAAGTGCTTTTGAAACTGGTTGGCTTGAGTGTGGGAGAGGATAGTAGAATTCCTGGTGTAGTGGTGAAATACGTAGATATCAGGAGGAATACCGGTGGCGAAGGCGGCTATCTGGCCCAACACTGACGCTCAGACCCGAAAGCGTGGGGAGCAAACAGGATTAGATACCCTGGTAGTCCACGCCGTAAACGATGGATACTTGGTGTTGGAGGTATTGACCCCTTCAGTGCCGAAGCTAACGCGTTAAGTATCCCGCCTGGGGAGTACGGCCGCAAGGTTAAAACTCAAAGAAATTGACGGGGGCCCGCACAAGCGGTGGAGCATGTGGTTTAATTCGATGCAACGCGAAAAACCTTACCTGGGCTCGAAATGTAATGGAAGTCTCCTGGAAACAGGGACGCCTTCGGGCCGTTATATAGGTGCTGCATGGCTGTCGTCAGCTCGTGTCGTGAGATGTTGGGTTAAGTCCCGCAACGAGCGCAACCCCTATCTTTAGTTGCCAGCATTTAGTTGGGCACTCTAGAGAGACTGCCGACGTTAAGTCGGAGGAAGGTGGGGATGACGTCAAGTCCTCATGGCCTTTATGTCCAGGGCTACACACGTGCTACAATGGTCGGTACAAAGGGCAGCAAAACAGCAATGTTGAGCAAATCCCAAAAAACCGATCTAAGTTCGGATTGGAGTCTGCAACTCGACTCCATGAAGCTGGAATCGCTAGTAATCGCGGATCAGCATGCCGCGGTGAATACGTTCCCGGGCCTTGTACACACCGCCCGTCACACCATGAAAGTTGGTTGTACCAGAAGTCGTTGTGCTGACCGCAAGGAGGCAAACGCCCAAGGTATGGCTGATGATTGGGGTGAAGTCGTAACAAGGTAGCCGTAGGGGAACCTGCGGCTGGATCACCTCCTTTCTAAGGAGTTTTTGTTAGACCCGATTTATCGAGTCTAGCGACTCTTAGGTCATGCCCAAAACCTGACTAGCTGTTTAGTTTTGAGAGAGTAAAAGGTATTCGTTCCCTCTGCGTTTTGCTGATCATCAGTTCCGCAGAAGGCAGAGCTAACGAATACCAGCTTGGGCCTGTAGCTCAGTTGGTTAGAGCACACGCTTGATAAGCGTGGGGTCAGAAGTTCAAGTCTTCTCAGGCCCACCATGCAAACTTCTAATTTCGATTGGTAGTTGGCATGATGAGCTTGGTAAACGAGCTCTTGATCTTTGAAAATTGAATAGTAATTGTTGATATTTAGAATTATTAATTTGCTTGAATTGGGTACAATTCAATTGAGTTCAAGTAATTCTTAGCAAGGTAAGTATCTATAAGTTTTGAAGCTACTAAGAGCTTATGGTGGATGCCTTGGCACCAGGATGCGATGAAGGACGTGGTAAGCTGCGATAAGCTTCGGGGAGTGGCACACACACTTTGATCCGGAGATGTCCGAATGGGGAAACCCACCAGTTTAACTGGTATCGTAAAGTGAATTCATAGCTTTGCGAAGCTGACGAGGGGAAGTGAAACATCTCAGTACCCTCAGGAACAGAAATCAACCGAGATTCCCTCAGTAGTGGCGAGCGAACGGGGAAGAGCCTAAACCTCTTACATGTTAAAACTCCTAGGTTTTGTGTAGGAGGGGTCGTGGGACAGTCAGGAATTGCTAGGATGATTCCACAGAGTTACCAAATTAGAATCTAGCAGAACGATCTGGAAAGATCGGCCAAAGAGGGTGATAGCCCCGTAAGCGAAAGATTACTAATCTCTGGACTGGATCCCGAGTACCACCGGACACGTGAAACCCGGTGGGAATCTGGGGGGACCACCCTCCAAGGCTAAATAATACCTGGTGACCGATAGCGAACTAGTACAGTGATGGAAAGGTGAAAAGAACCCCGAGAGGGGAGTGAAATAGAATCTGAAACCGTAAGCTTACAAGCAGTGGGAGCACTATGCACGAATGTGCCAGTGTGACCGCGTACCTTTTGCATAATGAGTCAGCGAGTTATAGTTGCAAGCGTTAGGTTAAGCCGTTAGGTGGAGCCGCAGCGAAAGCGAGTCTGAAATGGGCGTTAGTTTGCAGTTATAGACCCGAAACCCGGTGATCTAATCATGGCCAGGGTGAAGCGTGGGTAACACTACGTGGAGGCCCGAACCAGTGGAGGTTGAAAACTCCTTGGATGAGCTGTGATTAGGGGTGAAAGGCCAATCAAACTGGGTGATAGCTGGTTCTCTCCGAAATATATTTAGGTATAGCCTTGGGAAATTCTATCTCGGAGGTAGAGCACTGAATGGGCTAGGGGTCTTTACCAGATTACCAAACCCAATCAAACTCCGAATGCCGATGATAGCTATCCCAAGAGGCAGTCTCAGGGTGATAAGGTCCTGTGACGAGAGGGAAAGAGCCCAGATCGCCAGCTAAGGTCCCTAAATACATACTAAGTGGTAAACGTTGTGGAGCTACTGAGACAACCAGGAGGTTGGCTTAGAAGCAGCAATCCTTTAAAGAAAGCGTAATAGCTCACTGGTCTAGTGGCTCTGCGCGGAAGATTTAACGGGGCTAAAGTATGTTACCGAAGCTGCGGGTTTACAGAAATTCTTCTGTAAGCGGTAGGAGAGCGTTCTAGCGTAGGCTGAAGGTCGACCGTAAGGACGGCTGGACGAACTAGAAGTGATCATGCTGACATAAGTAGCGTTCGAAGGCAGGTGAAAAACCTGCCCGCCGAAAACCCAAGGGTTCCTGGGCAAGGATAATCCTCCCAGGGTTAGTCGAGTCCTAAGGCGAGGCCAAGTGGCGTAGTCGATGGAAAAACGGTTAATATTCCGTTACCGGTTTTGGTGTAAGCACAGGAGTGACGGACTAAGATATACCAGCCTGTTATTGGATTCAGGTGTAAGCGTGCAAGAGGTGGAGTAGGCAAATCCGCTCCACATAACTCTTAGGCGCGAATGCGAGGGAAATTTTTCCCGGAAGTGGTAGAGTCTATGGTTCCAAGAAAAGCTTCGGTGTGTTGCTAAAACCGCTCGTACCGTAAACCGACTCAGGTGGGTGAGAAGAGTATTCTAAGGCGATTAGGTCAAACCTGGTTAAGGAACTCGGCAACTTGACACCGTAACTTCGGGATAAGGTGTGCCATTTGGAGTGTAAGTCCTTGCGGCTGAAGCTCTGGGTGGTCGCAGAGAAGAGGGAGTAGCGACTGTTTATCAAAAACACAGGCATGTGCAAAGTCTCAAGACGACGTATACATGCTGACGCCTGCCCGGTGCTGGAAGGTTAAGAGGATTTGTTAGCTTCGGCGAAGCAGAGAATCGAAGCCCCAGTAAACGGCGGCCGTAACTATAACGGTCCTAAGGTAGCGAAATTCCTTGTCGGGTAAGTTCCGACCTGCACGAATGGCGTAACGACTTCTCCGGTGTCTCAACCAGGTGCCTAGCGAACTTGAATTCGAGGTGAAAATGCCTCGTACCCGCAGAAGGACGGTAAGACCCCGTGAACCTTTACTCTAGCTTGGCAGTGATCTTAGAGTCAGTATGTGTAGGATAGGTGGGAGTCTATGAAGCCAGGACGCTAGTCTTGGTGGAGACAACCTTGAAATACCACCCTTAGTGTCTTTGAGATCTAACCTGCGCCCATTATCTGGGCGAGGGACACTGTCTGGTGGGGAGTTTGACTGGGGCGGTCGCCTCCCAAAAAGTAACGGAGGCGTACGAAGGTTCCCTCAGCCTGATCGGAAACCAGGCGTCGAGTGCATTGGCATAAGGGAGCTTAACTGCGAGACCTACAAGTCGAGCAGGTGCGAAAGCAGGTCAAAGTGATCCGGTGGTCCCGCGTGGAAGGGCCATCGCTCAACGGATAAAAGGTACTCCGGGGATAACAGGCTGATTCCGCCCAAGAGTTCACATCGACGGCGGAGTTTGGCACCTCGATGTCGGCTCATCTCATCCTGGGGCTGGAGCAGGTCCCAAGGGTATGGCTGTTCGCCATTTAAAGAGGTACGCGAGCTGGGTTCAGAACGTCGTGAGACAGTTTGGTCCTTATCCTCTGTGGGCGTAGGAAAATTGAGTGGAGCTGTCCTTAGTACGAGAGGACCGGGATGGACAAACCTCTGGTGTTCCTGTTGTCGCGCCAGCGGCACGGCAGGGTAGCTATGTTTGGAACGGATAACCGCTGAAAGCATCTAAGCGGGAAGCCAACCACAAGACAAGTTTTCCCTGGGGCTTCGGCCCCCTAAAGACTCCTTCTAGACTAGGAGGTTGATAGGCAGGAAGTGTAAGCACGGCAACGTGTTCAGCTGACCTGTACTAATTAGTCGTGAGGCTTCTTTAAAATTTTTTAGGTACTTTCTTGCTAAGAATGACTTGAGATCAATTGATGATCGTATGATTTGAGCAATTTTGATAGTTTTTGCTGGTATCTCTAGCGGTAGGGGTACACCTGATCCCATTCCGAACTCAGAAGTTAAGCCTACCAGCGGCGATGGTATTGCAGGGGCGACCCTGTGGGAGAGTAGCACGATGCCAGCTTTTAATTTTGAACCCAGTCGGTGAAAATCGGCTGGGTTTTTTTTTGCCCAATTCTTCACCGGCCGCTTGGTATTGAAACAGGTCTTCTAGCCTTGTGATTCTGATGGCTAGTGGCTAGTGGCCGCCCCGGTCAGGATAACAGCCGATTGCCGACCTGCTTCCGCCCATCTGAATTCTGCGCAGTAGGCCGGCTGATTGAAGAGCAAATGCTGAGTAGAGCGAGTTGTAGTGGCAGGTTTGATGCTCGGCTCGAAGACGCTCCTGCGCCTTGCCATGAGGCAGGTGAGGGATTGCGGAGCTTGGTTGAAAAGGGACTTATCAGGTTTCGCTGGCGAATCAGTGATCTACAAGGTAATGGCGAGGGAAAAATCGCGACAGTTGGATGAGGTAAGTGGCTCTAAAACTCAATAAAACTCGGGCTTTGCAGGGTGGTGACCCTTGCAACTCCATTTGATTAGTGGCATTGCTAGGCTTCTTTCAATCTGCCGGGGATACTATTGCTCTGGCATTGGGGCAGGAGCTTATGACTAAGAAACAACCTTTCAATTTTCGGCTGCTAGGGCTGATCGCGTTGGTTTTGGGATTTAGCCACTATTTTCCAAAGACACTGGTTTCAATTTTGGGAACTGAGAATCCTTGGACCAGCTATTTTTACATGTATGGTTTGGGACTCGTGTGTTTTGGTATTGGTTTGATGGTGATTCTCAAACAAGGAGCCCTCAATCTCCACCGGGGCACGGAGAGATTTTGGTTTCATGTGTTACTTGGTGGTTTTGTCTTTTTCTCCACTCTTCATGGGGTGTGGATCATTTTGGCGATTCACTATCCATTTAAAGGGGGGATGTAATCATGTCATCAGCAGGTTTTGGCATCGATATTCCCCAGGGGGCAGCGACTGTTATCGGAGTGATCGTCGTTGGTTATTTCATTCTCATTACTGCCTTTGGTACCTACTTTTCTCGGTTTAGCCGCGATATCAACGACTTCTTTTATAGTGGTCAGCGATTTTCCTGGTGGTTGCCGGCAGCCAGTATGGTTGCCACAGGAATTGGATCTTACAGCTACCTTAAATATTCACAGCAAGGGTATGAGACGGGGCTCAGTTCGACAGTTACCTATCTCAACGACTGGTTTATCATTCCTTTCTTCATGTTCGGTTGGTTGCCGATTGTCTATTACTCGAAGGTAAAATCTATCCCTGAATATTTTGAGCGACGATTCAATCGAATGGCTCGCTACGTAGCGGTGACAATAATTCTCGCCTATATGTTCTACTACATTGGCTACAACCTATTTACCATCGGTGTTGCTCTCGAGGGGATGTTCGGAATTCCCGCACTCTATAGTGTGCCGGTTGTTGCTATCTTTTTGGGAGCTTATGTGACCTTTGGTGGGCAGACAGCAGTGATTTTCACCGATCTCTTTCAGGGAATCATGCTTTACCTGGCCGGCGGATTGGCCATCTTTGTAGGTATCTATGCTCTCGGTGGCTTTGATGAGTTTTGGAGTTATTTGCCGGTCAGTCATCGTTTGCCCTTTGTTCATCTGACTGATGATCCTAAGTTCAATACTGCAGGGCTTTTTTGGGGAGAGGCTTTAGCAGGAAGTATTGCTTTTACTTTTATGAATCAGGGCTTTTTGATGCGTTATCTTACCATTCGCAGCATGGAAGACGCGCGCAAGGCCAACATATTTAACGTCATTATTACTCTTCCTTTGTCGGCCATTATTGTCGGCGCAGTCGGGTGGATTGGTAAGGCGATTATCGTCAAGCAGCAGACCACAGGGGGGGCTCTGGCAGGTTACAATTTTATTGAAATCAAAGATACCTTCCACACCTTTATTATCGTGGCCTGGGAGACTTTGAAACAAAGTTCAGTTCTTTTTGGCTTTGTGATCGCAGCTTTGACGGCCGCTTTGATGTCGACCATTGATACTCTTATCAATGCCTGCGCGGCAATTATGATTTATGACATCTATAAACCTTTGATTAAAAAACGGGCTTCAGATCATCACTATCTTAATGCCGCTCGCTGGGCGTCGGTTTTGGCAACGGCCATTGGCCTGCTTTTGGTGATCTGG
This sequence comes from Pseudobdellovibrionaceae bacterium, assembly GCA_020635075.1. NCBI lineage: Bacteria > Pseudomonadati > Bdellovibrionota > Bdellovibrionia > Bdellovibrionales > Pseudobdellovibrionaceae > Pseudobdellovibrionaceae bacterium. The sequence goes on along the minus strand of JACKAM010000003.1, from coordinate 564,564 downwards.
TTTGCTCAACAGAGGGGAAGCCTGATGTCCATTCACTACAAAGGCATCATGGTCATCATTCCCGCCTTGGTAACGACAATCTTTTTGGGAGCATTTTGGCGGAGATTTAATGCCCCGGCAGCTTCAGTGTCGATGGTCGGTGGCAGTATTTTGACCATGATGACGCTTGTCTATCCTGAGTGGATTGATCCGTTGGCGTCCTTCGTTGGAGGTTCTGTCAATGGTAAATACATCTACATGAGGGCCCTATTTGGTATGGTGGTCACGGCGATCATTGGAATATTTGTCACCTTTGTAACGAAAAAGGCCGACAAGAAGCACTCACTTGGACTGACGGCCGACACTTTGGATGAGGCCATGAGGCAGTATAAGGATGGGGCCGAACCCAATCATGATATTGGTAAGCCAGTGAAGAATTTGGTCTTTAAAATCGATGAGAAGATCAAAGAGGGCTACATTCAGGTTTCCAAGTCAGTTATGGAGACCATGGCGGCGAGACCTGGGGATCTTATCTATTTGTCGGATTCCCGCTGGATATTGGGCGGGCTGCGGGCTGACCACGTCTACTTGGATGGTGTTCACCATAAGGGTGATGATGTGGTACTATTCTCTAGCGCTACGAAAGATCTGGCCTACCTTTTGGATGACAAAAGGGTAATGGTTGAAAAAATGATTTAGTCATTCCGAGATGGACAAAGGGGGAAGTTTCTTTGTCATATTGATTGGAACGGAGGTAGAGTCGTGTCGAAATTCCGGTACCTGATGTTCGTCACTGTTTTGGCAGCTGCAGGAATATTTGCTGGATGTTCAACCTCTACGAAAACGGGCACGGTCGGCGACCCCTATATTTGGCTTGAAGAGATCGAAGGGGAAAAGGCCCTTTCTTGGGTCCGGGAGCAAAATGGTCACTCCTTGAATCTGCTGGAGAAGGACGATCGCTTCACTGACTATATGTCAACAGCGCAGAAAATCCTTACGTCTGATGATCGTATTCCCTACGGTCGAATTCGAAACGGGTTTGTCTATAATTTTTGGCAGGACAAGACAAATGTGCGTGGGGTGTGGCGTAGAACCAGGTTGGCGGAATACCGGAAAACGAAACCCAACTGGGAAGTGCTGTTAGATTTGGATAAGCTGGCCGAGGTGGAAAAGGAAAACTGGGTTTATAAGCAGGTGAGCTGTCTCCCCCCTGATTATGATCGATGTTTGTTGTTTTTGTCGCGAGGCGGGAAAGACGCGAGTGTTGTTCGTGAGTTCAATGTTAAAACCAAAGAGTTTGTAAAAAATGGTTTCTTTGTGCCGGAGGGAAAGACCTGGCTTGGATGGTACGACAAAAATACTCTTTTGATTGGAACTAATTTTGGCCCCGATTCTTTGACCGACTCTGGCTATCCCATGGAGCAGAGAATCTGGAAACGGGGAACCCCTTTGGCAGAAGCCAAACTGCTATTTAAGGGACAGAAGACCGATGTGGGAGTCTGGGCTTATCGAGCATTTAGACCAGAGGGGCAGGCGGTTCTCCTCAGTCGGAGTATTACCTTTTACGAGTCCCAGAACTTTTATGTAAAGCCTAACAACGAATCGGTTGAAATTCCAGTTCCCAAGGATGCCGAGATTCACGGATTGTTTGAGGGCGAAATGATCGTTCAGACCAAGTCACCCTGGAAGATTCGAAATGATAAAGGGGTCCACCAGGAGGTTAAGTCGGGTTCATTGGTTTCTTTTTCTGCTGCACGCTTTCTCCGTTCCGGAAAGATTGAAGAGGTTAAAGAGATTTTTGTACCCACAAAGCGCTCTTCTCTGCTGAGTTCCTCTACCAGTGAGAATGCCCTATTCTTTTCCGTTTTAGATAATGTAAAGGGGCAGGTGTTTCGCGCTAAGTTTCGTGGCAGTCGATGGCGTGTTCAGCCGGTTAAACTGCCAGACAATGGTTCTGCGAGCGTCATTTCGGCAGATGACTTTACTCGTGACGTGTTGATTAGCTTTCAGAGTTTTACCATTCCTAATCGATTGTATTTAGCGAAGAACGGCAGTCGATTTCCACAGATTATTCGTTCATTGCCCGATCAGTTTAATGGGAAAGACCTGAAAGTGGAACAAATGGAGGCTGTGAGTAAAGATGGAACAAAGGTTCCTTATTTTGTGGTCGGTCCCAAAGTGCGCAACAGAGAGGGCAAAAACAAGACTCTTCTTTATGGTTACGGCGGATTTGAATCCTCAATGACTCCTCATTATATGGGCGTCACAGGAAAGATCTGGCTGGAACCAGGCAACGTTTACGTTGTAGCCAACATTCGCGGAGGGGGGGAGTTTGGTCCTGGTTGGCATCAGGCAGCCCAAAAGGAAAACAGGCAAAGGGCATTTGATGATTTTATTGCGGTAGCTGAGGATCTGATTAAGAGAAAGATCACCTCTGCTTCCAACTTAGGGATTATGGGAGGCAGCAACGGCGGTCTGCTCGTTGGTGCGGTATTTGTGCAGAGGCCAGAGTTGTTTGGGGCTGTCGTTTGCCAGGTGCCTCTGTTGGATATGCTTCGATATTCACAATTGCTAGCCGGGGCAAGTTGGATGGGGGAGTATGGGGATCCGAGCGATCCTCAGATGCGTGAAGTCCTGCGTAGATATTCGCCTTACCACAATATATTGAAAGAAAAAAAGTATCCTGAAGTCTTCTTTATCACATCCACCAAGGATGATCGTGTTCATCCAGGTCATGCGAGGAAGATGGTGGCCAAAATGAAGGATCTAGGTCACCCGGTTCTTTACTTTGAGAACATTGAAGGCGGACACAGCGCGAGTGCTAACCTTATTCAGAGGGCGAAGCGGTCGGCTCTGGAATTTGTTTATCTGCAGCAGAAGCTGAAATAGGTTCCAGGTCCTCAAGTGATATGCACAGCGACAAGCTGAGCTCCATTGGGAGTCCGGCTTGTTGCTGTGCATATCACTTGAGGACCTGGAACCTATTTCAGCTACTTATCCGCCTGTTGGCCCTTAACCGGCCGTTCAGAATTACTTTTAGCCTGGGATGGATTTTTGCTCTTCTTTTTTCCTGCAGAAATCAGTTTCTTGATTTTTTCCTGATTGGTGGAGACCCACTCATCCCATTCACTCTCTCCACCAGAGAGAAAAAAGGTTCGTCCCAGCTCCCACTCCATATTTTGGTTCTTCAGGTTAACCAGATTATACTGAATGATGGCCCCATCTCGGCCTTCGTCTTCAAAACTTAGAAGTAACACTTCCAATCGATGGGTTCCCTCATTGGAAACCGGATGTGGCGCTCTAAGTCCTTCAATGATCCAATTCTTAGCCCCAGGATCTCCACCAAAGTAAGTGATCTCCTTGAGGGTGTACCAACCCGGAGGAACGGCCTTGGCGAGCTCTAGCTTCTGCACATCTTGCCCCCAAAGGACTTGAAGCTTCTCTCGATGACTGGAGCTTTGGAACTTATATTGGCTGTACAGAGAGTCGACAGTCCAGGCCAGGATGGTGAGAGCAAAGAGGGCGAGAACCATCTGTTTGAGGGAGATTTTCATGAATATAAGTCTATCTCAGATCCAAATAACATGGAACTGAAGGGTGACAAAAATTGCTAACGGTACGATTAGCGAGGCACCTTAATTTCTTGAAAAACTGTCTAGGACCTAGTTTTTGAAGGAGCTAAGGTGTTGGCAATACGAGGAATTTATTGATGAGCCCATTCTGGTCTCCGTGACCACAGGATTTACAGCAAAAAAGGGGTAAATTGGGGGTGAGAAAAGCAAGTAATATCTAATAATTTCAAATACTTATATGTGTGTCTCGGATTGGCACATATATTGGACTTCAACGACGTGAAATAGCAGGAAGGCGTCCGAATGGGTTTGATTTGGAGATATCGGCTACATCTAATTGTCGTTGCGGCGATCACAGCCTATGTGGGCTGTACGGACGTCAAATTCAAGACTGTTCCCAGCGATGATTGTGTCAATGCCAATGAGTATGGCAACAATACTTGCTTCGAACAAGAGGGGTGGCTCAATTACCATTTTGAATTCAAAGTGGGTCGAGTGGACATCCTGTTTGTCGATGATAACTCGGGCTCTATGTATGTGGAGCAGAGTCATATGGCGGATCGATTTCCCAACCTATTGAACAAAATTAGTAGCCTCGATTACCAGATGGCCGTCGTAACAACGGACATTTCCCACAGTCCGAGTAACAGCACCCCCCGGCCGGCGAATGGCAATGGTGCTTTTCAGGATGGAAAGTTTCTTCCCTTCCCGAATGGGGACTACATACTCAATCCACTGACACCAAACTTAGTTCAGTATTTTCGTGATACCATTCGTCGACCAGAAACGCTGACCTGTGACAACACCAATTATGCCGACTGTCCTTCGGGTGATGAGCGTGGAATCTATGCCATAAATATGGCTCTCGATCGGGCGGATCCGCGCTTTTTTAGAACGGACTCCCATCTGGCAGTGGTAATTCTCTCAGATGAGGATGAAAGATCTAACGGTGGCGGTATTCCTGGGTATCCATTACAGACATATGATCTTCCTGTGACCTTTGCTCAAAAGGTGAATTCCCAGTTGGGAAAAGGCAAAACAGTCAGTGTTCATGCCGTGATTGTTAAGCCCGGAGACTCGAATTGTTTGAACAGCCAAAATAGCCAAGCTAAGGTAAAGGGATATTACGGCACACAATATGCCCGTTTGGTGAAGGGTGATACCGACACCGAACTTAAAGCAGCTCACCCGGGATTTCTTCGTGGAGAGTTGGGAAGTATTTGTGCCAGCGACTATGGTGCTCAGATGGGTGACATTGGCGGCCGGCTTCCAGTAAATGCCAATGTCAAAGTCCTTCCCTGTGTACCCGAAGCGGATAAAATTGACGTAATTTTTTCCCCTGCACCAAGCTATCAGATTGAATTTGATGTTCAGGCCAATGGGTTATTGACGTTTGATCCTCAGCCTCCAGCGGGAACGACGGTATCAGTAGACGTCACCTGCCGCAAATAAGGCCCATTTTGAATCAAGCAATCTAAGCGGCGTCTTGTTGTGGCTGGGTCAGGATGTATCCCTTCCCATAAACATTAACCAAGTGACGGTCCAATTCAGGGATCTGCTTTTTAAGTTTGCTGATTTGTGCATCAATGGAGCGGTGGGAAATTTTGGCATTTTCCCACACATGTTCGCGGAGCCATTCCCGGGACAAGAGTTGCTCGGGGTGAGACACGAAGGCCAAGAGAAGTCTAAATTGAGTAGGTGTTGTGTTCACCAGATCCTGATGCCTTTTGACCAGGTAGTCCTGGGGGAAGATACGAATGTCGAGAAAGGATATTGCCTCCTGGGCAACCGACATGGCGGCCACAACTTGGTCAGCCGACGCCTGCTTGCCGCCTTTTGAAGTACTTTGGGAGAGTCTTCGGGAAAGCGAGGCAATCCGAAGATGCAGACTTCGGTAGGGGCCACCAGATGGCAGGAAGTAATCGGCTCCTTCGCGAAAGGCCCGCTCCTCTTTGAAGGAATTGGGGCTGGAGCTGAGGACAACCAAGCCGAAGCTGTCCAGGGGACGCAGGGACCGAATTCCAGCCAGCGCACTGGATGACGGGCAATCTCCATCCACTAGACCGATTTCAGGTTCCCACTCCTTGATGAGAAACTGGGCCACATCAATCGAAGTGGCGACCTGAACGTCAAAGTCAGCCTTGAGTTCAGAAAGGCTGCCATTCAGGAAGGCTGGATCCGTGGAAGCCACGAGAACTTTGGTCTTTTTCGTACCCATGGGGTAGTCATCGACATTTTCGACCCTCCTCTGAAGCTCTCTTTCGAGATGAGACCACGAGCTGCAAATAAAGACCTAGGGCCGAGAGTCGGGAATTGAGTTCTCAATTGGAGACGAGCCCCAGCTTTTTGTTGGCGAGTTTCTCGTAGAGACATGATTATTTTCAAGGTCTGGCGGCCTGAAGATCTGCCTCTTGAACCGATGGAGTCCGTGCGTTATGAGAGAGGGGTTCAGGAGGACAGGACCTTGGGTGGAGTTGTTGATAGTTGGAGTCGGTTGAGTGATCAGGAGCTCCTGAGTTTGCGGCTCAACCAGCTAGGCTTGTCCCTAGAGGGTAGCTCTGTGGCCCGAGGAATTAGCCAGTTGTACCGGGAATTGAGCCTGAAAGGCCTTAGTTTTCGACCCCATTTTTGGGTATCGGATGAGTGGTTTTGTCCGGATGGCATCCCAGGAATTTCGGTGCCCTTTTTTCTCCTTCACCCGAGGTTGAGAAGGCTCGAGCAACGGTATATTGGGTATGTAGAGGGCGGTGACTGGCCGTGGATGATGAAGCTCCTTCGCCACGAAGCGGGTCACGCCATTGAAAATGCCTTCAACATGAGAGGGTGGCCTGAGCGGACCTCGACTTTTGGCAGTACTGAGCAGCCCTATCCTAATTCCTATGCTCCGAGGCCTTACAGTCGAAGATTCGTCCGCCATCTAGAGGATCACTATGCCCAAAGCCATCCTGATGAAGATTTTGCTGAGACCTTTGCCCTATGGTTGAATCCAGAATCCCAATGGGAACAGAGATATCAGGGGTGGGCCGCCCTTGAAAAGCTGATGACGATGGAAAAGCTGATGAAGAGAGTTCAGAGCCGTTCACAGGTCCGGAAAAACCGCTTTCGCCAGGACCCAATTGAGATGAACAAGCAGACTCTTGGCCAGTTCTATAGAGACAAGAGACGGAAGCTCAAATTGACTCCTACTCGCGATATGGATGCAAACTTGCGAACTGTCTTCACGGATGGGGGTGTAGGGCTCTTGGGCGCTGGAGCCTTCCTTAAAAAGCATCGCCAGGAGATCTGTCGCGAAGTGGCTCAAGGAATGGGTGAATACCAATACCGAATTGGCGATGTTTTAAACCGTCTCAGCCGTCGAGCCGACGAGTTGGGGCTGTCTGTTGACCCTAGTCAGAAGCTGGCCCCGGTCTTAGATGTTGTTGCCGCTCAGGCTCTTGAAGACTGGGAGCGAAAAAGGCACCATATAGTTCTATGAGGCGTTTGCGGGTTTTGGTCCTTCTTCACGAGGACTTGTTCCCACCCGACGAAATACCGAGTTATGAAGAGTGGGAATTTGCCGAGTGGAAAACTGAATTTGATGTCAGAAAGAGTCTGATCGAGGCAGGTCACCAGGTTCAGTTGTTAGGTGTCAGTGAAGATCTCAGGGTTATTCGCGAAGCGATAGACGAATTTCGTCCACACATCATTTTCAACTTGTTGGAGGAATTTGCTGGTCGAGCCACCTTCGATCAACATGTAGTCTCTTATTTGGAAATGCTGGGAGTTAAATACACGGGATGCAATCCGCGGGGATTGATGATTTCACGGAGCAAGGATTTGGCAAAAAAGCTCCTAACTTATCACAGAATTCCCAATCCCCAATTTCATGTCTTTACTGTCAGCAAAAAGGTATTAATACCAAAGAGAATTCAATATCCACTCTTCGTCAAATCCCTTACTGAGGAAGCCAGCACGGGGATTACCCAGGATAGCATTGTCTTTAGTGACAAGGAGCTCAGGGAGCGGATCCACTATTTTGCAGAAAAAGTGGGATCAGATGTAATTGCCGAATCCTACATTGAGGGGCGAGAGTTTTATGTCAGCATTTTGGGCAATGACAGGCTGACGACCATGGCTCCATGGGAACTTTTCTTTAACAATTTGCCCGACCGTGTTCCAAGAGTGGCGACCCGAAAGGTTAAATGGGACTCTCGATACCGAAAGAAATACGGCATTGATGCCGGATTGGCAAAAGACTTGGACCAGGGCACCATTGAGAGGATTCAGCAAACCGCAAAGAGGACTTACAAAGCACTTGGATTGAGTGGTTACGCACGCATTGATTTGCGGATGGATGATCAGGGTGGCGTGTTCGTCATTGAGGCCAATCCAAATCCGGACATTGGGTTGGGAGATGAATTTGCTGAGTCCGCCAAGATTATGGGCTATGATCATCCTAAATTAATGGATCGAATACTTTCTCTTGGCCTTAGTTGGTCCCCTCCGGGGACTTAAGGGAGTGAAATGAAACTTCGTCTCATTGGATATCTACTGTTGGTAATCGTGGCTGGTTGTCAGACGTCTGCTCCGGTAGACGAAGAGGGATACACCAAGCGACGCCGAGGGGGGCACATTCAAAGAGCCACCGCTAAACCTCGCGAATTCAAAGATGAACTTGGGCAGTTGCTGGTGGATCAAATGAAGGAGGAACAGCGTGAGGGTCTCGGCCTTTTTCTGTTCCGAATAGAAGATGACAAACTTCTGTTTGCCTCAACTTTTGGCGTCGCTGAAACAATTCGTGGACGGGGCAGCTTTTCCGGCACCGACGCTATGTCGGCTGGATCGTCATCCTTATGGGTATCTGCAGCCGTTATGCTGAGGCTAGTAGCTAAAAGGCGCATAGGCCTTGATTCAACTACTGGAAAAATCCTTGGCTGGAAAGGCGAGCCAGGAAAAATCACACTGCGGGATCTATTAAGTTCCATCTCCGGGCTTCCCGGTCGGCCAAAGGGTTTCGACTGTTTTTCTCGGGTTGACCGTACGTTACAGGATTGTGCAACAGAGCTCTATGGAAAATTGTTGAGTGGTGAGATTCCCCTGGCAAAGGGGGGAGCGATGCTCTCTTATGGTCCAAGCCATATTCAAGTTGCCGCAGCAATGGCAGAGCGAGTGACCTCCCAGAAATGGGTGGATCTAGTTAAAAGTGAATTTGTCGTCCCCCTCAAGCTAAGCTCAGAGACCACCTTTTTTACACAGCCGGCCCAACGAGAGGGACGTTCCAACCCATCGGCGTTTGAAGGCCTGGTCATCAGTATGAGAGATTACGCAATTTTTCTTCGTATGTTGGTCGACAATGGAGGAAAGTACTTACCAGAACGACTGGTTAATGCGATGTTGACCGATCAGTTTTCCCTTTACACAAAAATAGAGTCTTCGCCAATGAAGACTCTACTTAAAAAAGACTTCCATATGGGTTTTGGTAATTGGATTGAGTGCGAGCCGGGTGGGGACGAGGGCTGTAAGCGGCTCAATATGAATTCCTGTCCTGGGGTCTACGGTTGGTACCCTTTTATCGATGAAGGCAAAGGCTTGTACGGTGTGTTAGCCGCGCTGGAAGGGCACACAGCAACCCGATCTGCCGAACCGGCCCTGAGGTCTTGGCGAATTCTCGGTAAGGTTAGGGAGTTTACGCAGAATTGGAGATTCTAAGTGAGGATGGTTGAGGCCAAGACCTTTAAAATCAGTCCGAGGCTGGATTATCTGTTCCAGCAACTGCAACCGGGTACGGATGTGTGGGATTTGGCCTGCGACCATGGCTTGGTCGGTATGAAGGCCGTGGTCTCCGGGCAATTTCCCTCGGTTACATTTGTGGACAAGTCGGTTGAGGCAGTGGAGGTTTTGAAAAGGGATTTTTGTGTCAAGCTGGGTGGCTTTGACCATTCGGTCGATGTGGCGATTGTTAACGGAGATATGCTAGAGGTGCCACTGCCGAGTGAAAATGCATCCTTAGTGGTCGCAGGGGTTGGAGCGCATCTCATCTGTCGGTTTATCAAACGGGTGCCTTTGGGGTCAAATTTGACCTTGGTGTTGGGGCCAAATAAAAATCCAGACGAGGTTGAGAGGGCCCTTAAGGATTTGGGCTGGCATATTACCAGTCAAGAGGTCCTTATTGAGAAGGGCCGAGAGCGGACGGTTTTTACCGCCATTGTGGAGGGATCAATTGAGTTACAGAGAGCTGGAGATCGGAGAAATCAATAAGATCGTCATGGATCTGGATCTTCCGGTAGCGGTAGATTTTACCCTTTGGAACAAATTGGGCAGGTTCCTATGGGAAACCCATCAGTGGCGGAATGATTTCGAAACCCGCGTCTGTGGCTTTTACCTACCTGTATTTTTTTGGTGCAGACAGCAGCAGGGCCAACAGCCGTCTTCGAAAACATTCTTTCTTGGTATCAATGGTCCCCAGGGAAGTGGAAAGTCGACTCTGTCTTCCATATTGACTCAGTGTTTTTCCTTGTGTGGTCAACCTGCAGTGACTATTTCCATTGATGATTTCTATTTGACCCGTAAAGAGCTGGATGAATTGGCGGGGGAAAACTCTGGCAACCCCTACCTGCAGATGCGTGGATATCCAGGCACTCACGATATAGGATTGGGTCTGGACATACTGACGAAACTTAAGGCCATGAATCAAGACGAGGAGGTTTGGGTTCCGAGATTTGATAAGTCGGCATTTAAAGGACGCGGGGACCGAAAACCTCAGACCGAGTGGGCGAAAGTGGCAGCTGATGTAAGGATCGTTATTTTTGAAGGATGGATGTTGGGCTTTCGCCCGTTTGTGGGGAGCGACACTTCAGATATCAATCTCAGAAAGATCAATTCCTTTTTGCCAGAGTACGAAGCTTGGTATCGCCAATTGGATTCATTTATTCACCTGGATGCCAAAGATCCGAGTCTCGTCATAGGCTGGCGGATGGAGGCAGAGGAAAATATGAAAAACCAGGGGCTTTCTGGTATGACGCAAGATGAAGTGAAGAACTACGTTTCTCAGTTTCTGCCAGCATACCAGGCCTATCTACCAGGGCTTAGGCGGCACCCGCTGTGCCCGGGGCACAATCTTCACCTCGACATTGGTCCAAATCGATTGCCAGCCATTAAATAGAAGTCCAGAAGGCCACGGTTCTCTTCAATCGATTACCATTAGGCGCCGAATATCAATGTATGAAACTATCAAGAGCGCTAAAAGCAATAGATTGGGGAATCAATCCCATTGACCAGGTCACTCATGGACTGCCGGAATCGGATCTGTCCGTCATCGAAACTCCTGATTATCATACGGGGATGATGGTGTTAGGGCACTACTTACACGCTGGCCTGCAAAAGGGGGAAACCTGCGCACTGATTTCCTTTGATACTGCCGATACCTTCCTGAGTAACTTTCTCCTGTGGAATGTGGACTTTGAGAAGTTCCTTCTCGACGAGAAAATGTTCCTCCTCAACTACCGACCCAATTTTTCCTTCGAGGTTGGCCTGACCTACCAATATGACCCCATTTTTACTGAAATGGCACGTCTTTGCGGGGGAAAAATGCCGAATCGAGTGGCCATCCAGCAGGTGGACACTCTTATTAACCTGAATAATCTTACCCTGATGAATAACTCAGCCCAAAAGTTGGCACTAGCGGTTTTATCCAAGCAGATGGAGGGGACCAGTGTTTTAGGGCAGTATGTTCAGTTTGGCGATACGGTTCATCGCAATCTGAGCATTGCCTTTCAGAAAACTCTGCCAGCTTGTTTTTCCTTGTCTGAGGTGTCGGGTGGAAACCATCAGTTCGAGTTTAGAACTCTGAAGCTTCCCTGGTACGGATATTCCCGAACCCCTTTACTTCTTCAAATGAAAGAAGGGACGGGGTTTTCATTTGTGGAACAGGACCATGAGCAGGCTGCTTAGCACCTCCCTCTTGTGGATATGCGTATTGGCTATCGTGGGGAGTGTTGTCGCTGGGTTTGTGCCAAATCAGGCGATAGATCAGACGATTCAACTGATCCTGGCGTTTTACCTTTCGGTAGTGTTCTTTAGGGCTACGTTTTTCTTTTTTGGCTCTTTCCGAGAGAAGGTCGAGGATTATCTTCTCGATCGCCTGCCTTCAACTGAATATGCAAAGCCCATGGTTTCAATTATCGTTCCTTGCTACAACGAGGAAAAAGTCATCGCCAATTCGTTGAACAGTCTATTGAATTTGGATTACCCATTTTACGAGATTATTGTCGTCAATGATGGCAGTACCGATTCGACGGCGGCAATTGCTGAGATGGTTGCGGGGACGGCCTATAAATCATCAATTCAGGTGATCAGTCAGGTCAATCAAGGGAAGGCTGCCGCTCTTAACAACGGTCTGATGCACGCAGTTGGAGACGTGATTCTCTGTGTGGACGCGGATTCAAAGATTCTTCCAGGGTCCCTAGAGGCAGGTATCAGACACTTTCGTGATCCCAAGGTTGGGGCTGTTGCCGGGTTCGTGGAGATTGCCAATCAACAGAATTGGCTTCTCCAACTCCAGCAGTTGGAGTACTTGGTGGGACTGAATTTCTCGAGGCGAGCCCTTTCATTTATGGGAGTTGTTCCAATAGTTCCTGGTCCAGCTGGGTTGTTTCGTCGTCGGGCCATTTTTCAGGCGGGAGGATTTCAATCCAAGCATCACATGTATGCCGAAGACGCCGAGCTCTCTTTGAGAATTTTGGCCGCCGGCTGGAAAGTGAAAAGCGAAGAGGACTTGGTGGCGGTTACCGAGGCACCGGAAGCCATCATGCCCCTTTTGAGGCAGCGGTACCGTTGGAATCGGGGCACATTCCAGGCCCTGATGCTCAACTTGAAATCGCTTCTATTCAGGTCGGGCTGGCGCGGAAAGTGGGTCGGAGGATACCTTTTCACTGAATCGGCAATTACGCCGGTTGTGAACTTCTGTTTGATACTCTATTTTCTGACCTTCTTTGTTCGCGAGGCGGGACTCCATTTGTTTTCAAAGTGGTATCTTTACCTTCTGGCGGTTGATATTTTGACGACGATTATTGCCGTTCATGGAAGAGGAAATACTATTCGCTGGATATTTTTGACCTTTCTGAACAAAGTGGGATTTTACTATATGCTCCTGACCTGGCGCATTTTGAGTCTGATTGAGGAATGGCAGGACAAGGACATGAGTTGGGACAAATTGGAACGAACCGGACACATGGGGAAAGTGTAAATGAGCTTCAATTGGGAATTCATTCTAAGTTTTACTTTGGCCTTTGGCTTGGTTTTCGTCATTTTCATGACTCTAGGGTTTTACATTAGTTACAAACGTGATCAGAGGCTAAGGAGAAATGCGATTCCAGAGAACCCAACGGAAGGCCGTTACTTTACTCGATTTTTGCCCGAAGAAATCGCTTCCCGGTATTCCTCTAATGACTGGAAAGAGGAATTGGAAGGGGAGCGTAAGTTGCAGAAAAAGATTAACCGGGCTGTCGTGATTGTTCCATTTGCTTTGTTCCTGGCCATTGGTGGTTACTTCTTGGTCGCCCACAGGGATCTTCTGTTTGCTCCAGTAAGCCTGACCGAGGGCGAGATTTCGGGACTTCAGGGGAAGCGCTATGATTGGACTGGAGAGGTGAGTCCCACCGTGCCCCAGTATGTGAATTTGTATGATGACCTAAAGAGTTACACCATAGCCTTAGTTTATGACGAATCCGATTTGGACTGGAAGCCGGATGGCCATGTGAAGAATCCGACGATGGAGCAGAAATCTGGTTGGATGGCATGGGGCGAGGGCCTTGGCATTAAGGTTGTCGAGTGTTCTTGGAGTAAGTTGGACAGGTTTTGTGGAGTGGGCGTGAGCTCAACAGTTTTCGTCATTTTGCCGGGAACGTGGAGGGAAAATCATCTTAATCAGATCATCCGCTCGGGAGGGCGAATTTTGCTCGTTGGGGCGCCCAGGCAGTTGTACAGTCAGCCTTTGGGGTACTATCAATGGCATGGTCTGAAGTTCTCTCGTGAGGATTTAGGTCGTCAGGATCTTTTGGTTCTCAGTGGGGATAAATCTCTGACTCTTGGGTGGGATGCTGGAACAATCGTTGATGTGCCGGCTGTCATGCGTGGTTACGTTGTGGAATCGTCCCATTCTCAGGCCTATCGAATCGCAGGTATCGGCGAAGTCCGGGGTAAGATGACAGCGGGGTTAGCTGGTGCTGTCGATGGCAAGGGTCGGTGGACCTGGTTGGACTACCACCCTTTGCGAAGCGGTGGCGGTGAAATCCAGTCTCGGCTGGTGGAGGGTCTAAATAGCTCGGTGTTCAGGTTTTTGTTAGGCGAGCCCTATGGCAACATTGCAACCTGGCCCGGAGGTTCAACAGTCGGCGTTTTGGCGACTCTTTCTCTAACTGAAGCGTCGAAAGAAGCCCGGCGCTTCGTCGAAGATTGGAAGTCCAAGATTCCACTGAGCCTCTATTTGACGGCGGGAGTTTTGGAGAGTGAGAGAGATTGGATTCACAACAAGTTGACGGCATTGGACATCAACTGTCAAGGTAGTCCCACCGAAATTGTCGATGGGCAAGGTGTATTGATGCAAGCTCAGGCGATGCTATTATGTCGCAAGATCGCCTCGGAACTGGTGGACGTCACCGCCCATGGGTACCGTCCCTATGGGGATTTGATGAATTTGGATGTGATAACGGCCGCTCAGTTAGCCGGATTTGATTATGTATTGGCCGGGCCACACTGGCAGCTGACGCCAGATGTTCAGGTTGATCTTAGTTCTGGAACACGGATGGTTCGTATTGGGCGAGTATCCCGAGATGCTCATGCATACTTTGGGCGGGAGCAGATGTCCATAAGTGATATCAAGCAGGCTGTACAGAAGGAACTGGATTGGGCCAACAGCTTAAATGGGATGTTTATTCTCTCACTTCAAGATCAGTACCTTTCCAGGGAATATCACAAGGACTTTGTTCAATTTGTTGACCAGTGGGTGAGCGAGAAAAAGAATTTTGTGTACCTAGCTACGACAGGACAAATGAACAAGTGGTGGAGAGTTCGCGGGCACCTGCTGCGCGGAATTAAGATCACAGAAGAGGAAAGAAAAGAGTTTCGGCCTCATTGGATTCAAGTCAATTCGGCCGGGGAATTGCGTACGGAACCGTGGACTCCAGGTCGGACAATTTCCTCAAACCAGGGCGGGGCTAATAAGTAGTGATTTCTGCAATCGGAGATTCCATCCGGACTCTCATCGGCGTGACAGCAATGTTTGTCAGCGTTCAGGGCCTGGCTGATCCCCTTGTTCAGAGCATTGACGGCTACGGCTTTCAGACCTCAGATGAGTTTCAGTATTTGTCGGTCAATTACACCTACGACAATTCCTGGGGAGATTTGTTTTGGCCCTACGGGTACGAGCCAGAAACCGGACAGGGGTGGAATTTTAGGGCGGAAGGCAGCCTATTGGAGAGGGATCAGTTTACAGCGGAATCCCGATCTTTTTTTGGAGGCTGGTCGAGGAAGTTTTCTGCGCAGAGATTTTTGAGCTTTGAGATGGGAATTAGCCATTCGGAGACAGAATTTAATAATGTCCGCCAGCAAGGTATCACCCCAGTCGGGTCTTTTAAGTTTGAGTCCCACCTGTTAGATCCGGATTTGTGGATTCGCCTCCGCGCGGGAAGAGAGAGAACCGGGAGCCAGACTCTCCAAAGTCAGGGGGAGCTGGGCGATCTCTACTGGAGCCATCTGCAACCGGAATTCCTTTGGATTTTGCATGAAAACTGGCGACTCGTCTATCGGGGTGATTTGGCTTGGTTTAAGGATGGCAACCGGCACCACAACTCGGACGCTGAATTTCTCTATGGGTTTTCCATGGACCCGTGGATTTGGTTTGGAGTAGGAGGAACCTATTCGAGTTTTTCAGAGAACAAGTCCAACTATTATAGTCCTAGGTATTTTCATTCCTATGGCCCTCGAGGTCAGATGAGCTACTCATTTCAGGGGGGAACACTTGTTTGGTCACTTGGGGGTGGGATGAATTGGTTTCGCGAAGAAGATCGAAACACAAGTACGGGTCACTATGTCCTCACTGCTTTGCAGTATGGCGAGAGAGATGCGAGGCATTTGCGCGTCTATTACGAAGATATTTCATCCAGGCAGGGCGGGACGGTTTGGACCAGCCGCGGTGGCGGTATCAACTGGGTCTGGCCATTCTAAAAAGTGCATTGGTCCTGGAGGATTAGCAAAAAATATCGTAGAGTCTGCCAACTTAAAAAAGGCTGGGTTTAAATGGGTGATAAGGAAAAGAAAAAGAGGGATGAAGCACTTGGAGAAGAAGCGGCCGCTAAGATCCCCAGTGGCTACAGACTCTCAACTCAACTGATTCATGGGCAGTTTTCCACTTCGGCTTGGGATTTTACTCATCACCTTAATCCTCCTGAATCGGCTAGCACCACTTTCAGGCTGGAATCACTTGAAAGGGGAGCCCAAGGGTTTTTGAAATTTGCCTCGCCAGATGAGGATCCTAATTCCCCGCCCATCTTAATCTACGACCGCCTGGATGAGCCTAATATTCTAATGTTGGAAGCCCGATTGGCAGTACTGGAAGGTTCCCAGTGCTCTGTTTCTTTCGGTAGTGGAATGGGTGCGATCGCCACATCTTTGTTGGCTCTTTGTCAAACGGGGCAAAAGATTGTCGCCCACAGGACTTTGTATGGTTGTACTTACAGTTTAATGACCAATTGGCTTCCTCGTTTGGGTATTCACAGTCGCTTTATTGACATGAATTCCGCTGAGGACAGGTCGTGCCTAACGGATCCTGGAGTTCGCGTGGTCTACTTTGAAAGTCTGACCAACCCGAACTTGGAGTTGATTGATCTTCCTCAGGTGGCAAAACAGGTTAAGGAGATAAACAAGAACCGACTGGAAGAAGAACAGATTTTGATTATTGTCGACAACACCTTTCCCACGCCCATGGGCTTTCGTCCTCTTGAGCATGGTGCGGATTTGGTTATTCAAAGTTTAACCAAGAATATTTCTGGTTTTGGCACTGCCATGGGTGGGGCTATTATGACGCCCAAAAAATATGAAGGGATGCTAAAAGCGGCCAGAAAGGATTTTGGTGCCATTCTCAATCCCAAGTCAGCTTGGCAGATTATGACCTACGGGGTATCCACTCTACCCATGCGCATGGCGATTCAGCAAGAAAACGCAATGAAGGTGGCGCAGTTTTTGGAAAGCCATCCAAAAGTGGAGAAGGTGGTATATCCTGGACTGGAGAGCTATCCCCAGAAGGACCTCGCCCGCGCTTTGCTTAAGTCCCCGGATGGTCAATTTGCTCCAGGTTCAATGGTTTCCTTTCAGCTTAAGGGTGAGATGGATAGGTGTGAGAAGTTTGTCGACCATGTTGCCGAACACTCCTACGCCATCACTCTTGCGGTTAGTCTGGGTGTCAACAAGACCTTGATTGAAGTTCCAGGTTACATGACTCATGCTCCAATTCCCAAGGACCACCAGGTGGATTCGGGGATTGATCCAAGGGGAATCAGGCTGAGCCTTGGACTTGAATCAGTCGATGATTTAATTAGCGACTTAAAGAAGTCTTTAGAGATCGTCTGATCTTTTGGAAAACGCAGTTAACTCACTTGGGTCATGGGAGCAAAAGACATCGATATCCTTACTGCCTTCAATCAGTTGGTGAAGTCGGTTTTGGTTTTCCCAGGCGATCCGTCTATTTGCATGAATCGTATATCGTAAGTACTTGAGGCCGAGAGGGAGTTGTTTTGGATCGTAAAGCTCCATTCGGTCGTAATAGCTATCTCCTGCATGGAGAAGCCACTTATTACCTACTTGAACAGCAATTCCCATATGGCCCATGGAATGACCAGGGAGAGGTACCAACAGAACTTCAGGTGGAAGACCAGGAATATCACGAACACACTGAAATCCCTGCCAGTTTTCTCCATTAGACAATTCATGAAAAACCCAACGGGGTTGATGAGTGAATTGGCTCGGCCGATAGCGTTGTTTGCCCTGCAAGCCCTTGCGGGATATTGATGCTTGCCATTCTGTTTTCAGAACATGAACCTGTGCGTGGGGAAAATCACTGAGTCCACCAGCATGGTCTAGATCCAAGTGGGTGACAACTATGTGCCTGACATCCTCACCCGTAAATCCAAGGTTTTGAATTTGGTAAAACGCTGTCCCACCCAATTTACGTCGCCAACCGAATAAGTGAGAACTAAGTCCTAATTTCTCTGGGTGTTCAACGTCCTGAGTCCCAAAGCCAGTATCGACCAGAGTTAGTCCCTGAGCAGTTTCAATCAAAAGACAATGGCAAACCATCAACTCAGGTACCAACCAGGGGAAATGTTTACCGCCCAGGGGACACATGGTTCCACAGTCCAAATGATGAATCTTCATGGTAGCTCCGACAACAGTGGTCTGGCTCCATTGTGACACAAAAAGAGCAAAGTGCTCACCCTCAAAATATGTAGAGCGTCAATTTTAATCTTAAGAAATGGTCAACCCTGGACGACAACCAAGTTTGTTGCCATGATAGCCTCATTAATCGCAAGGAGGCGAATCGGTATGTTGGCACAGATCTTTACACTCGCGTTTTTGTCCATAGGTTTATCATTTTCAGCCTGGGGTGCGGCCAGGGCGATTTTCATCCCCGTTCCTCCAGAGCAGGCTCTTCTCGTGGTCCAGACGGTGAACATGGACACCGGCGCTATGGACAATGACCCTCATGTTCTCTATGACTTGTTGAATGTCCCAGAAAATACTCTTCCCAGCGGTGATAAAGGCAAGATTCTTGAGACCGCCGACAAGAGCGTGTTGCTCACCTGTATCGAACGTCCCTCGGGGAATCGCCAGTGTCAGTTTCACGTTAAGGACTCCGCCTTTTCGAAAATTGACAAGAGTACAAAACGATTGGGTTACTATCGGGAGGACGGAGAGGCCCAAAAGTGGTGGGATCAAGTGAAACCCACCGAGCAGGGAAAGCTTCTGTTTGTCACTAGTGATGGAAAACTGCAATTTTATGTGACTCCCAAAACTCTTGAAATCAACTATGAAGACTAGGTGAAGTCGAGATCCAAAGTCTGCCCTTGCTGGGCAGACAGGCTGTTAATGTTGCCTGTTCAACTAGTCGACAGTGTTTTATAAGCCCTCGATTTTAGAGGGTTTATTTGCGTTGAAAGTTCTCCACGAAACATCTTCCAAACCAAATCGACTTCCATCATTGCCTCCTGTTCGGCTAGGTTTTGTGCCTGGGTTATTTAAACATGAGGGGTGTGTATGGGTAGGCTTTTACAAGCGTTCCTGATTGCGGTTTGTCTGACTTCGTGGACCGCCCAGGGACGTCAAGTTCCTGAAGTTTCAGTTCCTGGCAAACGTGTGTCGCCCGAGTGGGTGACTCCAGCTCTCGTTCAGCAAATCGGCTTTCGCTTTGTGGACGCTCAAGGAAATCTTAAGGCGTTTGAAATAAGGAGCTTTCGGCAAGAGCTTGAAAAACGCCGCGAGGAGATCCGCGTTAATCTAGAACGTAACCTGACCTATCTGGAAGAAAAGAGTCCAGACAAGGTTGCCAAAAAAATTAAGAAGCAAAAGACCCTTCATTATTACGACCTCATCTTGGATTGGCTGGGTCAGTTGGAGTCCGGACGTCATCTGTCCTTTGCAGATAGGATTCGATTGATACGCAGGATCACTGATCTTGATGCTGCAGTAAAGAGTGATATTGATCCGGATAATACGGTCGTCCAAAAGCTGAGACACTTGCAGGCCTTTTCTCATCGCTATCGTATCAGTAAAAGCAAGACTCCATTGGGGGAGGCCGCAAATCTTGTAAATCCAGCGACCGGTCTTTACTTCAGTCAGGCTGAACTGGAGCAGTTGAAGGCCGAGGGTAAGGATCTGTCCTTGTTTGATCCTCCGGCCGATAACGGCGTTCTAGAGGTTCAGCAGGATGTCTCCAAAAATAGCCCGACGATCAGATTTATCAATGGCCAGAATCCTCTTCATCAGGGAATCGAGCTTCACTACCCGGCGGACAATAAGGTTTACTTTAAGGAAGTCCGCCATCGTCAATCAAAACCAAAACTCACCGTGTATTCACGAAAACCAGGCGGGAAAAAGCAGGAGTACAAACTCAAGCTGGCCATGGAGCTTCATGGTGAACCAACTTCGGCAGCTCTTTCCAATGCCTTGGGGATCTATTCTGATCTGACCCGCTACACTCGTGGAGTGAAGATGGTATTGGGCGAAGTCACCTATGAGGAGTTTAAAAGGGACTGGAACAGTTACTACAGTTCCTATGATTTGGATCGACTCATTGAAAAAAGAGGCCAAGACAGCGAGGGGAACTATGTCGTCTTTATTGATGGTCTTCTTGAGCCAGAACTGAATGAGAAAATCTTGAAGCGAGCTGGGCCCTGGTATTGGGGAGATGGGGATCACAAATACCGCCGAGAGTTTAGGGCAATGGCAATATTCAACTTATGGATACACAACACCGACCTCAAAGAAGGTGAAAATAACAAACTCATTCTTAAAATGCGGCCGGACGGGGACTATGATTTCTTCTATATTCAACAGGATCTGGGATTTTCATTCGGATATCTTTTTAGAGAGCGTCCTTCAGACTACCCCTGGGATATTGTCAGTCATGAAAACTCAGAAGAGGTAATTTTTAATTACCGAAGTTTTCAGCCTAACAGTGGTTTTGAACACGTCACCTGGGCAGATGCCAGATGGATGGTGAGAAAGATTGCTCAGCTAACTCGTCAACAAATCACGGAGGCGGTGGCCATCGGTAACTGGCCTCATCAGGCCCCTTACGACTACCAGGCCCTCTATGTGGAAAAGCTCATCGCTCGGCGAAACCAGCTGGTGAAGGCTTTCGGGTTAGAGGGGGCAAGAGACAAGTCAGGCGACCGCATTGGACTGCTTTCGGTGGACAACACTGTTGAAGAGAA
The DNA here is from genome assembly GCA_020635075.1 of Pseudobdellovibrionaceae bacterium. Lineage (NCBI taxonomy): Bacteria > Pseudomonadati > Bdellovibrionota > Bdellovibrionia > Bdellovibrionales > Pseudobdellovibrionaceae > Pseudobdellovibrionaceae bacterium. The sequence continues at coordinate 544,049 of JACKAM010000003.1, read as the reverse complement.
CGCTGTAGTATCTGAGAAGTGGGGCGTTCCCGGCTACACCGTCGACTTTTCCCCAGGCGTTCAGGCGCGAATCATTGACCCCCTTATGGCTAAGATTCAGCGCGGCCTAAAAGATGGGGCGATCAATTTGATCGGTGCAATTAACAGTGTCTCTTTGGAGCCCGACTGGTTTGGCTGGGATGAGGGAATGATTGCAAGGGTGATACTGAACATCAACCGGACAATCGTCAAAAACCCAATGGCAACCAGCAGTGAAGATGCATTCATTGTTCGTGATGATTTTAAAATTGGAGCCCGTTTGGGATATGGGCTTGTAGTCTCAGGCGATGTGGCTTACGTCAGAGGCTACTCCCTCATCTATCCGGCCTCGTCACGTGAGAGTGCCATGGAGGGACCGAGACACCTGTTGGATGTGATGACTGAAAGCTATGGGCAGATGCAGGACCGCCTGCCGAAGGGTCACATACTTATCCATGAATCTTACCTCGAGGGTCGAGGGCGCCTCAATCTAGATGCGGGCCCTATTTCAGTGGGATACGAAGCCAGTCTTTCCCGCTTTGACCTGAGTCGGTCCCTCATAAGCAGAAGAGATGACAGTCGTATATTGCTGATGGAAGACGAGAGCTTGTATACGGAAAGGGCTCAAAAGATTTACACGAAACTCTTGCTGTTGAAGATTACCCATTTGAAGTGGCACGACCAAAAGGGAGAGGTCAATCGAGATGCCTATGAGTTAGGTATTGAAGATGCACAACATGTGGACGACGTAATTTTTGCCAATGACTTTTCTGAAGTCAAAAAACGGGGTCTTCATAGGAAAATGAAGAGCGAATTCTGGGAGCGGGTGTCGAATATCAATCTTCTTGGGTTTTGGAAGAAAAAGAAGGTCATCCGTCGAGACTTGGTGGAGGTTTCTCGTCAGGACGATTCGGGTCGTTGGTTGAAAGATCGCACCAAACTGGTCGTCGACGTCGGGGCGCAACAGGCATGGCGCTTTGTGCAGGATGGGGAAGACCATATTAAGCGAATTCATTTTAGTTCTGAATTGAATGGAGATGAGCCGATCGATCCCTTGATGAAACTGTCCTTTATTCACATGGACAGGAACGCCACCATAGCTGAGCTAGAGTCTGGCTACCTGCCGTTTGTCGACGGCGTTGCTGGTGTGCTGGACTTTTTGGACTTTAGTCCACGACTTCACGCTAAGCAGGACGGCTACGGAGAGTTATTGGTGAACACAAGTATCGAATACTACGGTGAAGCCATACGCCGATTATTTGAGCTAAAGAAGGAAGATTTCAAAAATCTGTTGAAGTCACAGATTGAAGACAGAAAGATGGTGACGGTGAGTAGTGGAGAGAATGATAGGGAAGAGGAGCACTCGCTGTATCGAGGCAAGTGGTACACTACCCAGAGTATCGATTATGCGGTCGATCGGTTCTTCCGCTATTATGACGATATCGAAGCGGCTGCAGGCTTTACCGAACAAGTAGAAGCTCTCAATATCGCCCTCTACAAAGGAGCCGTTCGTGCTGGGGCTTCGTTTCACCCGGTCGTCTTTGGGGTTCTAAATCAGTGGGTGGGCGAAGAAAATCTCTTTCTTGAGTCCCACATTTCGGTTCCCGAAGACGTGGAGAACAAGTTTCCGGGACGAGTGACCTTTTATAACCGGATCGGTGAGCAGAGAAAGTTTTCCAAAGAGCGAGATCGTCTCCTGTTTGATTTGTCGGAGGCATTAGCGATTTACCAGGCTTTCTAGGTGAATCTGACAGGTGATGTGTAGGAATGACTTGACTTGTGGGGCCTCGGGCGGGAACCAGGGTCTATGATTGCTCTCTGCGCGGTAAATGCCACCTACCAATATCCGTCCTTGGGAATACGAAGCCTACTGGCCAATATGGGTGAGTTGGCCGGCCAGACCAGTCTCATGGAGTTTTCCATCAAGCGGGACGTGGAAGAGATTGTGGAGGCTATCCTACTAGCTCGTCCGGCCATCCTTGGCCTTGGTGTCTACATTTGGAATGTGGAGCACGTCACCCAGATCTGCTCACAACTTCGTGATTGTGCACCTGAGATACACATTGTCTTGGGTGGTCCCGAAGTCAGCTTTGAATGGGGGCAGCACCCCATATGCCAATTCGTCGATGTGGTGATTCAAGGGGAGGCTGATTTGGCTTTTGCTAGTCATTGCCGAGATTACCTGTCGGGGAGATGGTCGCCCAAGAGTGGTGGTGCTCAGGTGATTCCTGCAGCCTTGCCTGACCTCTCTCAGTTGAGGATGCCTTATCATCTGTACACTGACTCCGATCTGAGAAATCGGCATATAAGCGTCGAAGCTTCAAGGGGCTGTCCCTTCAAGTGTCAGTTCTGTCTGTCATCTTTGGATCGTAATGTCAGGAGCTTTCCCATTGATGCTTTTTTGGATCAAATGGAGAGTCTGCTCAATCGCGGCGCTAGAAACTTCAAGTTCATCGATCGAACTTTTAACTTGTCGCCGAAAGTATGTGATCGAATTTTGCGATTTTTCCTCGGCCACAAAGATAGAGGGCTCTTTCTCCACTTTGAAATGGTCCCGGACCGCCTACCCAGCGCGGTCAGGGAGTTGGTGGCTCAGTTTCCAGAGGGAAGTATCCAATTTGAGATTGGCCTGCAAACACTGAACGAGGAAGTGGCCCATCGAATACAACGCCATAATCAGTGGGGCAAAGTGGTCGAGAACTTCTCGTTTCTAACCCAAAAGACCCACGTACATATACATGCTGATCTCATCGCGGGCTTACCAGGTGAGGATTTGAAATCATTTGCCGATGGTTTCGACAGGCTGTTGGCTTTGAACCCTCATGAGATCCAAGTAGGAATCTTAAAGCGTCTAAAAGGAACTCCAATCGCTCAACACACTGAAGAATGGGAGATGGTCTACTCTCGGGTTGCACCCTATCAGGTGTTAAGAACGCGAACTATGTCCTTTGAAGATTTGTTGTGGATCAGCCGATTTGCCAAGTACTGGGATCGAATCTATAATAGAGGTCTCTACCCCAACGTGATTAAAATGTTGTGGGAATTGAGAGACCAGCGGCTTCATCCATCTTCATTTTGGCAGTTTATGGACTTGGTTAGATTCATGCATCGGCTGCACCCAACAACCTATGGACTTTCCCAGTTGGCTATGGTTCGTTCCATTGTGTCTTACCTACGGGATATCCATAGGCTTCCTGAGCATAGGGTCCTCGAAAGTGTAGCCACGGACTACCGGGCGAAGGGGTTAAGGGAGCTACCGAGATTTTTAAGAGTGCCTAGAGGGGGTGCGTAATTCGTATTTTAGATCAATATCATTCATATAGCTTTTGAATTTTGGTAGTATTTTGAATCATGTTTTCAGGACTTGGTTCAACCCTTCTGACTGTTCGGGTTCCCATAGTGATTTTAATCCTAGGTATTTTTGCCTCTATGGTAAAGATCTTTGGAGTCCCGTCGGACATTGGATCCTCAAGCGAAGAAGTGCAAACCAAAACTGCTGGGTCGAGCTTGAGTGCAAGCAAACCGTGGAGGCGAGATCTGGCCCCATCCACAGATGGTTGGGGGGCTTCTGAAATTGAGCAAAGACGGTTGCGACCATTTCGAGTTCTAGCTCAGGAGTCCAAAGCATTTGTGTCCCTTTTGGGCCGGGAAGCTTTTCCTGGTCGTCAGATTCTGGTCTTTGATCTTGCGTCTCCGACCAAGCAAAGGCGAATTGAGGTTGGATTGGGTCCCGTGGGAATGGCACTGCACCCGAACGGTCGCCATCTGGTGGTTGTCAACCGGTTTTCTAACTACGCATCAGTCATTGATACGGAATTTGAAAGGGTCGTCAGCGAGTTCCCAGTACCATTCTATTGCGAGGAGGTGGTGATATCTTCTGATGGAGATCGTGCCTATCTGAGCAATTTTTTTCTAAATCAGGTTTTGGTGGTGAATCTTTCGCACGACTGGGATGGCTTGCTCGTAGGAAAGGTCCACAAGGTTGGTTTGACTCAGGAATCCTTCTTTGGCCATCCGGTCCGTGAAGAGACCCATTGGCACCGGTGCGATTTCTGTGGGTGGAGAAGCCAAAAGGAATCAGTGTGTCGGCAATGTGGTCGCTCGATGGTTCCATATGTGGAGGATATCTGGAGTTATTCTACGAACCGTGTGGCAACCGTATTGCGAGGTCGTTGTGGAACAAGCGATTGTCATTTAAGTACCAGGGCCGGGTTCTATGCTGGACCAGATGAAGCCCAGCTTTTCCTATCGGCCAAAGCCTACTCCTATCCACAGCGGCCCACTCAGAGTCCAATCCTAAAAACGGTAATACCCACTGCCATAGGTGGTTGGGCCGACGACTTAGGAGGTAAACATCATCCCGGAGGGATCGTTTTCCAGAAGGACAGCGATCCAGACTACCAATCTATTGCCAAGTGGATTGCCCTCGGACAGGATGGGCCGGGCGTGGCTGTGGGTAACAAGCCTCGAAATATGGCCTTGTCTGAAGATGGAAAGGTCCTTTACGTTGCCAATACCGGATCTCAGGATATTTCAGTAGTCGATACGGTCAAGTTGCGCGAAGAAAGAAGGATTTTTCTCCGGTCCCCAGTAAATGATTTGATCGTCTACAAAGATCACCTTATTGCAACAACTCTGGGAATTGGCTCGGGACACCCTAAAAAGCGGCATCCCGGCAGGGAGTCTTTGGACCCGGCAGCTACAGAGACAGAATTTACCTTGTTTCGAGACCATAGAACGGGCAAGCCTTTACCTTTAGAATCCCAACATCCCCTAGGGCCTTATGACAATGTAGACGGAACATTACAGGAGAAGTTTCGTGACATAACTAACGATGTCGTCGTGGTAAGAAGTTCAGCAGATCGAGCAACCTCCTATGTCAGTTCCGACCAGTTTACGCGCTATACTTCTGATACCTTCGAAGCTCTATACGGTGACAAAAAAGGAGATGTGCCGAAAAATCTCATGAAAGTCGTTGGCGCCTTCCCTGAACAAATTAGACGCAAGGAGGATCGCCTCTATATCACCATGGCCGGCACTTTTCAGATCCAGGAGTGGTTCATCTCTCGTGGGCAAGGGCGAGTTTTACTTGAACCAAAACGGGTTTTTGATGCGGGATTCAAGCCAGTAGGACTTGATGTCATGGGAAATCTGTTGATTGTGGCTAACCAATTGGGCGATTCCATCTCTATTGTCAACTTGGACTCGGGTAACAGCCTGGAGTACCCCGTTGCCTCATCGGGGCCGAAATTTCCAGCTACCGATTTCGAGCGCGGTGAGTTTTTTGTTCAGACGAGTGTTTTTTCCGTAGATCAGGACCAGAGTTGTGTGCACTGTCATTATCGGGATACTTCGGATGGAAAGAGGTGGTCAGTAAGTCAGGTGATGGGACAAAGTCGGTCAGGGGAAGAAAGAACCGGTGGATCTCGAGAGGTTCCAGATATTAGGAACCTGGCGGGTGAGGTTCCTTTTTTTCTGGAAGGAATTCTTTCCATTGATGAACCCCTTACGATGATGATGGAGCACAATCCACTTATTGATTTCATTGACACGACTCCCTCTGGTGATTACCGAAACGTGTTTGCCAGCCGTGACGAAGTTGGCGCCTATCAGAAATCTGCCGATTCAATTGTGGTAGCAACAACCGCTGCCTTACGGGGGGGGGCGGCGACACTGGCTGATCTTGCTAAGCGGCGGGATCTTCACTTTCGAAATGTATCCCGAAAATACCTCGGAAGCGAATTCACCATGCGTGAGTTTCAAAGGTTCATTGGGATTTATCAGAAGAATGAATCGAGAATTCTGCCCAATCCAGTGGATCCGGAGGATTTGATGGTAAGAATTGGTAGGAACCTTTTCAATAGTCCGATCGTCGGTTGTGTGGGCTGTCACCCGTCTCCCGGATTCACCGACAAGACCAACGTGTTTAACTCAAACAAATCATTTCCACCCCTGGTGACTCCCACTTTTCGGGACAACATACATACATTGGTCAGTGCCGATCGGTTAGACTCCCTCTTGGGATATGTTCGTGATTGGGATCGCGAGGATTTGGGTCGACTTGAGGAAAATGAAGGCTTCTTTGTGGCACCATCACTGCGAAGCCTTTGGGCCCGGCCTCCAGTTTTTCTACACCATGGGAGAGCCGTGTCGTTAAGGGAAGTAGTGGCAGTTCCTGAGCACCTGGCATTGAGGCCCTTTGCTGGCGCCCGTAGGGATATTGATCGTCCTGACCAGTGGGAAATAGGATTGAATGAGCTTAACGGCGTACCGGATACTCACGGTGTGACTTCTCACCTGTCTATTTGGGAAGTTGAATGCCTATTGAAGTTTTTGGAGTCGATTGAGTGATGGCGAGTTTGAGATTGAGTCTAGTCCTTATCCTGCTTTTGAATTCGGAGTTGGTTCAAGCCAAGGGCCTGTTTTTGTCTGCTGAATCCGTGGAGGCCACTGAACACGGGCAGTTGTTGTCTGTATCGCGTCCTGCAATGGGAACGATTTTTACCATAATGACTTGGGCAAAGGAGGCACAAAGGGAGCGATCTATATCCACAATCAACAAAGCCTTTGAAGATCTGGAAAAGTATGAATCGAAGATAAGTAGCTGGCGCGAATCCAGTGACACTCATCGGTTGAACACTAATGGTTACAAAGAGAGAATCAAAGTCGGGTCTGATCTTGAGTATTTAGTTCATAAGAGCCAATTCTGGTATCAGCGCACGAATGGTGCTTTTGATCCGGGCAGTGGTCATCTCTATAAGTTCTGGAGTCGTCAAAATGGGAAATTGCAGCTACCCAAACAAGAGGTCATTGATCGAATAAGGACTGGGGGCGGGCTGGCCCAGATTGACGTAAATCAGCGTGGCATTCTCTTCTTGCAGCCCATGGTTAGACTTGATTTTGGCGGTATCGGGAAAGGAGCGGCTGCCGACAGGATTGCGGATTTATTGAGGTCATCTGGGGTGTCGAATTTTGTCATCGATGCCGGGGGAGACCTATCCGTCTTTGGACGCAAGGGTAACACGCCTTGGAGAGTTGGAGTGAAGGACCCTCGTCGAGCCGGAACCGTGGCCGTATTCCATGGTTCTGGTTCTTACTCTCTGGCAACTTCTGGGGACTACGAACGCTATGTTGAAATCCAGGGAAGGCGCTTCAGTCACATCGTTGACCCGCGGTCAGGGTGGCCGGTTCAAGAGATTGTCAGTGCGACCGTTCTTGCAGATCGATCAGTCGATGCCGATGCCCTGGCCACCGCAGTATCTGTATTGGGCATTAACGAGGGAATAAAGCTCATAAATGAAAGAGACAATACGGAAGTCCTTATTATTGACAAAGATGGTAGAGAGTATCTTTCGAAGGGATGGAAGAGGTCTGGATACCTTTTGCAGGTCGTCGGAGGCACGCCGTGAGAAAAGGAACTCGGCGCTGGGTCGCCTTATCCTCGATTGCAGTCACGGCCATAGGCTTAGGTCTTCTTGTTGGGAGATTTCTCTCTGACAAAAAAGGTAAGGAGCTTCGCGGTGAGTTTTCCCAAGTTGTTGTGCCGATATTTGAACGCAAGTGTGCAAGTTGTCATGGGGTGTCCGTCGGGACCTTTGAGAGTCAAAGGAACCACTATGAAGAAGCGCGACTGTGGAGATTTCCTGTCGATGATGAGAAAGGGAGGATTGTCAAAAAAGATACGCTTGACCAGGTCTACCTAGTGGCCACTGAACCCTACGGAGGGTCAGAATCCTTATCATCACCAGGACAGAGCCCCCTCGGAAACGAAGCCATTCCCCTGGCAAGCCCTATCTTGAGGCTTCCCTTGGTCAATCAGTACTCAGGAGGTGAGCCCCATCCGGAAGTCTTTGCAAACCCTAATGAAGAGGACTTCAAATCTCTTCTGGCTTGGGTGAGCGGGGAGCAATTGTTTCGGGAAATACCCTTGGTTGAGCTGACTAACGAGGAAGCCTACTTTGCCGATAAGATCGTTCCGATTTTGGAGAGAAAGACTTGTTTTGGCTGCCATTTGCCGACCTCGTTTAATGACCTAAAACTCGACCCGGGTATTCCGGCCTTGGAAGGTCGATACACCGCTGGGATCCATCGTAAGAACCGACGTGCGATGTTAGGGGACAACATTCAGTTGGTGAACTTGTCAGGCGAGGTCAGGCAGTCGCGACAAATTTTAAAAAATATACCAGTTGTGGAAGGAGGTATTCACCATAAAGGTGGGAATCAGTTCCTCAAAACTGGCGACCCTGATTACCTGCACTTGGTGGAGTGGCTTTCCCGTGAGAAGAAACGAACCGAAGCCATTGTTGACCACAAACTTGGAGAGGTTGGTGGATATGTCTTTGTCAGACGCTCCAGTCCCCTTCCACAGCGTTTTTTTGAGGACGATGATTTTCGGCCAGGCTCGGAACTGGTTTTTCGGAAAACTGATGGTGAGGAGTTAATTCTTTCTGCTCAGCTGGGACAAGCTGAGCTTCTTGACATAAGGGCACCGGAAGTGAGTTTTGACGGTACAAGTGTGGCCTTTGAAGTTAGGAACAGCTCCGCAGATCCAATAAACATTTGGGAAGTTAATCTAATCACCAGGGAAGCTCGGCAGCTCACTTTTTCTTCAGATCCCAAAATTCATTTTCGGGAGCCTCTCTACATAGCCAAATCGGTTTGGGGTAAGAACGTAGATGTCGATGATGTCGCTCTTGTTTTTATGTCCAACAGAGCCGGGGGCACTGCGGTCTTAAAGTCGGCCTACCTTGTTGGAGAAACTGAGGCCGGGTCAGCGAATGAGATTGTCGATCTGGAACGAACGGAGAAGAGCAACTGCTTTGAAGGAAGGACGGTCGAGATCCTTGATGGTGCCAATGCCGGGGAAGTCAGGCAAGTGGCTTCTAACGGGGACGGCCGCATTAGGGTTAAACGATCCTTTTCGCATCCGATTCGAAAGCATGTTCACTATGCACTAATAGACGAGGAGAGGGTGGGTAGTCGTTATGATCTTTATCGGATGGATTTGGCCCTCAAAGGAACCGAGAGAGACGCCTTCGCCAGGATCCACCAACTCACTCACTCCATAGATGGGATTCGACGGCCTACGAGAAGATCATCCGGTGAAATCATGTTCACTCTCATACGTGAAGGTTGGCAGGGGGGGAGGCCGTTCTACAATGGGGCGCAATTTAGAGTTCACATGGATGGATCTAATTTGCACACTCACAACGGCAACAGGTCTGGAGTGCCCATTCATTCCGACAATCGTGAATTACCCAATGGCCTTGAGGTTCGAATCGGGCGTTCTCCGGATTCCTATTGGGGTGGAATGCTCATGGTATCGGACCATCAGTTTGGTCCGACAATCGAGGAAAGAAACCCCTTGGATCTTCTTGATCATCCTGATTTGATGACGGGCCCCCCGGGAGCCTCTATCTTCAAATTCGTTCCGGGTTGGGTACGTCTAGGTCATGCTGGATACCGGGGAGTAAGCCCTGGTGGAGCCTATCGAGATCCCTACCCGCTTCCGGATGGAAGCATTTTGGTCGCCTACGCCAAAGGTCCAATTGATCTCCACGATCCTCAAGAGAGACCGAATTTTGACATTCTGAGGTTGATTCCAAAGCCGTCATTTCAAAACGAATCTGGTTTTGGGGCCGGAGACTTTGATCAGGAAGTTCTGGTTTCCTCTGACTCCAACGAACTTTGGCCCAGACCTGTCTTTCGGCGGTTACAGGAGATGTCACGCAAAGACCTCAAGAGTGACCATTCATTTTTCGGACCTCCGGTCCGAAAAATGGGTTTCTCCAGTTACGATTCCGGCGTACCCATTCTACTTCAAGTCTTTGATCTACCACTTTTGGACACTTTTTTTGAGCAGGTGACTCCTCATGGAGTGCGCAAGCTGGATCTGCCTCAAGTGGCAAATACAGGTCATGCAAGTCTGCCAGACGATATTGATTCGATTTACTACGCACGGATTATTGGTCGGCGTGATGAGCCGAATAGGTCCGATAAAACCTTCATTATTGGGGAAGTGCCGATTGAAAATGATGGTTCTTTCCAGGCTATTATTCCCTCGGGTGTCAACTTTGATATTCAGAGTCTCAATCAGTACCGCATGGCTCTAGCTTCGCCGAAAAGATGGCTCTATGGGAAGCCAGGGGAGAGGCATACTCTGTCGATCCCGAGAGTTCTATTTTCGCAAACCTGTGCTGGGTGCCATGGGTCCCTTACCGGTAATCCAATGGATACTTTCCGCAAGCCGGATGTGTTGACCTCGGCCTCTCGCACCTTAGCCATTTGGAACAAACAGCTGGGAGAAAAACAGGTGGCCCCGGAGTTCATCGGGTCCCTAAAGGCGAAGAGTTATCGTTCTAGTTTTGCCAATGACATTGTTCCTATTTTGAAAACCAAGTGTGATGGCTGTCATCGATCTGCTCAGGCGCCGAAGGCCGCAAACTGGGGAGATAGATCCCACTATTTAGTTATGCGAGATCTGGTGGACTGGCGAGAGGGCTTAGCCAAAAACAGCCGTCTTGTTGAGATTTTGATGGGCCGAAAGCTCAAGTCCAAACATAGAATGGCGTTTGACCGTGCCCATCCAAATTCCAATCCTCTCAATGAGGAGGAGCTTCTGAGGATTATTCGCTGGATAGATACTGGAGCCGAAGATGGGTAAGATGTCCTATTTTAAGAAATGGTTGCAGTCTTTTGTTGTAGTCGGTTTTGTTGTTGGCTTTGGGTACCTAGTTCAAAAAGGAGAGGTCAAGGCAACCTATCATTCCACGGCCAGGGGAGCACTGAAGAATTGTGGGAATTGCCATTCACAATCACTCCTTCAAGGGCACGGTCAAGAACACTTTCAGGTGACCCATGGAAAAGTTGCCCGACAAGAAAGGGGGATTTGTCATAGCTGTCACGAGGAACAGCAATGTCGTACCTGTCATGAGCGGGTTTCGCCTGAGTGGGAGAAGGAATCTGTCAGGTCGCCAGGGGACAGTGTTGAGTATCGCACCAAACATGCGGAGATATCCAGACAGCACCGAGACAGTTGCATGGAATGCCATGGTCCTCACTTCCAGACTCAATGTTCAAAGTGCCACACTCAGGAAGAGGGGTGGACAAAATGATATCATGGATCAAGTCCATATTCGAACCTCCGGAAATTATTAATATCAATGTTGAGAAGTCGACCACGGATGGAGGCCGCCACCATGATGTTGTGGAACTGTCTCCAGCTGAAATCATTCAAAAGGTCAAGGAAGCAGGCGTTCTGGGTATGGGAGGGGGAGAGTTCCCAGCACACCGAAAGCTCAGCCCGCGAAGGGTGATTGATTGGGTTTTGATCAATGGGTGCGAATCAGAACCAATGATTTCCTGCGATGATGCCGTTCTGAAAAAATATCGCCATGAGGTCGAGTGTGGAATGAAACTCATTATGCGGGCCGTGGGAGCTAAAAACGGAAAAATCGTGACCCGGGGCAATAGTTATGCCTCTGGGTACGAAAAGATCCTGGTCGAGGAGTTTGCTGCAATCAGAATTCCCAATCACCACCGACCACAAGACTACGGATATTTGGTGTTTAATGTTCAGACGGCCCGAGCGATTCATCAAGCCGTATGCCTTGGTCTGGCACAGCGAGCTCGGGTTTTGTCGGTTCATTGCGGCTGTACCAGGGGAGTTCGGAATGTCGAGGTAAAAATAGGCACTCGAGCGGAGGCTGTTTTTGAAGCATTGGGCTGCACATGCCAGATGACTCGAGTACTTATTAAAGACGGCTTGATGATGGGTCGACAGATCGAAGGGAGTACTGAAGTTCGCCCTGGGACCATAGGTCTGTTTTCCTTGCATTCAGAATCATTGGCAAGGGGGCCTGAACAAGTCTGCATCAACTGTGGCTACTGTGGTGACGACTGCCCGGTGGGCTTGGCTCCAAAACTGGTATGTTGGGATCAGAGTGGTGAGGCATGGGAAAAGTGCATCGAATGTGGCTATTGTGATTTCATTTGCCCGTCTGGGATTCGCCTGATGGAAAGAATTCGTCGAACTAAGTCCGAGGCGGGGCACTTGGGAGGTGAGGGCCATTGAGCTGGCGTAGATGGGTTGGTTATGCTTGCGGCCTTTTTTTGGTGGTTGGGGCCATGGTTTTATCTCGGCAGTACCTTGAAAAGTACAGCCTGATCCATCGAAGGGCTCAAAGTATATTGGGTGAGGGTATGGAGGTGATTCAAGCGCCGTCTGGCAAGATCTATCTAAATCGCAGCAAGGCTGTTTTGTTCTTTACTGGCCAGGGAATGCGAGCCCCCATTCGTGGTTGGCTCATTATTGATCGTAAAGAGGGGAACATTAAAGAAGTTCATTTAGAGACCAACATAGAGGGAATTGACCGGCAATTGGCCGGGATGAGGCCTTTACTTGATCAGTTCTTGGGTCGGGATGTTGACACTCCTGTTCTTGTCGATGTTGTAACTGGTGCGAGTATTTCATCCCAGTCTGTTATTGACGGCGTGAACTCGGCTCTTGCTGTGTGGAGGGAGTATGTGGAATCACTTTCTGCATTTTCTCAGGATATCCTTTGATCCTGTAGGCCCCAGTCCAAGGGACCTTTTGTTTGGTGGGCTAGCTGGAGTATTGATTGGACTTCAGGTTGTGGCGCCAGTCGACCCAAAATTGTGGACTGGCTTTGTTCTTGCCGGTGTTCTGGTCGCGGGACGATTTGTATGGATTTGGCTCATCCTTTCTTGGGTTGCGGGCGTTCTTTGTCCGAGTGAGAACTTTTTGGTTTACCTGGTGTCGGGAGCACTTATCGTCAATTGGAGGGGAGGCCTGATTGCTATTTGTGTTGCTTGGTTGACCATTCTGTCAAATCTGCATCTTCACCTGCCGATTGCCGGCGTTCTGCTGATCGGCGCGGCCATGGTTTTAGGATTTAAAAGGGAGCGACATGGAAGCCTTTGATGCCTTGTATGTAAGTCTCACTTTGGGAGTCTTTCATTCGCAGACCACAGAAAAGCGAAGGAGCCTGTTATGGATCTTGCCTGTTATCATGGGCCTGTTGACCCAGGTCGGTATTGATCATAGGGTGACCGCTGTTGTTGGTCTTGCTGTAATGTGGGTGGTGCCAAAATCCCGCTGGCCAATGGCTTTAGTCCTTTGCCTTCCATCCTATTCGAGCCTGTGGTCGGCCTTGTTCATTTCGGGATTGGGGTTCACAGTCAGCATGCTGTTAGAAAGAACCCAACTTTTCTGGGCATTCAGTATCCGCGAAAACCGTTTGACAGAATCAAGTCAAGTGTCTGCAAAACTAATGGTGTTGGGGCTAAGTTACTATTCACTCTATCCGGTGGTCTATCTATGAACAGAGGTCCCTTTATCCACCGAGTGTTGTCGACCAGGACTCTCATGTGGGTCGTCGTTTTTGCTCTTTCGCTGACGATCCCGTGGATATGGTGGCGGCATGGTGTTAGCGGAATGTTGTTATTGGCTCTAGCTATGGGGACGACAGTAACCCTGGACTTTTTGTTGAACAGATTTCGATTTGAATCAAGTTCCGTGGTTACCGGGTTTCTTGTAGCTCTTCTCCTTCCGGCTTATGCTCCACCTTGGTTGGCGGTGTTTGCGAGTAGTATCGCGGTCGTATTCGGGCGTTGGATGTGGGGCGGTTTGGGGAAAAACAAAGTCAATCCCGCAGTTTTTTCCCGAGTGGCAATTGTGGTTTTGTTCCCCCAGTGGTACCGCCCCCCACTTTCGATACTCGATACCGTGACTAGAGCCAGCCCCTTGGCAAAGGAAATGGGGAGTCTTCCCTATTCTCTAAGTGATTGGATTTATGGCAACCAAGTCGGTTCATTGGCCGAGGCCTTCCCCCTGGCGGTGTTTGGGGGAGGACTTCTATTGTGTTTCCTGAGGGTTGTCGACTGGAGGGTGCCGCTTTATTACCTGGCTTCGATCACTTTTTTTGTTCTTCTTCTTCCCGGGGGAGACCGAGTGATTGGACACGCGGATTGGGCGGTTGGCGATCCGCTGTTTCACATTTTCAGTGGGGGAGTTCCTCTGGCGGCGTTTTTCCTTCTGACTGACCCGGTAACCTCACCCTTTTGGCGTAAGGCCAGAATACGCTTCGCAGTTATTGCGGGTCTGGCGACAGTCTTCGTTCGTTACTACACTCCGTATCCTGATGGAGTTGGTTTTGCGGTATTGATCTGTAATCTGCTGGTGCCATTGTTGGATATCTTAGAGGGAAGGGGTACCGAAGCTCTTCCAGGGCCTGGAGCTAAACCCAAATCCAAAGTTTGTACTCTCCTCTAGTTTAGATGATTGAACTCACCCCCACTGCCAGAGCACCTGTGAAATGCCTTTAGGTAGATCAAGTAGGATAGAACCGAGCAACGACCTGGGCACCGTTTGAGATGTTGCGGCCGCGAATCTCAATCCACTTAAACTTTTTTGTTGGAAAGCCAAGTGCCGTCACCACTTCGGTGTAGATGGAGTCGAGCTCAATAACCTGAAAGCTATGGGAGGCACCTAAAGCAATGATTGCGCGAGCTCGGCAGCCACTGTCCTGGGTAATTGATTCCACCCTAAACTCCAAACTTGGGAGGTCGTGGAGAACTTCCTTGAGATCCGCGAGAGTCATGGAGAAAGCTTTGTTTCCCTCTGAAAGTTCTCCAACATCAAGTCTCTCACGGATTCCGGCCTTGATAAGGGGATGGGTGGGTTTGTACCAGTCCCGCTCCATGAGCCAATAGAAGTCGACCAAGAAGGCTTCACCGGCAGTCGAGTCCTCGTCAGCGGTCACCTTTTCAAAACGACAATCGGGGCTCATGGCCGAGTGGACAACGAGGATGTTTTCGTTGTTGTGGCTTTTTTCGAAAAAGAAAATGGGGACGCTATTGGCTGGGGCATAGGCTGCCGCCAAAGGGGCAAAGCCCAATGTAGCGAAAGGAAGGAATTTGGCGATGGCCTTTAAGAACACCTTCTGGCTCCTTGGTCAGGGGAGATGGACTTCAAGGAACGTGCCTGACAGGCGTGAATCTGGCAGAGCTGAGAGGCCTTTGACTGAGGTTGGGCAGGATTATCGGCCAAAATTGGGCGCGAAGTGGCCTCGGGCGGAAATGAATGGCGACCTGACAGTCGACGGGCATATGGTATAGGATGGACTGTTTTGTTCAAGGAGGAGAAGGGGATGGATTGTTTTGAAAGTCTTGGTGGAGTTCGTATTCCACTGCAAATTTATGGGACCGCATGGAAAAAAGAAAGAACGGCTGATCTAGTTGAACTTGCCTTGCGAAAAGGCTTTCGTGGAATCGATACTGCATGCCAACCAAAGCACTACAATGAACCCTTAGTTGGCGAGGGAATCCGCAGGGCCTACGAGGCTGGGTTAAGAAGATCGGATCTCTTTATCCAAACAAAGTTCACGCCCTTTGATGGGCAAGACCCCAATAACTGCCCCTATGATCCTAGCTCGTCGTTGGAAGATCAGATCAGAAAGTCGCTTTCGGTTTCTCTCGAAAACCTCGGTACCGAGTACCTCGATTCTTTGGTGCTTCACTCACCTTTGAGAACATGGCAAGAAAGTGAAAGGGCGTGGAGAGTTCTTGAGTGCTTCGTTGAAAATGGATCAGTTCGGCAACTGGGAATCAGCAATTGCTATGATCCGAATCTCTTTATGCGTCTTTTCCAAGAGACAAAAATCAAACCCTCTGTTCTTCAAAATCGATTCTATGAAGATTCAGATTACGACAAAGAACTAAGGGCATTTTGTAGTCAAAATGGAGTCTACTACCAGTCTTTTTGGACGGTGAATGCCAACATGCATATTTGGAAACACCCCTTTGTCATTGAACTGGCTAACAAATTAGAAAAGTCGCCGATCCAAATCTACTTTCGAGCCCTCATCCACGAAAAAGTTCACCCTTTATACGGAACAACGGACCCTGCGCACATGGAAGAGGTGATGGATCTGTTTAGTTTTTCTTTAGAGAAAGAGGAATGCGATCAGATTAGGGAATTGGGACGGTATTGAGAGATTTGCTCGCTGAGAGTCACCATGAAGCTTCTGACCAGTGCAGATAAATCACTGAGAGGTCCAATTCTTATGCGAGGAATCTTTGGATGTTCCTATCATTAGGAGCAGACTGTCATGCCCGGTTTAAGCGGGGGGCACTCCATCCCCATAAATGGGGTAGGTTAAGCTCCGTACTGCCCCATTTTGGGTAGTTGTAGTATATATTTATACCCTAAAGGGTATAAATAATTAACATATCTAATATATGTACCCGATAGGGTATATTTCCAATGTATTTCTTTATTTTTATACCCAATCGGGTATTATATCTAACATGAATCAATTAGGCGAATTTATCAAAAAAAAGCGCAAGCAAGCAAAACTAACTCAACCAGAATTGGCTGAGCGAGCTGGCGTTGGTCTTAGGTTCATTCGTGAACTTGAAAGCAATAAGCCAACACTTCGCCTAGATAAGGTTGAGCAAGTTCTAAAGCTATTTGGCCATACTGTTGGGCCAGTCCCAATTAAGAGAGAGGCTGAATAGTGGCAGACCATAAGCGGGGAAAGGTTTTTGTAGAAAAAAACTTTGCTGGAATCATCGAGCAAAAAGAAGGTCTTTATTCCTTCACCTATGATGAGGATTATTTAAAGTCCGAAAATGTAAAACCTGTAAGCCTTACGCTACCTCTTCGCAAGGAGCCATTCGAGCAAAAAACAATGATTCCATTTTTTGATGGCCTCATCCCTGAAGGGTGGCTACTCAACATCATCACCGATAATTGGAAAATCAATCCTCGTGATCGTATGGGGCTATTATTGCTTGCGTGTAAAGACTGCATTGGTGATGTGAGTGTTGTTAATGATGATGACGAAGGTGCAGATGAATAAGTGCCTCGGATGTTATCGGCCAATAAAAGACGCTCCTCATGATGGTCATTATCATCAATCCTGCAGTAAAAAATTATTTGGTTCGGAGACTCCGCCTGCCGTTGATTTTGGTGCTAATGATCTTGAAGAGTTAGCGAAAAAATCCATTAGTCGGCATCTTGGTGTCACTGGTGTGCAGCCTAAAATTTCTTTGCATATCGAAAAAAAAGAAAATGATCCTAATCATCGCCTGATGATTGTTGATCTGTGGGGGAGTTTTATTCTGAAACCACCCACCCAGCAGTTTCCCGATATGTCGGTTGTAGAAGACGCCACCATGCACATGGCACAAATTGTGGGTTTAGAAACTGCAAGGCATGGCCTGATTCAGTTGAATTCAGGAGAACTTGCCTATGTAACAAGACGTTTTGATCGCCCAAAAAAGGGAAGGAAAACCGCCGTAGAAGATTTTTGTCAGTTAAGTGAGCTGCTAACAGAATCAAAGTACGACACGTCCACCGAAAAAGCTGGAAAAATCATTCTCAAATATTCTTCACGACCAGGTCTGGATGCCGTTACTTTTTTTGATCTCAATCTTTTCTGCTTTTTGACTGGAAATGCGGACATGCACTTAAAAAACTTTTCTCTGATGCAAAATGAAGCAGGTGAAATGATTTTATCGCCAGCCTATGACTTACTTTCTACTCGACTTCTAATGGCTGAGGATAAAGAAGAAATGGCGCTCACCGTAAATGGGAAAAAGGCCAGAATTAGACGAGAAGACTTTATTGCACTAGGTAAAAATTTGCAGATACCAGAAAAAGCGATTGATAATAGTTTTTCGCGACTCTTGAAGCCTATCCCTGAAATGAAAGATGTCGTCAAAAACAGCTTTTTATCTGTTGAGCTACAAAAACGCTTTTACAAGTTGTTAGACGAGCGAGCAAAAGTATTAGGCTGCCATGGTTAACCAAGGCCCAGAGCAATGATTCACACCATTTGCGCTGCAAAATACCGATTTTTTTGTGGCCCGACACAAGGGTAACACTTTTGCCCCGAAGGGATTTGTTCTCGGTTCAACTCTTGCTTCTTCTTCAAAGTAACCTATGTACTGAGTTCTGCGAGCCCACCGGGAATTGGTGTGATTCGAACCATAGGCATGAGCCTAGCCGCCTTTGGCGGCCTCATGCCTATCCCTCTGCTCCATGCTTTGCTCGCTGAGAGCCACAAGTTCGAAGGCTATCCCCCAAAAACAAAAATCCCGCTGAGCTCTGCGAGCCCACCGGGATTTTTGGTCGGGGAGACAGGATTCGAACCTGCGACCTCCTCCAAAACCCCTAAATCCAATACAGTGCATCTAAGGACTGAATTTACTAAGTTTTTTTACAACAAATTTTTGAGCAACGCAAGGCAACTTCTACTGGTATATATGGAAATGCACAAATATTCATCGAGTTTGGTCGCAATGGTCGCAAAAATAGCTGAAAAATAGGGCGATTGAATTTTTGCGACCACGATTTTTCTTAATAGTTCACAGGCCATTTTGTTAATTCCGGTGGACCTCCAAATTAAATCCCAGGATCTAGGAAGGTTAAAAATCTCAGTGAAGACTGATAAAAAATAAGGAGAAAACTCACAATGAATGAGAAACAAAATAACAATGAGCAAGACAAAAAATCAAATAACCCCACTGTAAGTGTTGGTATTGAGGCGCGAGAAAAGTTCATGGAGAGCTTAAAGGAAATTAATTCTAAAGACTATGGAAATAAAATTTCTCCGAGAGAATATCTTGAGTTTTTAATGGAACTACAAACACCGGAGAGCATGAAGGAGTTAAAACTCAGCTCTATTAAGGGTAAGGCAAAAAACGATCTTTATAAGAAAAGATTTTTTGAAAAATATAAAAATAAGACTGAAGATGATTTTTACGATTTCATCTGGTCAGATAAGGCAACTAAGTTTAAAAAAGAAAATAAAGATATTTTTGATGTGTTTTAAAGGCATTTTAATTTTTAAAAATTTCCTTGGGCTTTTTTGTATGAAAAGGTCCAAGGAGTGGATTTTTGGCATTCGAAAATTGCAAAAATCCACCCTTTGGCTTCTGATCCAGTCGAAGACAAAGTTTGAATTAATTTGGATTTAAAGGTGATCTAGGCGATGAGCTTTTCTAAATTTTCCACCAGAGAAATAGAATCCCACAACCTATAAACGGTGGCTTTTGAGCAGGACAAGGATTGCAAAGCTTCAGTAGGATTTTTAACTCTACCAGAGAATTTAAGATAAATAAGATCAGCTCTGTAATTTGCACCCACTAGGGCTCGAATTTTTAACCAGGGATTGTTATCAAGTATTCCTCTTAGGGTGTAGAACTTCTTTTCTGGCTGTTCAAAATACTTGGGAACTTCGATTTTAAATTTAAGAAAGTTAGGGTCCAAACCCCATTTTTTTATAAAATAGGGCTGAGTGTGGATCTCAGGAACAGATGAAACTCGTAGCCCTCTTTTCTTTAATTTTGTTATCAACAAATTGTACCTCCTGTCCCCAAGATCCACCATCTTATCCGCAATAACCATCAATATAATTCTCTCGTCATTTGAAGTCTCTTCTGCAAAAGATAGTAGCCTTTCAACATGAATTAATGAATGGATACGGTGGGTGAGAACTGAAAGTAACATCGTGAATAGCTTATGGTCTGTCCAGAATAACTTTAAAGAGTTAATAATAACTTTTTCAGGATCGGGTGTATCTTGAGGTGGGTTGGAGTAAAAGCCACAGCCCAGTGAAGCAAGATCTTGAATAGTAGCAGCCTGAGAATCGTTCTTCAAAACCTAATCTCCCTTTTTTAACCTTTTTGTTACTTCGGTTAATATATATTCAACGTGTTTAGGCCAATCTGGATTTTGTTCTCTTTTTAAAATCCATTTTTTAGCTTCGTCTAATTCTTTCTTACTTGGTTCAATGGCCACAAGGTCGTTAATGTCTTGTTCCCCCCTCTGACAAGCAGCATAGAATTTTGTAGCGATTAAATCGCTGCGCTCCAAAAATTTAACGACTAAGTTTGTACCTTTGTAGTGGACCTTAACTCTATCCCTCCAGCCTTGAGGAAAATTTCTCGAAAAGATATGTCCAGCACTATTGAGCCAAGTCATATCGAGATTAAACTTTTCTCCCACATCGGCTGCTATAAGTTGTAGGCTCATATCCATGGCAGGGTCTACCATATCTATGTCAACAGTGGCTCGATCAATGAGGTTGTTAGCGATAAGAGGACCACTACCGAAAACAGTGATTTCTCTTTTTTCATTTTTTTGCCCTAAAGCTTCGTCTAGGGCCTTGAATAAGGTTGTAATATTGGATTTGTTAATCATATCTTACTTTCTCATATATTGTCTCGATAATCAAGACAAATTTTAACTAATTGATAACACTAAATTATTTTACATAAATTCAAGTATTTTAACTTTTTGATTCAGCAAGAGTAAATAGCCTCTTCGTTTTAATACCACTGGAGCCATATTTTTGTCGGATTTGATCCATAGACAAGGTTTGCCCCTTAGTTCGAGCTTTATAGCTTTTGGGTCTAAAGTAGACTTGTTGTTTTTTGGGAGCATAGAAAAAACCAGCTTCTTTAAATTTAGGCCAATGTGGCTTTGTGTCTCCGGATATCCAAACCCACGCGCCGCAAATCTCTATAGATATTCCTTGAAAATGTATAACTTTATTGAGGGCTTCATTAAATTCCTCACCGTAGTTAAATATGGATTCCTCAGAAGATTCATAGTCAATGGGCAGGGGCTCAGATAAGAGTGAGTCCCTAGCATCATTAATGAGTTTCATGAGTTGCTCACCTGCTGAGTTGATATCTGGGTGATACTTTCTTGCAGTTTCACGGTAAGCCTTTTTTATATCGATCTCAGCGATTTGTTTTTACCCTCATAGAAAGCTGTGACATCTTTTAAAATAGACCTAGGCGTGAACGCCCAGACCCTATTGTCTAAGTATAATCATTCAAAATATTTTTGATAGGTTTTCCATAAACACCTCCACAGCGATTGGTTGCAGGAGGTTTCATGGAAAACAATAAAGAAAATTATAGAAATAGAATAATATTTGAAATTTTAATCAATGTAGCTTCAAGAAAGTTTGAGTTTAGAGTTTATTTTAGAAAAACATGGGCTTTAGCTTTAGGAGTTCTGTTATTGAAATTGATCTTAATATTAGTAGAAATATTTCTCAATCTGGAATAGATTGAGATTTGGCCAAAATATTTTTCAATGTTAGTTATTGTAAATAATAAAAAAAACTTCTGTACTTAAATAATCCTACAGGCAATAAATGTTACATCATCTTCTAGCTCAGCCTCACCTTGATAGTTTTTATAGTTTCGAGACATTATTGAGACAAGTTGCTGAGGATTGGTAGTGGTATTTTTTAATATAACTTTTATCACAGACCTCTCTGCCCACATTTTTTGTTGCGAGTTTAATAATTCTGTTAATCCATCAGTGTAAAGAAACAATAGATCGGTCTTTGAGAGTCTGACCTGGTGATCACAGTAAATGGTCTCGCGATTTTCTCCCAATCGAGATTGAGGCTCTCCTAACAATGCTTTTACATTTTTGCGCGTGATTTTTTGTCCCCAGTTTGGAAACAAAAGTGGAGGTTCGTGGCTGGCATTGCAATAAGTGAGTTCACCCGTATTAGAATTTATCTTACCAATGAGAAAGGTCATGTACATATTACCCTTGCTCAGCCCGCATACAACGTGGTTGAGATCTTTCATTACTTGAGAAGGGGGAGGTAAACTATTCTCATCAAGAAACTCCACCACAGAACGAACAGCACTAGTTGCAAGAGCACTCCCGACGCCATGTCCTGTAGCATCACCAATAAAGAAATAAGTTATGGGTCCAAAATTTTTATAATACCACCAGTCGCCACTGCACTCACTGGCAGACTCATAATAACCAGAGAGTAAGAACTGAGGAGATTTCAAATTAGGTTCTTGGGGGTACAGAGTGTTTTGCACTATTTGCGCAGTTTCTAACTCTTTCTGCATTCTTATTTTCACTTGCTGCTCATCAACAAAATTGGCTATGTCTTTAGCCATGGTTGAAATACTTTCTGCGAGTTCGCCTAACTCATCGTTACTTTTTTTAAATTCTGTTAAATTATAGTCGCCTTTTCCAATTTGTCTTGTAGCATGAATAAGCGCCTTGATAGAAGAAGATATAGGGGCTGAGAACAGTGTGCTTAAAATCATTGTTACTGCTGCTAGACCCAACAAAAAGAGGCCAGACTTAACTATAAGTTGATTTGCTCCGGATAAAACTTTATTTGGGGGGGTCATAGAGACAAGAGCTAGTGACGGTTTTATAAGGGAAAAGGTGAGTAGAAAATTGTTATTTTCTGGAGATTGGGATTCACCGCTGTAATTTTGGATATTATTCAATTTTATATTTGTCCAAAACTTCCAATTTGAAAATGAAACTATTAAGGGAGATCGATCAGACCTTAAGAGTACTTGGCCGTCTGAGTTAATCAGGTAGTTGTAAGAAAAGCCCTGTAGTTCAAAGTATTGATTTAAAAAATGATCTTTTAGAAGAACAATGATTTGTGAATCTTGGTTTAACGTGAGATTTTGAACTGGAAGACTGGTGGGTAAAGACAGAAGTGAATATTCAGAAAGTAAAATTGGACTTTTGAGATCACTATTTTTTAGTTTCTCCACAAACTTTGGAGTCTCCGCTTCGGGCAAAAAATTTTCACGAATTAGAATTGGGCTTAGTAGTGTGGAGCCATTTTTGAATTCGAATAAATAAAGTGCCATGAGATGGGGGTGTGTATTGAATATCCTTTTTGATTGATTGCCCAAATCTTTGGTTTTTGGATTGTAACCATAAAAAATATTTTCGAGAGTATGGTGAAGGTTCTCAATTCCATAATTTATTTTTGACTTTAAACTTTGAGTGTCATTGAGTTGAGCTTCTAAAACGTATGCCAATTTGTCTTTTTGAAACAATGTTGTGGCCAAAAAGTAGTAAGCTATAAGAGACAGTGTAGGAATCAAAAAGAACAAGACAAAAAGCTTTATTTTTATAGGAAAGTGGGTAAGTTTCATTTTAAAAGTTTAACTCATTTAATTTACCAATGTAAGTTTACGTTAGAAATCTTTTTTACCAAAAGGCACTCATCTGGATGACAGTTGATGTTTATAGTAATAGTACTACCTAAGTTGGCAAATAAGGCTTTGGTCGAGTTTTTTATTCTGGATGTTGGTTGAGAATTTCCCAGTTAAACCAGATCTTTGTGAAATTATCTAACTTTAAGACAACCAAACTCCGAATAAGTCAGTGATGAAAAATATAGATAAAAAATGGCCTTATACATTAGGGATACTCCTAGTTTTATTATCTGCATGCAGCAGTAAGATGATTATTAAAACTGAACCTGAAGGTGCAGAAGTTTTTATCAAGGGTTCTGGTGGGGGCAAGAAGCACAGTCTTGGTTCGACACCTCTTCACTTGTCCCTTAGTGAGATTGAATCAAAAGTGGTTGTTGATCCTGGTGCAGGTGAGTATTACGAATTGATTGTGGAAAAAAGTAAGTGGCGAACAGAATCAATCATGGTCCCAGTAGCTAGATTGTCGACTTTAGAGACTCGTATTGATGTTAAATTGCAGTCACAAGAGGATGAGGGACGTATTGCTAGTCAAATGGTTCAACATCTTTTTAATGCTCAGAAGTTTGCAGGTTTTAAAGAGTTTGATCGCGCTCAGGTAGAACTAGACAAGGCCTTAGAGTTAGATGACCGTTTTGTTAGGGCACTGTCTATGAGAGGGTCTATCTATTACTTACAGGGAAATCTAGATGAGAGCCTAAAGTGGTATGAAAAGGCCTTAAATATAGATCCGAAGTTACAAGATGCCATAGAAATGATAGATAAAATACGCAAGTTAAAAGCTCGAAAAGCGAGGCCTAGGTGATAAGAGCTTTTTTTATGTTCCTTTTTATCAACTTTATTATTGGGTTTTCGTTTGCTCAATCAAAATCGTCGTCAGGTTTAGACCCAGAAGTTATTGGGGTACAAACTCAAATTGAATCGTGGGTAACGGAAAGAATGAAAAGGCTTGTGTCAACGACCTTGGAAGAAAAAGCCTACAGTATAAGCGCCCAAGTTAAAATTCGTAAAAGGAAAGTTGAAAAATCAACCTCTGAGCTTCCATCAGACATGACATTGGGCTGGCTGGAGAATGGCGAGTTGAGCAGTGGAAGACCACAATTTGACTTACCAAGTCTAGCTGATTCTCCGTTGGAAAATTTTGAAATTTTAAGAATCGAAGTCTCTTTGGGACTCAGTGAGAAACTAGACAAACAGTATGTTGATAAAATGGAAAGCTGGATAAAGAAAAGAGTGAGGAGAGATTTCGGGCGCCGTGCTGTAGCAAAAGTAACCAGAATTGGTAGTTTGCCAAAGGAGAAAGTTGAGATACCCCCAGAGAAGCCTAAAACATGGGAAGACTATGTTAAAGACTACCAATATCTATTGGGGTTTTTACTTGTAGCATTATCTCTTATGGTAGGGATTTTCCTTTTGAAGTTACTTCCTTCAAGAGATGCAAATGCACAAAGAAAATTGGCTTTGGAGCTAAACCAATCGCAAAAAAGTCAACAGGCTTTAGCTGAAAGTCCTGGACAAAACTCTAAAGAGCTTGAGGGAAATATAAATGTCAACTTAATGGCAGAGTTGAGAACTTATAGAGATCTAATTGCAAAGGTGGGCCTACTTACTTTTGAGTTAAAAGAGCGAATACTGGAATTGGTGTCTACTTGGCTTGAAAATGATCCCACTGGCCACGAAAAAGTGGCAAGTTTAATGGATGCTATGATGAGCTGGGTCAGTCAACAGTCTTCTGAGATCACTCCTATCCCCTTTGTTGATATCCCAGTGAAAGAACAAAAAAGAATGAAAGAAGTTTTTAATAAAATGCAGGCTCTTTCTGTTGCTGAAAAAAAGGTGATTTTAGAATCAGTGTATTGGGATCTGGTATCTTTAAAAACACTAGGAGTGGGATCATTATCTTCACCATTTGGCTTTTTGGGTCAACTTCCTCCCGGACGTCTTGCCACTTTGGTCTCAGATAAGGGATCGAAAAGCGAGGCACTTCTTGCTTTACATTTACCAGATCGTATTCGTTCTCAATTTTTAGGCACAAAAGATATGGAAGAAAAAAAGAGACTTTTATTAGATAGTTTGAATTTACAGAAAATCTCGCTAGAGGATGTTAAAAACTTAGAGAGAGAAGTTAAGCCAGCAGTTTCGGAGAAAAAAGAGGACTCACAAGAGGTTTCGTTACGTCCCTTACAAATCTCCTTGTTAGAAACATTGCCTATAAATGAGCGAATTGTGTTACTTCGTGAAGTGGGTCCGCTTTTAGAAAACCAATTTTTAAAGTCTGAGTTCCCGACGTTGGCATTTGTTGATGAGTGGCCAGAGACAGTTTTAAAAAGTTTGATTTCAATTGCAGACTCTTCTGAAATTATAACCTTGTTGAGATTGGTTCCAGAAGTTAAAAACCAAGTAATAAAGGTATGTGCTCCGAGGTTGGCGGAAATTGTGGAAGATGATATTAAAAGAAAAGACACAACCTCAAACTTAGAAAAGCAAGCTTTTTTAAACTCTTTAGAAGGTAAATTAAAGCGACTTATTTCTAATGGGCAGATTCAGTGGGTTGAAGTATTTTCATTTGATGAAGGGCAGTCAGATGCGGCCTAGTTATTTACTTATACTTTTCATTTTTATCTTATCTATTCAAAGTGGAGCTAGAGCTTCATCTTTGAGAACTGGTGGTATGGCAGGAGTGGGAGACTCTGTAGTGAATACTGATGAAAATTTAGTCAGGACAGAAGGTCCAATAAGTTATTCCTTTTTTTTAGAGTATTCATTTGATTCTAGATTGACTCTGGCGGCGGAACATGTGCGCAGTTTGGATTTGTCTCCAGTTTCTACCGGAATTTCAATGACGGGGCTTCATGGCAAGTATTATTTTTATACTCCACACCCTCAGAATTTAAAGCCACAATTGGGGCTTCGTTCTACTGTAAATGTTATTCAAAAAAGTTGGTCGCCTTATGTGGGCACTGGTATTGGTTTTTCCCAAAGTAGTGTGTTGCCTCGCACCGATGAGGAAACTGCTGCGGCCTCGGCAGGATTATATATAAAGGCTAGCTTTGGGGTAGAGTATCCCCTTTGGGGAAAGTGGGGTTTGAGATCCGAATTGAGCTATGGAACGAGTGTTGTCGGGACCGGACAGGTTCAAATGTTGAACTGGCTTTGGGGCATTTATGCTTATTTATAGTCAGAGGAGAGTGAGTTTATGAAGTTTTCTGGAATATTAGGAGTATTGTCGGTACTCACAGTGTTTTTACTGGCTATTTTTGACTCTTCTCACTCTAAAGAAATCTTTTTAAATACACATGCCATTGTTATCGTAATCGGTGGAACTCTTGCGGCAACCATACTATGTTTTCCCGTCTCTATGCTGTTTAATCTGGTAAAAGTATTTTTTCAAAAGGTACTGGGACGTTACTCCCAAGCCCATGAAACTGTAATTAAAGAAATTGTAGATTTGGCGCGAGGGTATCGCGAGGACGAGTTTTATTTAAAAAATAATCTTGATCAGATTAAAACTCACTTTCTTCGTGATGCTATTGACCTAATGGTCAAGGGAGGAATTAAACCAAAGGTCATTGATGAAATTTTATATAAAAGATCATTGACTCACTCTAAACGTTATGAAGAAGAAGCCGGGGTGTTTAAAGTTGTTGGGAAGTTTCCTCCTGCTTTTGGTTTGATGGGTACAACCCTGGGAATGATTGGTTTATTGCAAAGTATAGGAAATGCTGATGCCTTTAAAAAACTAGGCCCTTCTATGGCCGTGGCACTTGTAGCAACATTTTATGGAATTGCTTTGGCAAACCTTATATTTGTTCCATTGGGAGAGCATTTGAGCCAGCTTAATCGTGAAGATGAAGTGTTGAGGCAGATTGTTATGGATGGTGTTCGCCAGTTAAGGTTAAAAGAGCACCCTGTAGTGGTAGAGGAGCATCTCAAGAGTTATTTATTACCCAAAGAACGAGATCGTTTTGATAAAAATCATAAGGTGGCTTAAAGTATGTCTGAAGAAGCTTATGATATTTCGCAAGAAGATGACTTTGAATCGCCCTCTGAATATTTTGCCGACGAAAACTTAGCTTATACTCGGTTGGCTAAAAAACACGTAGAGATCGAAGAGTCAGAGAGCAATTGGCTTGTAAGCTATGCGGATATGATGACTTTACTTGTGGGTTTCTTTGCCATGTTATTAGCTTTTTCAAAAATAGATTCCGTAGCCTTTGAAAAAATAAAAAAGGAGACCACAAAAATATTTGGTGGTGAATATCAGATACCTTTTGAAAAGTTATCCGAGAAATTGAAAGATGTTATTGCTAAGTCTAACTTAACGGATCAGGTTGTTTTAACAGAAACGGATAGGGGCATTGACGTCACATTTAAAGGCTCTCTTTTTTTTGCTTCTGGTTCGGCAGAACTTTTACCAAAGGCAAAAAGTGTTTTACTAGAACTTTTACCAGTCATTCAGACTGAAGCTAAAGGCTTTGGTGTTCTTGTTGAAGGGCACACAGACAATGTACCTATTCAAAGTAAAATGTTTGCCAGCAATTGGGAATTATCGAGCGTAAGAGCTTGTACTGTTGTGAGACTTTTTGAGGAAAAGGGCTTTAGCAAAAATCGTCTAAAGGCTTTAGGCTGGGGGGATACTCAACCTATATTGCCGAACGAGTCTAAGGAAGGGAAAGCCTTACCCCACCATCAAGCTCAGAATCGTCGGATTGTGATAAAAATACTAAGGGATTTTTCGACTGATTAGGAGGTTTTCTTGAAATTGGAGGCCTCAGATCGAGTGGTTATTATTGTCGGAGCCATATTATTATTTATTTCTGCTTATGGCATTTTTGGTGTTAGCCAGGAATCAATGAATAGGTCTGGATTGTATCCTTTAGCAGGTCATGTTGACAGTGTTTTAGGCGATGTGCGCCTTAGAGATCCCGAAAAGTCTCACTATGTGGATATTTCACCTAATATGAATGTTTATCAGAGTGATCGAGTTTTTACGGGAGAGAACTCCAAAACTGTTATTGAACTATTTGATAGTTTTACTCTAAGCCTTCAGGAAAAGTCACTTATTATTATTACCGGAAAAATGGGAGAGCCAAGAATTCATTTAGACCATGGAAAGTTTCAGGGGCAATTGAAATCCAGTCAGCCAGTTGTGTTGGAGTTTCGAGATAAGGAAATGATATTAGAGGGCGACAACTCTACAGTGGAGGTCTGGTCTGAAGGGGCCAATAGCTACCCTGGGGTTAGAGCTATAAAGGGGAGTGTAAAGGTCAAAATTGAAGGAAAAACTCATATTCTTAAAGAGGGGGAGAAAATTCAACTTGAGGGTAAGGGACTTTTTTCGGGAGGTTTAACTGTCAAGTGGGACAAAAATCGTGAAAAGAACAAACCCCCATCTTTAAATAAGAAGGTGAGTGATACTTCGCAGAATTCAAAAGCAAAGGTTAGAGCTGTTGAGCCTAATGCAACCGTTTCTATTGGCACTTACCCTTATCCGAAGAGGAAAACTGTATTTTTACATAAAAAAGGTGGTGTAATTTTTGTAGCACCTAAAAGGACATGTGATAGACCTTGCCACTTAGTTATTTTTATTGATTCTGAAAACCGACTAGAAGAAGATTTTGATAGAGGCCAAAGGCCCATAGCTCAAATGTCAATTGGCCAAGGCATGAGCGGGTGGGTTGAATGGACATTGCAAGAGCAGGGTGAATTGCCACTAAAAGGACAGTTTGAAGTCCGACCCCACTCCACCGATTTTTTTAAACAGGCCTTATCTGGTGGTAAGCCCATAGAAATTTTAGATTGAATGTAGATAAATAACAATGTGTGCAGTTATCTACTTTAACCTTGGTTGTTGATGGGCATTCAATTTGGACTAAAAAATGCCGCTTTGAGTGTTTCAACGATATCTCGTTTTGTAATGCCTGGGATGGAGAGAACCTGTTTGATTGAGAGATCATCTGTTGAAGCTTCAATTTCCTGGAGAACCATTTTTAAATCCTGAGAAGACTGGGAGCCCAGAGACAACTTGTCACTCTCTTTGAGAATTTGCGTCAATCTTAGGATATCATTCTTGTGTTTTTTTATACTGGTGGAGTCTACACTTTTGTCACCCCTTTCCTTTCTCTCGGAGAGCTCTCTAAAGGCTCTGGCTTTCAGGCAGATTGTTGCAAGTGGACTTATGATTGAGTAACCGAGATGGCTTTTAATGCAGTTATTTTTTATTAAGCCAAAATACTCATCGTCAAGAAGAATTGCCGACAATTTATCGGCCTCACTATTTTCAACGATAGGAATGATATATTGTCCATCATCGAGGTTAAGTTGTTGTTCATTGTGAGCAAAGAGTTCAATTATCTTTGGAAACTTATTGTCAATCGGTTTTGAAAAGCGGAAATACTGTTTGCCATGAATAGTTTCTTTAGACTGATATTGTCCCTTCTTGATGTATTCCAGAATGCGATCGTTTAGTTTGTCAGAAGAGTTTGTTAGTATTACGATGTCTACATCTTTTGTTACTCTGAAGCTGATATCATTTTCTTGAAGAGCGATATCGACGGCAACTCCACCTATAATCACATAATCATCTTCAACGTCTTTAAAATAATCTGCAAAATGTTGAAGTCCATGAACCTTAATCATCTAGCTTCGCCTCCAAATTGTAGCTTTTGAGCATTTGTGAAAGTGACAATTGAACTCGTTCATCATCATGGTGATTCAATTCAAAATATAATTCTATGGGGTTTAGATTGCCCTTAACTGAAAATAATTTGGGAGATATTTTTCGAACCTCAATAAAGGTAGTTTTTATTGAGGGCTCACCTTTTTCAAAATCTTGTTTCAAAATCTCGTAGTCTTTTTGTGTTACAGCAAAAGTTTTTTTTTCTGGCTCAGCAAGATCTGAATAGAATTGTAATGCTGACTCACCAGAAAGGATATTTCTTTTTTTAAGAATGGGCCATTTAACCTCGACCAACTTAGTCCCCGTTTTTATAGGGGTGTTTCTAATTGAGTGCCAGATGTCTGTATGGGGTTTAAAGTTGAGTTGCCGATTGGGACCAGACCCCTCTGTAATTACCAACTCTCTTTTGATGAGTTTGTTAATTGCGCGGGACAAAGTCATTTTAGATATGGTGATATTTCGTTTTGTCAGAATGGCTAGAAGATCGTCAAGGTTGAAGTCTGCGAGGATCAATTGATTACTAAGAACTCCTGCCAAAAGCTTTAGCTCCAAAGCGGAGATAGATTTGGATACGATCTCTGCATTTGTATAAGCAGTTTCCCCCAGTTGTTTACGATTGATTTTTAGCCCTAAAAGCGGAGCAAAGATAGATTGATCTTTAAAGATGAAGGGAATATTGTTCTTTACGAATAAGGCTCGATATCTTGGATTGATTTTGTCGGCGCTTATAAGCCATTGTATTGGTTCTTTTTTTTCCACCTGGCTGTATATTTTTCGAAGGACATCAAATTCAAGGGGAGTTTTGGGTTCAATGAGCCCGATAGCTGTCTTGTTTGATTTGATTTTATGGTACTTTGCAACCTTCCTGAGCCATAAAGGTAGGTCTCCTCCGAAAGGCAAAACTTCTGGAGGTATTTCAGAAAGAATAAGAATCCTTAGTAAAGCTATATTTTCTTTTAAAACCATAACTATCAATAATAATATCAAATATATAACAATTTACAAATCATTATAACTAAAAAATGTTATAAATATATTTAAAGTGATATATATATAATATTATTTGATTTTTTCTATTTTTAATAGGTTGTAGGCGGAGGAGTCAAGTGATTGATCTGAAAACGTATCAATTTGAGAATACACTGTTACCGAATGGGACGTTAGCAGGGGCCACCCAAAGAGATTTGAGTTCAGCCATATGGGCTTTCGTAAAGAATTCGTTAAAAATCAAAAAAATGCTGTTAACCCTTCGAAATTTCTAAAGATATAGAGGGAAATGCCGAAACTATATCTAGAGTTATGCCAGAAATGGTAGCTTTGAGGTTAGGGGTCATTGCTTGAGATTTAAATTAACGAAAAAAAGATTCTATATTACACGCTTAATTTGCTTGTGTGGCATTGTTTTACTTTTGGGTTCCTGTTTAGGGAAGGAAAGTGAGGTCACATCAGGTAGCAGTTCTAATCCCTCTAGCCCAACTGATCCAGCATCTGATTTTGGTTTCACGGGAGTGAGTTCGGTTTCTAACTTAGATGACACCCGTATACAAATCTCTTGGTCTGCCGCTACGGGGTCAGACGTAATTGGTTATCGCGTTTATGAAATGCAAGCCGATGGAAGTTTGACAACGTTAGCGACTGTACCCACATCTATTTTGAGTTACATACATTCTGGTTTAACGGCTGGCACCTTACACAACTATGTAGTAAGAGCCGTGGACAATTCCAACGAAACGGATGGTAATTTTAAAATTTTATCAGGATTGACTTATGCGGGTATTACAAGTGCGACTCTGAAGGGTTTTGGCCAGGTGGATGTGGCTTTCCCTGCAGGTAGCACCGACATTCAATCTCTCAAAATTTATGGGACAGTTGGAGCCTCTACGACCCTCTTGAAAACAGTTTCGTCAGCCTCCACAACAGCTAGTTTAACAGGGTTAACTGATGGAGCTAACTATAGCTTTACTGTGAAAGCTGTTAGTAACTTAGGTCAAGAAGATGAAAATTTATCTACAGAAGCTCTAGCACTGCCTTCAAGCTATGATAGCCAGTATAATGGTGTTATGCTTGTGAAAGCTTTTGGTGACGCTCCAGGGGCTCCTACAGGGCAACCCACAGCCAAACAGGTCTCTGTAACCTGGTTGGCTTTTACTGGGGCTACAGTTAGCACAGAGTATGTGCTTGTCAGAGTAGGGCAAGGAGGGGTGTTAGATATGTCTTCATTGCCAACCTGTACGAATGTGATGACAAGCTCTTGTCAAGTATGTACAGCTACAGGCGTAGGCCCAAAAACTTGTACCGACACCAATGTAGCTTCAAGTCCTCAGAAGTATGACTATGTGGTGACTTTAAAATCAGGTGGAACTACTTACGAGTTGCCGACCTCAAATAGTGCGTATAGAGTGACGGTACCTGTTCCGCCCAGTAATATGGCCCTCGTCCATAGAGACTCTGCCAACTTTGAGATGTGTCAGTTAATGGGTAAAACTTCCGACCCCCTCAACAAACAGCGATGTGCTTATACGGGCCTGGGCGCAGTTCCTTATGATAAGGGAAGTAGTGTGGATACAGCACCCTTAGGTCTGAGTGCAAGCTTTTATGATTTTGGATATAACTTATTTGTGGACCGTTGGGAGTTGGGGTGTAAGTGGACCTCTAACGCCAATGGCGGGATGTGTGGGGCCAGCGCCACACCAGGAGACTGTTATGGGGTGGGAACTCCAGCAGGAAGCATAGGTGTGGCTGGAAATGTGTATTACGACACCACAAACGGTCACTGCCGAATTCACGATGGGTCCAGTTGGGTGGAGTTAAATAGTTCCAGCCTGAGTGATACCAATCAAGCTTTAGCAGTGACTAACAATCCAAGTGACGGCAGCGGAAAAAATCCACCTCTGGTTCGAATAGATCAAATCAAATCCCATGATGTTTGTCAGGCTCTTGAAGATGGTGATTATGGTAAAAAACGTCTACTAAGGCACCGGGAGTTTATTGCCGCAAGCGCCAGGCCTAGATTGTCAGGCGAGCCGGGAGAGCAGTCAGACTCTGCCATTGCATCTCAAGATGTGGGTTCTAATTTAGCTTCTAGCCCAGGATGTAATAGTTCTAATCATGGTGGAGTTACAATGAATGGAAGTTCAGAGTTTCCACAAACGGATTTAGCTGGAGATGCTACAGATACAATAAAGTCTGTTGTTTTAGGGGCGGATCTTACGCGTGAATGTGTTTCCAGGTTCGGTATTCAAGATCTAGTGGGAAATGTTTGGGAGTGGACCAGTGATCAGTTAGACACTTGCAATGCGGCCACAGATATTTGTGTGGGTGGAACTTCAACATTGGATTCAGGTAATAGAGATATGTTGAACTTTCAATTTGACGGGGTTCAAGGACCAGGAGGTGTGGACCCCGTTAACGATTGGACATTTGACTCTGAAAGCTATTCGGCAAGCAATATGTCATTGCCGCTGGGATTGCCCTTAGTCGGCAATGATAACGGCAATGCTGTCGCCATCAATACCCTGGTTAACCCATTACATGGAGATCGTATTTGGTTATACACAAATAACGGCAATGGGGTTCCGGCTCGTGGCCTGCTTGTTGGTGGCGCTTGGTACGACGGCTCGAATTCGGGCCGTTGGGCATCGGTTTGGAGCGACACGCCCACGGGCACGTACAACAACATTGGCGCCCGCTGCGCCCTCCCAGCGTACTAGGGAAAGATAAAGTTAAATTTTAAAAGGTATTGTGAGCCACTGAGCAAATACCCACTAAACACTATTTGGCTACCCTAAAAAGATCGGCAATTATCGGCAAAGTGTTGCCGACAAAATGGCCGATAGATTTTGTGTTGCCGATGAATATAAATATCCACCTGTTGTACTTTTCTATAAAAAACTTAAGTTGCATAAATAAACTTTATATGTTTATATGTTGGCATAAAAAAATTCACCCAATCTGATAGAACTATTGATAAAAAAGGTTCTTAATCCACCACTATTACAACTTTTAGGGAAAACTTAACTTGATAATATTATACAAATTTTATATGGCTTATCTCGCTTTAACTCATAGGGTGGGAGTAATTTTCATGTCATGGATCACTTTAACAGAAGCTGCGAAGCTAACAAATAAACCTGTACGAACTTTAAGACATCAGGCCGCGAATGGTAAAATCGTTGTAAAAAAAGATGGTCGAAACTGGTTGGTAAAAAAGAGTTGTTTGACATCAGAGGGTGAGGATAATGGTACAGCCACGAGTGAAATATCAAACCCGCCCAATTCAATACCTTTTCGGCAAGGGAATATTCCACAAAAACAAAATGGGAACAGAAAATTTAAAACCCTTGATGATCTTGGGGTCTACAATGAGTTAAAAGGAATTGTTTTATCGCTTGATTCAAGTGCTAGGAAAGACCAGGCTCCGATTTATTTTTTATTAAAAAAAGGACTTAAGCTTATTGCCATGGGTTTCTATGAATATAATAAAATAAAAAAAGGGGAGTGTTTTGCAAAAGCGAGGTCCGTTGTAGCTCAGGCTCTTGTCGAGGCTCAATTAGAAGCTAACGATTTTTGTAAGGCGTTAGGGTTGGCTTTGCAAAATTCAATATTACCGGGTTTGAGTGGTTTGATTAGAAAAATGGACACGAGAGAAAAAAATCATGGTTAAGTCATTAAAGGTTATTCAAAAATTGGAAGTTTTACTTATGGAACTTTTACCAGCACTAAGACGCTACCCAAAAACTGAACGATATACTTTAGCTGAAAAAATAGAACGAGTGGGTTTGGACGTTGTAGAAAACATTTATACTGCATCCTATCACCCAAAGTTGCGAAATGAGTCATTAAATCTTGCACGAACTCGGTTGCATTTACTGGGGTTTTTATTGCGAATTTCTCGCCGTCAAGGTCTGCTCTCAGAAGGTCTTTATGAAATGATCTCTTTAAAATTGGTTGAGATTGGAAAGATGCTCACGGGTTGGGAAAAGGCTACGAGGTAAATGGTGTGGGGCAAGTTTACACGAATTTGTTTGAAAGCTCCTTTAACTTTTCTTCTTTGCGACGTTCTTTTTATTCAGCAGCTAAAGGCAAGTGGGATCGTACCTCTGTTGCTAAATTCAGTTATCATCTTGAAGAAAATTTATTTGAGATAATCAAGCAACTAAACGATGAGACCTATGAGTTCGGCCCTTATCGTAGTTTTACAATTTTTGAACCGAAGAAAAGAAAAATTGAGTCAGCAAGCTTTAGAGATCGTGTGGTTCATCATTCTATTTTTAATACGTTAGAGATTGTTTTTGAACCTAAGTTTTTTGCTCACAGCTATGCTTGTCGCTCTGGTCGAGGCAATCACGCTGCCATGTTAACTTTGAAGAGATGGGTTTCAGCTAATCCAGATATGTGGTTTTTAAAGTGTGATATAAAAAAGTATTTTGAAAGTATTGATCGGAAGACCTTATTTGAAGTTTTATCAAGATCTATTGGTGACAAAAAGCTGTTAAGCTGTTTGGAAAAGT
Source organism: Pseudobdellovibrionaceae bacterium (assembly GCA_020635075.1). Classification (NCBI taxonomy): domain Bacteria; kingdom Pseudomonadati; phylum Bdellovibrionota; class Bdellovibrionia; order Bdellovibrionales; family Pseudobdellovibrionaceae; species Pseudobdellovibrionaceae bacterium. The sequence continues at coordinate 508,799 of JACKAM010000003.1, read as the reverse complement.
TGATATTTACTGCGCCTGGGCAGACGGGGATACCTATTGGGAACCTAACCAGTCAGCTTTTTGCAAATGTTTATTTGAACGAGTTGGATCAGTATGTGAAACGATCACTCCGAGAAAAATTTTATGTGAGATACATGGATGACTTTATACTGTTGGTTCCAACTTATGAAAAGGCGAGAACTGTATTGAAATTGGTGCGTGAGTTTGTAAATGAAAGATTAAAACTGGAGTTAAGTCCTCACAAGGTTTTAATTGGTCAAGTTTCAGAGGGAATTTGTTTTGTGGGATATAGGGTTTTTCCTGCACAAATTCGTTTGCGTAGTGGAAGGCTAAGAGCTTACAGGTATAAGTTAAAAAAGCGGTATTTAGCAACTCAGCCAGGTGTTGGGAATTCGAGTTGTAGAAAGTCGAAGTGGGAAGATAGCTTGGAGGCCTTCTCGGGTCATGCTAGTTATTGTGATAATTTTATAGATATGCATAGAGGGTTATTAAATGATTTGGAGAATTTAAAAAATAGCAGAGGATGAATGAGTCTCAGTCAGGTCTTGGGGTTCCGGCTCGTGGCCTGCATGTTGGTGGCAATTGGAACAACGGCTCGAATTCGGGCCGTTGGGCATCGAATTGGAACAACACGCCCACGAACACGAACAACAACATTGGCGCCCGCTGCGCCCTCCGTTAGTAAATTTAATTTGAGCCTCTTTGAGTGGCTCAAATCTGGCCGGAGTTTTAATCATTTATTGTGTTTAAAAGAGTGCCTTTTTTTTACAGAGACTCACCAATCCTCATCAGGGTCAATCCTGATGAATAAACTTCGAGGCCATGGGCTACTTAAATTTTAAGTACCTCATGGTCTTTTTTGTTTCACTACTAATAGGAATTTGTACTTTAATTCATATTGAAGGTGGTAAGATATCCAGCCAAATACAGGTGATAATGAACTTTTTCGATTATTGAGTCTGGGCTAACTTTTATTTTCAAAGATTAGAATCTGTAGTTTCTTGCGTAATAATTGGCCGCTGTTTTTGTTGATAAAGTAAAAGTTTTTCAATGCTTTGTACTTGTCAATCTGTTCATAACTGTTTGCTATAGACGAAAATAGAAAAAAATGAATTGTTTGATTCTTGTAGATAACTTTTTCTAAAAAATCAAAAACATTAGGACTCATTTTGTAATTTTCTCGGATAAGTCTTTCGTGCCAGAAGAAGGTGCAGTAATTTGTTATAACGGCATCAATATCTTTTCTTGAAGAGATGATTTCTTCTGCTACTTCAAAGTCACAACACTGTATAAAAGTTGCCAAAGAATCTATCTGTAATGCATCAATATAACTTTCAATAATGTCATTACTTTTATCTATCCATATTATTTTTTTTATCAAGATTCTCTCACTTCCACTAACTGCTCGTTTTTTAAGCTTCAAAACTGGAGGGAGTCTTTTGCCTTCAGTTTTAATGGTTTAGTTTTCATCTCATAAAGCTATTCTAGAAATTGTCATATGCGGCAGTGAGCTAAAGTGTTTTTTGCTTTGAAACTCACAGTTCTGACTCCTTAATGTTAAGTATTTCACAGATGCGCATCTTTAACCCTTCGATTAATAGCTTTGCTATTATTTGTTTATCTATACGGTAGAGTTCTGTAAAACCACGAAAGGCTTCTAGAGAAGCTGGTGATTTCCCAGTTTCGATATTTGAAATATGTTGAGGAGAAGAATAGCCGAAGTAACTGGCAACGTCTTGTTGGGAGAGCCCAACTGATGCTCGATATTCAGCTAATAGTTTTCCCACTTCTTTTCTGTTATAGTAAAGTCCCATTTATTCCCTTGCTTAAAACCCTGTTAGATGTCTCGATGTAATCCTCTTCATTTTTTACGCCTATATGTGAAACCCATAAAATAGCCCCATATATGGGCAGTAACTTTATCATATCCTCATTATCTTAGTTCTGTGAAGAAGCTACCCAAAAGAACAAGAACAACTAGTAAACCTCGCAATAAGAATGAGGAACTCTTACTCAAGAGGATTGGCCAGAAGATTCACAAGGATTTGTATGATCTCGATAAGCCAGTAGAATGGCTAGGCTGGGAGTCAGAGACAGCTCGCTCTACTATACAACGTGTCTTTGATGCCAATAGAAACGTTGGCATTCTAACTTTAGACAGAATAGCCAAAGGTCTTGGGTACAAAGACGTTATCGAGTTCCTGAACTCAGTGTGAATTACCTCCAGTTTGCCTATATATCGGATATTCTAACCTAAAACCTGATACGTTCCTAGCGTACTACGTCCGTAGCATAAAAATTATCCTCAAAATCAAGACTTTTCGAAGTGAATTAAAGAAATCTTAACTTGAAATTAGTGATTCGAGGGACAAATGGTTACGAAAAAGAAGAAAAGTAAGGCTTATAACCCCAAAGGCATCCAAGGGAATCCAACTGAAGAAGAATGGAAAAAGATAAAGAAATTTGGTCGCATATTAAAGGCTGAACGAGAAAAGAGGGGGTGGACCCTGGAGAGCATGGAGGATCGAGGTTGGAAGTCTTGGAGACACTGGCAGTATCTTGAAGTTGGTAAAAGAAATATTACTTTTGCGACTATTCTAAGAGTCTGCAATGTATTTAAATTGCATCCGAGTGAACTTTGGAAGCAATTGTAAGCACAAAAGAGGAATACGAATAAATCTATAAAAAGTTTTTCACTTTACATTGACGATAGTTTTTGTAAAAAACTATTTTTCGTAACTTTAAGCATTCAACAAATTTCACTTTTCTCCCAAGGGGGCAGTTTACCAATAACATCAATTATATGAGGCCGTGCAAGCTCTTGGTACAGGGTTTTGCTAGAGGCTGTGGATAGCCTGATATTATCATACCCCAAATCATATATCTGCTTACTAGACTCTTCACCTTGCTCACTCCCAAGATTTGAGTCAACAAAGATAGGAATATTTTTGGGAAAAAGATCAATAGTTGAAAGTGCTTCCGAAACAGAATAAAAACTTAAAAATCTTTTTTTATGGGCTTTTGCTGAATCTTTCCATCTGGAGCGAACAAAGTCATCGTCTTCAATTTGTATGGCGTCAAGCTGACCGTCCTCCACATAGATACGTGCAAACCGAGCCAGGTTTTTAGGCACAATTTGTATGCCTTTTTTCTGGCAAGGTTGAGTTACAAAGTCTTCACGATAGTAGCTGGAAACGATATAAGAGTTCTCGGCTACATCGAGCTGCTCTATTAGATCTAGCCCTGTTACTCTTTCGCCGTAGATTTCATAGTCTGAAAGGAGCACAAATTCTTTCTTTTTAGCCTTTAAAGACTCAATCTCAGTTTTTAACTCGCTTGGAGTTTTACTGGAGATGAGGTTCCCAGCATTTTTGGAGTAACCAAATTCTTTTAAGCGTTTTTGCCATGTGAAGTGGATTCCATCATCATCGTCAAACACAACCACCGTTCCATTGTTAGGTATAGAGACTAGAGGTGCAAACCACTGAGGCGGGGTGCATATGGGGATCTTTAAAATCACTTTAGTAAAGCCTTCATATGATTCGATGGATAGAGAGCCACCCCACTTTTGGGTGTGATGGTAAGCATGATATAGACCAAGGCCGTTGCCAGATGGTTTTGTGGTAAAGTTTTTTTCAGTCACTCTATCAATAATTTCAGGTGATATACCTGTTCCGTAATCCGTGACTGAGATAAATGCACAGCCATTTCTAAGATCAATCTTAACGACTACAGTTTTATCTTCGGCATTGGCCTCAACGATAGAGTCTATGGCGTTGTCAATAATATTTGCAAGAGCCACCTCAAGCTCAATAGAGTTGATATTGCAAAAAAGGCTGTAGTGAAAAGGGTTGGGTTTCCACTGGATATTCACAGAACCCTTAGACGTGGTGGTTCGACGCTCCTTTACAACATTGTCCACAATAGATGTTAATAGTTCTGGCTTCAAGGAATAGGCAAAGTCTGTAGAGTCTTTGATTTGTTTGGATTTAGAAAGAAGAATTTGGCGTTTTTTGAGTAGCAGTTCATTTGCCACAGTTTGGATTCTGGCAATGAGGCGTTCATGTCGTCTTTTATGTTCTTCATCTAAAAATTTCAGGTTTTCAGTATCACTATCAAGATCGTCAACACTGCCTAGAATGTTGTGTGCGGTCTCGGTGGCAAGGTCTACCAAAACAGCTTCTTTTTGAACCTTTTGAGCTTTTACAAGGTCTTGATAAATTTCTATAACGTGATCAATCATTGGGTTAAGAGCCGAGGCCAGTTCTTTAATGTAGTCCACTCTTCCTGGTTCAAGCTGGGTGAATTCTAAAATCCGACCACAAATCAAAAGCTGTGGATTTTTACTGGGTTTAAGATCGACATTTTTAGAAAGCTCAAAGCTTGGGCAGTCTAGATGTTTAGTAACAATCTTTGTGATTAAATTAATATATTCATCTTCTGTTTTGTTTAAGGCGGAAGGGGTGGCTGATATCAGTTCAATAAGAATGGAGCTAAGTTGAGGAGGTTGAGAAAAGTTCACCTCAATATTAGCAATTTTATCCTGACTTGGATCAAAGGGCGTAGACCTTCCAGAAAGTGCCTCAATTCTTTCATCTATTTTTTCCCAGGCTGTAAAAGAGGCAGTTTTTTTACGTTCATGGCGGGCCAGGCTGATCAACTGATGAGCCCGTTCATTGTTTCCAAGAACGAGTGCAATTACAGAACTTGCTCGGTAGAACTGTGAATTTATCAAAGGGTCATACTGGCTAGGTCTATGGGCTTCTAATACGTTCCAGAATCTCTCTGCGATCAAGTAGCCATAACCTCTAAGGGCATGGGGAAGAAAGCGCATAACCACTGTGACGGGCTCGTAGCGAGTTAGCTTGCCCATTTTTTGTAAACTTCTAAATCTTTCAGCAAAAATTTCTGTCCTGGCCACGTTTCCAGAGTAGGCGTAGCCATAAAATCCACTTATAAGAACCAATGAGTTATAAAAGGGATCATTCACTACATATTTTTCCGCAAAAGAAATGGATGTCTCTATATCTTTGACTCCAATTCGCCCGGCCACAAATTGTGTGTAAGGGAAGGATGCAAAAACCACATTTCGAGACAAATGCGGAAATCTCCCCCCTCTTAATTGATCCCACTTAAAAATAAGATAAATAAGACGAGTGATATTAAAGGTAATCAGCTTTCCACCAGCGATTGTTTTCAAATGAAAAAAGAGAAATATTCCTGTTAGAGTAAACTGAGGGCAGTTGGAAAAAAGGGATTTACCAATAATTTTTTTTAAGGCCTTGATCGCAATTTTGTGATCCACCCAAAAAGCCCAATAAAATTTTGCGTACAACATTACAATTTGTGCATCTAAAGTAGAAGCTTTGGAGATGTCTAACTCAGTATCAAAAGCTTGTCCCATTTTTACGGAGAGTAGAATGCAATCAGCTAGAGCTAAATCGAGTACCTTATCAGAGCCCAAAGTGTAATCGCTCAAAAATTCAATATAAGCCTCTAGGGACTCCTTAAACTGACCCGTCCAGTGAAGTTTAAGAGCTTCTCCGTGCTCTTCCGAGAGATAAGGCAGCACATCGAGATCTCGATTGTGGTACAGTTTGGCTATTTTTTTATAAACATTTTTTTCCATAATTCACTTATGTTGTTCCTTTTTTTAAATAACCACTGATCCGATGAGCCACAAAATAGCAGTGATTGGGCTTGGTGATTGGACCACACAAAAACATTCAAAGTTTTAGGGTTACTGGGTGTGGCTCCAAGTCTGAGCGCCGTTGAAGATTCAGAAGTCAGCCAAGGTAGCCCTGTTAAATCGCCGATGGATGAAATGACAAGCGAGTCAAAGTTGACATCAGAAATGGCCTTTCTTCTCATTATTTTTAATGTTCGGTGGGCTCTATTTTTTAAATACTCTTTCCACTCCCTTTTGGGGCGATATTCATACTCAAGAACTTTCTGAGCTGGAATGGGAGTAACAATAATAGAATTTCCCCAGATGGCATCTAGGCTTTGAAAATCAAAGGACTCCAAGTTAACAACGAAACCAATATTTTCTTCTTTAAGCTGGGGGAACTGCTTTATTATCTGAACTGCGAGCTTTAGTGTAAAAGTTAGTTTTGACGGGGGGTATTTGACACTTGGGAGCCAAAAGCCATGGGAGTTATACACTTCACTTATTTTCGTAAAACTTTCTCCAGGAACGGAAGAAGCTTTCGCTTTGTTACTTCCATAAAGTTCATTAAACAAATAAGTAAGCCCGCGTCCATCTATATGTTTATGAGATAGCTTAACCAAGTGTCTTTCTAAACCCTCATCGTCGATGGTCTGGAGTGTTCCTCCTTTGTCTTTAAGAGCCTTTAGAGCTGCTGTGGAGGCCATAGCCTTTGAGCTTAATTCAAACTCCATAAAGGCTGTCAGTGGAGCTAATGCCTGGTTGTAGGGATTTTCATGCCTAACCACATTTTTCTCCCTGGTAATACTGGATTAGAAACTGATTTTTATTTTGGATAACAGACATTTTACTTAAACTTTGAAATGCCGCCATTGAATCTGTTTTATCTAGTAGATGGGGGCCTTCAATTTCGATCCCAAAAGAGTTTTTAAAAATCCTAGCGATATTTTCACCTTCAAAAGATTGGGAGAAAATTTTATTTACTTCTTTAGAAACCTCTTTAAACTCTTGTCTAGAGTGCTCACCTTCTGCATTTTTTAAATAGCCAAAGTGATCAAATGAAAAAGCAACATGACCTATTTCTTCATAAAGAGCCTGGGCGTCTACTCGCTCAGAGGGAGAATCTGAAATCACTCGAAGCCTATGTCTTAAGGCTCCCAGTGCGTAACCTTCGAGCATTCCCTGAAGAGCAAAAAGCTTGAGTGTCACAGAGGGAAGGGAGTCCACATAGGCCATAAGATGATCTCGGTATCCACTGCCTTTTATTCTTTCTACACCGATAAGACCATTAAAAAGTCTTACATGTTCCACTTCTTCATCAAGTTGTCTAGAGAGAGTTTCCAACAGTCCTTTGTTTTCAAGAACTACAGGATGTTTTTTGAGTTTTCTAAGTTGCGGAACAATACACTTTTCACCTTCCAGGGTTTCATTAACAAGATAAGCCCACTCTGCTTCAGCAGAAGCTAAGGGAACAATAGAATGATTAATTTTTACTTTATATTTCATAATTTTTACTAACGAGAAAAAAGCCTTGAGCATAAAGACCCTAATCTCGACCTCCTTTTTTGTGTGGCTTTCTTTTTAAAGACATCTGGCTTTTCCACGTGAATCATATGCCCGGCTCCTTTTACGATTTCTATTTCAGCGCCAGGCACTAACCTTTTTGTGTCATCAATATGGCCTTGATGTATAAGCTTGTCGGCTTCACTAAAAACAAATCTCACTTCCGACGGGTTGAGCTTTTTATAATAGGACTCACCATCAAAGGCTAAAATGGCTTCCACTTGTTTTACATATTCTGCGACAGGCATTATCACATCAGGATTTGCTCTATAATCGACATACTCCGTGTATCTTTGTCCTTCGGCTATAAATCTGTCTGAGAAAAACGGCTGAAGAGTGCGGCTAAAAAATTCAGGAAGGCTTTCTGAACTCAATTTTCTTTGTGATAATATTTCTGGAGTTAAAACGGGGTTTGATTTTAAGTTGGGAGAAGTATTTACAAAGACAAACTTTGTATTTTTGGGAAGTAAATGACGGTACTTTGTGGCCATTATACTCAGTATCATGCCGCCCATGCTAAACCCTACAAGAGTGATTTTAGAATTGAGCTTAACACTACTTGAAACAATCCGGGCTTGAATTTCCGCCACATCTTCTAAACTGTATTTTTCTGGAAGCGAATTAAACTCCTCTGGACTATGCGGAGAGTAAAATCCAGGGTTTTCCAAAATGCGGGCAGATTTTAAATAGGCAAACTCTAGGGGGTGCAGAGCCAGTCCTGGTAAAATAAATAAAAACTTTATCATGAGTGGGACTCCTCATAGAACTTTTCGATTATATCTTCTGGCCAATCGGTGGGCCTCATTGTTTTAGGCTCAATAGCAGTGACGGTCATCTTGCAAGTGGAGTGAATTGCACCTTTATCTCCCGTCATTTCACATCCAATAAATATGTCAGTCCTGTTGATCTCCGTAACCCTGGAGTTAATCGTAAAAGGACTGTCTCCAAAGATGGGTCTTTTGTACTTAATCGTGACTTCTTTAACGACAAAAAGAACAGGAAGGGTCATAATGGTGTCTAAGTTCCATCCTAATCGATCTCTAAGTTGGCTGGTTCTGTGTTCCATAAAGTAGGAGAGGTAATGCTCGTTATTGAGTATTTTCATAGAGTCGATCTGAGAAAACTTCGCACGATGCTTAGTGCAAAATTCAATAGGTTTTTTCATTTCTTTCTCCTCAAGATATAGTTTCCAAAGTCAATTTGTAGTTTTTTGTCAACTTGGCACAAATCAAAAAGCTGATTGATCAGGTTTTGAAGATCTTTAGAGCGGCTTACGATGGCTTGATGAAGTTCGCGGGAGAGCTCGGTGGGCTCGTTGTCTTGAAATAATAATTTATTGGCTTCGAGGATGACGGAAATATTGTGATTGATGTCGTGTCGGATATGATCGGATTGGTTGATGGTTTTAAGTTTTTTTATCATGGCCAAACTGCTCCTTCCCAAGATTTAGGTACTTGTAAAAAGCGCGGCTGGACATTCCTAGAGATAATCTGGCTTTGTTTGTATAAGCGTTAGGTTTTTCTAGTTTTGATTGTAATAATTGATAATCCACAATTTCTGTTTGAAGCTGGTCAATGTAGTCTTTTAAGCTCCCTGACTTTTGAACTTGGCTCATAATGTCTTGGGTGAGGATCTTGTACCTGGTGGAAAATAATCCCTGTTTGGTGGGGTTTTGTAAGTTTTGAACCTCTCTAACGGTAATTCTTTTTGTAAAGCTAAGAAGATGAGACTCTACAAAGTTTTTAATCTCACGCGTGTTCTCAGGCCAAGAATAGTCGGTGAGTATTTTCATAGCCTGGTCAGTGATAGAGAAAACGCGTCCCGATGTTTTGTGTGATTTCATAAAGTAGTCAATTTGAAGAGATATATCTGACTTTCTTTCTCGGATGGGTTTTAAATAGACTGTTGTGCCCGATAGCCTCGCTTTTAAATCTCGTCTAAACACTCCCTTTTCAATTAATGATTCTAGGGGTCTACTTCCGGCAGATACAATTAAAAGTTTGGCGGCCACCTCTGCTGAGCTTCCCACGGGTCTAAATTTTCCCGTTTCTATAAACCTTAAAAATTTGTCTTGGATATTTTCAGGAATTTTATCAATTTCATCTAAAAATAAAATTCCACCGTCGGCCTTTTTAGCGCACCCGATATGGTCGGCCCCGGCCCCTGTAAACGATCCCTTTTTATGGCCAAAGAGTTGGGACTCGAAAAGCTCACCTGTAAGGTTGTTACAGTTAAGAGCTTCAAAAGGAGCATCTTCAGGAAAGTTAAGTTTTTTAATCAAGTGAGCGACGACTTCTTTTCCTGTGCCCGTTTCTCCATATATATGAATGGGTGAGGAACCGAGGGGTTTAAACTTCAATTTGTGAAGCTCTTGAATGATCTCGCTGTCTTCAGTGACAAAATCATCTAGAATTTTTGAGATGAACTCTTCGCTATTGATGTGGTGAAAGTATCTATTAAAAACCAGCTTAATAGAGTCTTCACTAAATGGTTTTCTTAAAAAATCTTCCGCTCCTGCATTATAGGCCTTGTTAACAATTTCTTTTTTGTCAAAGTAGGAGCTAATGACGACGGGAAACTTCACTTTATTCTTATAGGCAGACAGAAGTTTAATACCAGCGAGCTCTCCGTTGAGGTTTAAATCAAAAAAGGCCAAATCATATTGATCCTCAGCTAGAGTTTTCTTGGCTTCGTCCGTGGTGGAGGCCGTTGTGATAGCAGGTTTTGACTCTTCATTAACAGAAGGGTTTCTTAAAATCCGAGTTAAACTCTCTCTCAAAACGAAGTCATCTTCAATAATCAAAATCTTCAAAATCTAAATACTCCTAAGAACTATTTGTCTCATATGAAATACAATAATTTGCACTATCTCCGCAATCAAATAAATTTACAGTGTAAAAACTACCTAAATTATAGGTCAAAATGAAATATGCAGGCCCTTGGCAAGATCTAACTCATTAATTATTTCGTATGAGTTAAAAATTTGTAATTAAATCTTAACTTTATACTTAACGCATTGAAATCATTCACATCTAAGTTTGAGCAAAATATGGCAAGACTCTTGAAATAGTAAATAGTGAGAGCCATGAAAGCAAAAAGGCTCAAAACAAAATTGAAAGAGGCGAAACGCCAGAGGAGGAGCCCGATGAACAATTGTCCTAGATGTGGATCGAACACATTTGAAAAATTAAAAACTCACGACTACTGCCCGGAGTGCAACTGGGCACCGGAGTTTGAATATGGAAAGAAAATAAAAAATCAATCTTACTATTACCCGCTCAATCACCAGTTAAAAAATGAACTCTTGGAGATTGTTAAGTTGCTCAACATTCAAAACTTTAAAGTGGCCTAGCCAGAAAGGAGAAAGCTGTGAAGGTAGAAGTTATAAACCCCGATTTCGTGAAATTGAATAGTGAAAAGAAACTTAAAAAATCGGCTGAGATAAATCCCATTGTGGGTTTCATAAAAAAGGTTTTGGTTGGATGTGGAAAAGTGATTCGTGCCCTATTTTGTTTGTTTTTTGCTTCTTCCCCTGAGCAAGAGCACATTCAAAAGATGAGGTACAACTATGCTCTTCAGTATCATCCTTTGTAGTTAAGGTATGACGTTCTCATTTTTTAATTGAGAGTGTCGTACAGGTTAGGCGGCAAATTACAGGAAGTAAGCAAGGTTCAAGGAAGAGCCAAATTTTTAAAGTTAAAAAGGAGAAGTGTCTGTGTCAGGAACATTAAAAAACAATAAGGAGATGAATATTCCTCAAGCACTTCTACTTCTTTTTGGGGTCGGTTTGTTGGTTTGGTTTATTTATTTACCGGGTGACTTAGTGAAAAAGTGGAATGAGCTCACTCAATATTTGGAAGTCAAAAAATTGGAATTGTTAGTGGCTATCGGTGTAATTGGACTACATATTTCTATTTTTGTGGGTGGAGTGATCACGCTACTAGGTGTTGGTAAGCTTGGTGGTAAAATTAAGGGATACTACCTTTCTAGAAAAGAATCCAAGTCCTACCTTATTTATTTTGTGACCTGGATGAGTGTGGGAGTGATTAGCTTTGCGCTTTTAAGAAGTTTAAAAGTCTTTGAGCCACTCCTGCCTTTCCCTTCAGTTGTACCCAACTGGCAAACCGATCTGTTTTTACAATCGACACTAATGTCTGGAGCCTCATTATTAGGAATATTAGGATGTGTGGTGGTAGTTCAGCTTAGCTCTTTGGGAGCCATCAAGAAAACCTCCTCACTTCCACAAATTAAAAGCAGTAAAAATACTTTAGTGTTAGGGACGACCAATGAAGAACTCTAAGAAACCTCAGTGGATTACGATGAATGAGGCGGCTCTACCAGGAGGAATCATGGTGACTGGTTCAATAGGCTCAGGAAAATCAGTGGCGACACTTCTTCCCTGGTCTGAACAGTTATTAAATTTTAAGCCTACGCCTTCGTTTCTTGTCGTTGATCCAAAGCTTATGTTCGCGGAGGACTTTATAGAGCTAGTGGATAAAAAAGGTATTTCAGACAGAGTTTTCCATTTTAAATTCGATGGGGATGTCAAAATTAACCCCATATATCGCAAAAATGTTTTAAAAAATGGAGCTTTTGCTGAAGTGGCGAATATGATTCGTGCAGCTCAGATTAATTTTATGGGGCGAGAATCTGGTGACTCAAAGTTTTGGGGAATAAAATCAAACGACCTTGTTAAAAACACTATTCGGTTCTGCGCTGGCACCCAGGGGAACTATTTTACATTAATAGATTTTTATACGGCCTTAGTAGAAGCTAATAGTCGCGACTACGCTTTAGAGATACATGATTCTTTGGAGAAAAACTATTTTGATGAAGAAGAAAAGGCCAATTTAGAGTTCACAGCTCAGTATTTTGATAATGAGTACAATGAGCTGGACGACAAAATAAAATCAGGAATTACGGCCACTGCCACGGCATTTTTGTCACAGCTAATGGAATATAAGGCCTCGCAAATTCTTTGCCCAAAAGAAGAAGATGTGACTTTGTGGTCTATGGACGAGATCGTAGATGGTGGAAAAATTCTAGTCTTAGATATAAGAAACCAAGGGCTTGCAAGGGCTATTGGAACTATTGTCCGTTTGCAATATCAGGCTTCAGTTTTATCTAGATATTCTAGGACGGATAAAAGTAAAAATAAGGGCCTAGCAGTTACAATTGTTGATGAATACCCAGATGTGGCTTCTGTGGGAGGTGGAGAGGTTTTAGGCGATGACACTTATAGAGCTAAGTGCAGAGGAGCAAATGGAGTTGATATTTATGCCTCTCAAGGACATACATCTCTAGAAAGTGCCGTTAATGACAAGAATGCCACTCAGACTCTATTACTCAACTTTAGAACTCATATTTCTCTTCACTCTTTAGATGAAAAAACGGCAGAGTTTTTTGGGAGAGTCGGTGGAGAAGAGGAAATAGAAAAAGAAAATGAGAGTTTCTCGGAATCGGGGAAAAAGCCCATTAGAAATTTCGTATCTGGAGAGGTGATATCACAAGAGGCCAGTGTTACGCGCTCGGTTTCAAGAACAAAAGAAAAAAGAAAACGCATTACAGCCGAGAAATTGGCAAAGCTTAATACCTTTGAGGCCTGTGGGCTTGTTTTTTTAGATGGTGTGAAGACTGAGTTTTTCGAAAAAATTTATTTAAAGCCCGCGTTTTTAGAAAAGAAAGAAACACCCCACAAAGAAGTATTACGAATTTTAAGAAAAGAACCTAAAAAGTCCCTTTGGAAAAAAGTTACATCAGTTCTTTCTGCGATTGCGGCGACATTTACATTCAGTTCTGCCAGTGCCATGGATTGGCCCAGTGTGTGTTCTGTCGTAAACACACCGCAGTTTGAAAAGATTTTTGATTTTAAAACATCCCTTTGCACTTGTGGCTTTCCCCCGATGCCTTGTATTTATACAAGTTATAATGTCCCCTTTTTATTTACAGAGGTTAGAGAGAGTGGATCGTTTTTTAGTAGCTACCCTGGATCGGGGTGGCAGCTTACACTGAGTTCTCAAAATAGACTCAGGTTTGGCGGAATTGGTGAAGAAGGTGGCTATTTCTACCAAGCCAGAAATCATATTATCCCCCTTACTTCTTACACCTTCAATAGATTACCCTGTGGGGGTGCCAGTGAAGATAAATTTTGTTTTGATGCCATGTCGGAACACTTGGGAGAAAACTGGTACACCCCACAGGCTGATCTTCTTCAGCCCAAAATTCACGCATGGGCCACTGTAGGGCCAAAATTGTGTGTATTAAAAGGGGCTGCAAGCTCTGTAGGTGGGTCTCCCCCTCCTTTTAGCCCAGGGGCTCCTATGTGCAGCACACCGAGGAATTTTATACCTAAATACCCTCCAAGTAAGGAGCCCGTTTGTACAGGCTGGGGTCAGTTAATCCCTCGTTGTGGCTTCGTGGAAGCAGAAAGCACTGTGAATGCGAGCCTTCTTGCAGGAGCTAAATTTAAAAGTTTAGCCACAGAGATTTTTAAAACAACGCCCTCTTACCCAGATGAGCTTTGGCAGATGATATACCCGAACAGTTCGGGCGCATTTAGGCGGGGGCAAAACTTAGGATACGTGAGTTTAAAATTTGCCAATGAGAGGGGGCGAATGAACCCCACAAAAAGCAAAGGCTTTTTGTACGCCCATTGGCATAGGGTGAGTTGTTGCAGGAGTTTGGATTCAGTGCCGAATCTTGTTGGGATAATGTTATTTATGAAAAGCGTTTGTGCAGGTATGAGATGAAGTTTGGTGAGTATTTAGTTTTAAAAAAATTACTATCCAGTGACGAGCTTATGGAAGCATTAGGAATGCAAGAGTGCTTGCCCGCAAAACTGGGAAGATTAGTCAGGGACTTGAAGATGATAGAGCAAAGTGATCTTAATTTAGCACTTAAAGAGTTTTTAAAAATAGAGAAATTAAAATCAGCAGTGACTCTTATTGAAGATTTTAAGGAAAAGAACATTCAACCTCAATTAGTAGGCAATGCCATTAAGGTGGAAGACGAAAGGGGGGTGTCCTTTTATTTTGGAAAATTTTGTGACGAGTTACTAGAAAATGCGGAAAAAGAGAATAAAAAAATCAATGAAATCTACATGATTGATAAGTCACAATGGCTTGCCATTATTAAATCTTTTTTCAGTGATTCTGAGGAAGAAGCTGTAAGGGAAACATTAAAAGAAAATGAGTACGCCTACAAAACTATGTTTTTAGACCTTCTAGAAAGAGCAAAGACAGAAAAAGCCAGTGACATTCATATTGAGCCCAAAGAAGATGAGCTTCTTATACGCTTTAGAATTATAGGCGAGCTCACCACTATTAAAACTTTGGATTTTTCTCATAGAGACGGCTTTTTAAGTGAGGCTAAAAGATTAAGCGGACTTCCGTTAGTGGTTACTGGTAAAGATGGTGATGGAGAGGCTGTATTTCCAGCTCTTAATGTTAAAGTGCGTAGCAATATTTTGCCCACAAAATTTGGTAGCGGGCTTTGTTTGCGAGTCAATGACATGGATAAGGCCGGAGAGCTGAGGATTGACAAAATGGGCCTATCAATAGATGCAGTCAATGCCTTTAAAAAGTCCATAGGCTTTAAAAATGGAGTGGTACTTATATCTGGACCCACCGGAAGTGGCAAGTCGTCCACAGTATATTCACTGGTTATGGAAATGGATCGCTCAAAAAAGAAAATCATCACTCTGGAAGACCCTATTGAGCATGAATCAAGCGATATGCTACAGGTGCCTATCGTAAAGGACCGAATAACATTTAATTCAGGTCTAAGAGCCATTTTAAGGCACGACCCTGATGTGATAATTGTTGGTGAAATAAGAGATGAGGAAACTGCTCAAATTTGCTTTAAAGCGGCGGCCACGGGACACCTAGTAATTTCAACAATTCACACCAATGATGCGATGAATGTTGTAAGCCGTTTAAGAATGCTTGGAATAACAGATGATATTTTAAAAGAAAATTTACGTCTTTGTGTGGCTCAGACTCTTTTAAAAAGGCTTTGTGGAAATTGCTCACAAAAAACTGAAGATATCCCTCTAAAAGATGGAACAAGCTTTATGAAAGCCAACTCTGAAGGCTGCAATGTGGAGGACTGCATCGGTGGGTATTCGAGAAAAAGACAACTTGTGGTTCAAATGGTGAATCAAAAACAAATTACTCAGTTCTTAGACTCAGAGGATGTGGATAACTATAGGACGCTCAAGGAAATGGCTCTTGAGTATGCGCAAAAGGGGGTCATCTCTTATGAAGATGCAATGTCTGTGGCCTAAATTAGTTATACTTTGGCTTTTACCCTCTTTTACAAATGCCGAGGGACTTAAATACTTTGAAAATGAGATCAACTATTGGTCGAGTAAAGAAAAGTCGGAGTCAATTAAGAGTAGTAAAAAAATCGAAACTTCTAAAAAACAAGATTTTGAGTGGGACAAATATTTAAACCCAGAAAATGATGAATTTTTTAAAGAAGGAAATTACATCCCACCAGCTCCTTTTATGGAGGTTTATAGAAGACCTACGAAAAAAAATGTACTGATGTGGGATGCCTACATAAAAAAGAGAAACTTAGTTCATACGCGAGCGATGGATAAAATGAAACTCTACTTGGGTAATGTGGACAAATCACTAGATCCTCAAAAAGAAAAAAGTAAATTTGTTAGAGATGAGTCCGTTAGAAAAAGTTTTAAGGGCAAATATGTGGTTTTTTATTTCGATTCAAATTGCCCTAGCTGTAAGGCCATGTATCCAGAAGTAAACAGACTGGTTCAAATCGGAGTTATGGTGGAGGCAGTGCGCTTAGATTCAGGAAATGATGTAGTGCCTGGACTAGTTTTGCCATGGCAAAAGATAAAGCCCGGTGAACAGGAAAAATTAAAAATCAAGGCATGGCCATTGACTTTGATTGTAGATGAAAAGCAAAAGAGAGTGGCCCGTGTTACAGGGGTTAAAACGGTAGAGGAACTTAGAGATTTAGTAAAGAAATTATAAAAAGTATTAATCCTCAAGGAGGAGGAAAGGAGTGTTCATGGAAGGACAAAACGTAGTTACATCACCTTATTTTTCAAAGGAATGGATCAAGACGGGAGATCTAACCAACAATAACAATCCCAAGTGGGTTTTTTTGTTCCTCTTAGGCTTAGTGCTTGTAAGTTCCCGCAGTTGGGGTGCTGATTTGAGCGGAGATGATTTGAGTGGACAGTTTGAAACCGCTTCAAGTTTACTTAAGACTTTTGACACGATTCTATTTGGTTGGGGTAGTCCCCTTGTTGGTGGAATATTTTTATTCTGGTCCACTTGGGCACTTATTCAGCAAAAAATTGTCTTATTTATTATAGCGCTGATTGCTGCAATTTTTATTCTAGTGGTTCCAAAGTTCGTAAAAGACTTAAAGACCCTAAATAAGGGCACCATTTTTTCAAGTATTGAAATGACACATAGGGAGCCTATTTATGTATAGGCTAGAAGAGAATCGTTACAATCATAGTGAAAATATCTGTCAGACCATAGCCAAACCTATAATGGTTTTTGATTACCTGGAGTTTAGAGAGGCATTACTAGGCATTGGGCTCATTTTTTACTTTGGTATTATTTTTACAAATCCATTCTTATTGACGACTTGTCTGATTGGTCTTTGGGGGTTTTGGCCTGCAGTTAGGAGTCGTTATGAAAGAGGCGTGGTGGTTCAAAAATTATACAAAATATTTGGGCTTAATTTTTCGGGAATTGTAAGGCCCCCCAAGTCAGGAAGATTTGCGGCGTAATTTAGGAGGAAGTGAATGGAAGCAAAGAGTTGGCAAAAATTTATTTTAGAGTCCCAAAGGTGTGAAAGGTGCGAGAGTGCTCAGCTTAAATCTGTGAGATCAGGGATAGAAGTGTACTGGAAAAGTGGTCGGGACTTTGAAGGTATGCTGGTTTATCACACACCAACTTTAAAATGTAGTGAGTGTGGACATCTACATATCAGTAATTCCACTTTAGGAATCTTAAGAGAACAATTTTTATCCGGAGAAAGGGAGGTAAATTTTAATTATGAAAGGCTAAATGAAGTCTTAATGACCATGGAGCCAGAAGAGCAGTGGGTGGAACTCAATTATTATTTTAGTGTTTCTGCCGTGGACTGTGGGTTTCAGGTGAGGTCACTAGCAATAGAAAGTGAAGAAAAAAGTAATAATGCAGATATGGAGGTCATGCATGGATAACAAAAAATTTAAAATCGAAAGTGTAGAGGTTCCTGTCACTGGAAAAGTTGCAGGAAAAAAAGTGGTAGAGCCCTATGATGTCACTTTTAATCAGCAAAAGGGCACACTGAACGTCTATCTCAATAAAAACGATATCATTTCAATGAATGAATCCTTTTTACATAAGCATGTAGGGGTAGATCTTAATCGTCGCCCCGGTGGTGGTGTGAGCGAAAAGCAGGTTAAAGACTCCCTAGAGAAGTCAAAGATCACTTTACGATGTACAGGAGAGACACAAGAAAAGCGATTTTTCCGTGCGGGTTCAGTGAAGGCCAATCTTAATCGCAACTCACTAGATATGTATTTGGACAAAGAGCATATTTGTCAAATTAGTAATGAGCGTTTGCGATCCTTGGGGCTTGAAATGGAGTTCACCACTAAGCGAGTGGCATTAGAGAGATAGATATGAAGTATTCGCAAAGTTTAAATACTCTTGAGAGTTATCTAAAGAAAGTGTTGGCAAAACTCATTCAGCTTAAGAAGGTGACTTTAAGACGTATTTTAGGGGTTCGAGGGAATCGAATCCCCTTTTTGACGGCTCGGTGGTTTCGAGCCCCCCTTTTAGCGGCTAAAAACTTAGGAGGACAAGTGATCGGCGGACTGGAAAAAGGATTTGAGGCAGGCAAACTGCTCACTCCACCAAAACATATTGTAAATGGCGTGGATATTAGTAAGGCCGCAGGTTATGTGGGGTTGAAGGCTGCAGTGGCAAAGAGTAGGCTCACTTTAGAATTGGTTGCAGTTGTGGAAGCAGCCCTTGTCGTCGCTTTGATCTTTTACGCTCTTGATCTGAATAAACAGTTAAAGCTTAAGCACTACCTTATGGTTCCGGCTGAAGTAAAAGAAATCACAGAGGTGGCTCCACAAACCCTTCCCCCAGGGCGAGTGCATATGGCTTTTGTTCATTTTTTGGATTTATTGGGAAATGTCGGCCCCTCAAATGTCAAAGAACATTATCAAATGCTTAAGTCTCATATGAGCCCATCTCTTAGAATCAAGTTTGATTTAGAAACGGAGCCCGTCATTGATCACATCACTAAAGAGGGCTTGAGTGAATATATTGAGGTGAATGGTGAGAAAACCATAGAACCGGATGGCAACGGGTGGTTTAGAGCTACGGCCCCTATCAAGGTCTTTAGTGCCTTGAGAGGTCGAAAAATGAAGGCCAGAAACGAGTACGTCGTCATGAGGCTAAAAATTGTAGCTCCTCGCGATAGAAACACCTGGGGCCTACAGATCGAGGATATGAAACGGATTTCGGCAAGCTCTTATGATCATCAAAGCCGATCAAAAAACAACAAGGTTTTTAACTAGGAAAGGAGAGAATTTAAGTGAAATTTTTAAAAACTTTAATATGTATAATGACTTTTCTCCTTGGGACTCAAAAAGTTTTTGCAGAAAGAGTAGAATATGGACCCAGACCTGTTTCAGTGACCATTCCTTTTGTGGATAGCGATAGAGACTTGGTAGCTGACAGTATCACCTTTGTTTTTCCCAAGAACGTAAAAAGTATCAATAATAAAAGTAAATTCCTAATAACTCCAGAGGATAAAAATGATCCCAATTACTCAAGGCTGAGCATCACTCCCATGGTTAAAAGTGGTCAACAAAAGATTCTATTCACACTTGTTGATGGTCAGGTGATTAAAGTCAAGGCAAAAATTATCTCCAATGCTAAGTATACCGTGGAAGAGTATCAATTTGTTCCCAAACAAACCCTTGGCGCAAAAAGAATCAAGGGGAAGTTAAAGGTTACAGATCTAGAAGTCATGGGCTCATTAATTGCTGGGGCTCATCTTTTAGGATTTAAGGAAAAAAAGATTCGTCGCCAAATTCGATGTGGGTATTGGGGCCTTAAGGCTTATGTGGAAAAAGTCTATGAAGGACCAGAAACTAAAGCCTACGTGATTCAAATGATGAATACTTCGGGAAAATATGAATATGCTCTTCAATTACCCAAAGTCTTCTTTGAAGGGCAGGATCTTAATAGATCTATAGTCTCACACAGCACCAATTATAGGCTAGTGCCAAAAAAGTATGGTTCTAACAAGGCGACTTTAAAAATAGTAGCTGATGGCAATGTTCATATTAAAAAGGCTCATATTTGTAAAAAAGGCGAGCAAGTGGTTCAGAAAACTTATTTGAAACCAAAGCCAGAGGGGAAAAAATTATGAATATTGAAGTTATAAAAAGTGAGTTGGAGTCCCGTTACAAGATTTTTCTAGATTGGTTAAAGGGCGATAGAAGAAGAATGATCGCTCTAGCTACGGTGATTCCCATTCTTTTGATCTATCTATTAAGTAAAGGCAATGAAAAAGTCACCTATGTTTTTGACCCCAATAACAAGAGGAACTTTGAACAGGAAGGTATTTTAGAAAATCCTTATAAAACTATCTATCAGGGTAAGTTGGGTTTACTGGAGCAAGCTAGAAAGGACATCAAAGAAGAAAACAAAAAGCTTCGTTTTGAATTAGAGCAATTAAGAGAAGAGATGTTGCAGATTTCTCAACGAGAAAAGCTAAAAGAAAGTGAAAAAAATCAAAAAGAAGCTGTTACTGAAACAAAAAGTAATGATGTCGATGCTAATCCTAAAAATTCTCAGACAGATTCAAGTATTGGATTTTCAAAATCTCCACTAGATGGATTTAGGGAGGCTCAACATAGTGCTCCTATTACTGAAAGCAGCAAGCCTATAAAAAAGAAGAGGAAAAGAATTAAAGAGAGGCTGAGTCACTCAAGACTTGTTTTTCCAGTAAAGTCAAAAACTAAAGAAGAAGAACCTGGAGTAGTTTTGGGCGTAGGGAGCTGGGCATTGGGAACCATCATAGCGGGGGCCGAAATACCTCAACAGTCCACCTATCCGATTTTAATACAATTAGACCAAGCTTATACAATGGCCAGTAAAAAACGACTCTCTCTAGTAGGCTGTCTCATGGTGGCCAAAGCGTCAACAGTAATGTCTACGAGGCACATTGAGATTCAGCCGGAATCTATGGGGTGCTTTAGTCAATCGGGTCGTTATTTTGAAAAGAAACAGATTAATGGCTGGGGTACGGACAGTCTTGATAACAACTTTGGTGTTAAAGGGCTTTTTCGCAGCAACGTCACTAGGCTTGCCGAATATTCTTTTATCAAGTCCTTATTAGAGGGAGCTGAAGACATCATAGCCAGGCAAAGCAAAAGAGTAGGCGGTGCTGATCCTGATAGAGCCGACGTGGTGGTAAAAAGAGGAGCGGCTTCCAGTGCGACAATGGTTGCCGATTTTTTAATGAGGCAGGCTAAAAACCTACTACCCACCCTCAGTGTTAACTCTGGAAGAAAAGTTTATATCGTTATGAAAGATTCAGTGAAATTACCATATGAATTTTTTGATGGGAAGGAGGAAGAAAATGAAGGTTTTGACTATAGCTTTTCTGTTTTCAATTAGTTTAGTGGGTTGTAGTAGCTCACAAAAAAGTACAAATGAGCTAGAAAAAAGGTCTCTCTTTATACCACCTGTGAAGGCTCCGCAGTATTTGCCTTCAGTTAAAAAACAAAGAGTAGAGACTGTTTGTGTGAGTGGACGATTTTTAAAAGGGGGTGCATGGATGCACCAGTCATGGGTGTCACTAATTATTGAAGATTCGGACATGGTTTTTAATGATCCAATGATTAAAAAGATTCAAGGAAAGTAAGTATGAGTAATATAGCAGAACAACTTGAAAATTTATTTAAAAAGAACATTGAAAACTCTGAACTTTTGGATCTTTTCTCGGTTCCAGATCGCTTGGCTAAAAAGCTTCCCTATGAAGAGTTTTTAGAGGATGGAAGTATTGTTGTCCTTAAAGATGAGTCCTTGGGTGTGATTTATAGTTTTGACCTTGTAGAGCACGAACTTATGTCGGCTCAAAAACTCGGTGATATTCAAGGTTCGTTAAAATCTTGGCTAACTCTACCGAGTGAATATCAATTGCAAGTTATTTTTGAACAGAACAAACTTCATCCAGGAAAAATCAAAGAAAAATTAAGTTGTGAGAAATATAGTGGTCACAATTCATTAGCTGATTTTCTACACGATAAAAAGGTAGAGACCCTTTTATCTAATAGCCAATCTGACTATCCCATTTTTAAGAGAAAGGGATATCTTCTGGTTAGACAAGCGCAAAAAAAAGAAGGCAAAACTCTAAGAGATCACTTACCAAGATCAACGGAAAAGCTTTTATATGAAGAAACTAAGAGATACACTCAACGTAAATCTGCTTTAGAAAAAACTCTATCTCAATTTGAATCCCTGTCGCCATTAAAACTAGAGCGTTTAAGCGCAAATGAAGTGATTTCACTTGTAAAGGATCAGATTTATGGCTCCCAGTCATCTATATTAAAAACTCCAAACTATAATATGGCCTACAGTTTATCTGAACAGATTGTCCACAAAGGAGTGAGTGTAGACTGGCGGGGGCGTTGTGGTGACTTAGGGTTTACTCGCAGTGTTTCTATTAAAGTACCAGGAATAAAGTACCCCTCTATGAGTGCATGGTTTATGAGCTTGCCTTTCCCACTAAGGGTCTCCCTGCAGTTGGTAAAGCCTTCTAAATCAAAAGTAGATATGTATCTAAACCTCAAGGAATTTAGTTTAAAAAACAGTTTTGCTGAGAGCTCTAAAAGACAATTTGAAGAGATTCAAGAGGTTAAGAAAAAGATGGCCTATGATGAGCAGGCCATTTGGCTTTCTTACACGGTCATTGTTGAAGGTGGTACAGAAGAAGAGGTGGAAAATAGAGCCAATGAAGTTATAAGGCTTGCCATAGAAAAGTTTGATGCCCATTGTGTTATCGAAGAAGATATTGGACTGGCATTGTGGTATTCCACACTTCCCTTTTGTTATACACCCAAAAATGATGCTCTTTTTCAGCGTTCATTTCCCGTGATGTCCCGTGACTTGTTGGCATTACTACCCGTGTTTGATTCCTGTAAGGGGTTTGGCGATTTTATGCAGATTTTCCAGTCGCGCGAGGGAAATTTACTGAACTTCTCGTTTTTTAAGTCTATAAGTTCTCACTGCATTCTATTTGGAGATAGTGGATCAGGAAAAAGCTCTTTTATTGGTGATCTGATGATAGCCGCAAAACGTCCCGAAAAAGAGTATTTGATTTTTATAATCGAAATGAAAACCAGCTACGCTATGCTGACTAAGTTTTTTGGCGGCGAGGTGAATAAATTTAAGATGGGAGAAGTATCTCCCTCATCGCCTTTTAGAGGAGTCTATGACAAAGAAAAAATACTTTTTCTTAAAAATTGGATAAAGACAGCCGTCGAACTCACTTCACCGAGTTTTGTTATTGAGAGTGAGCTGCAAGAAGCCATTTACAAATCAATAAAACAGGCCTTAGAGAAAAAGAAAAGAGCCATCGGTTTAAGTTTTGTGGATGGAAATTTAGTAGAAGGAGAAATGGACGCCAATGTGTTTGTCAATGTGGATGAAATTTGTAACGAGTTGGCCCTTCTCCCCGGTGAAAAACAATTTGAAAACCTGACCCATGAAATTGAAGATCTTTTATCAAAACTTGCCATTTTTAGAGGTGATGGTGCTTATTCTTCTTTTAGGCCAAGAGAAGACACTGCTCGTTATGGAAAGGGAATCTATCTTTTTGATTTAGAGGGTTTAAAGATGGACCCCGTTTCAAGGGATTTAAACTTTTTGTCCATTTTTGAGCAGATTAGACAAATCAGACTATTGCCAGAAAATGAAGATAAAGAAGCGATTTTAATTCTAGATGAAATTGCTGATCTCGATAGAGGTGTGCCTATGTTTAAAGACATTATCGAAAGCATTAGTGAAAAAAGCCGTAAGGACGGATTGTGGTTGTTTCCCGCTACTTGTAATCCGGAGGCCTTCGCCGATATGCCAGGGTGTAAGGCCTGTGCTAAGGCCGCCAGGTATTTTGCTTTCACAGCCATGAGTGATGAGAATCTTAGTATTTTGATGAAAAAAACAGAGATTATTGATGAGTTCGACCAAACAGTGATCCGCTCACTTAAAACAGTCAGGGGAAAACACTCTGAAATTTATATTAAAGCTGTGGACGGTCAAAAAACGGTACTGAGATATATCCAATCCCCTACACAGCGTTGGTTGCTGCCCACAAATATTAAAGAGGGGGCCGAGGCCTTTAGAGGACTTAAAAAACACAAAGGAGACGCCCTGGAGGCTATTAAAGAGCTTTCTGAGAAATATCCACATGGAATTGAATAGAATTTTAAGGAGGAAAAAGCTATGGGTTTAAATGATGCTACAAAAAGACGAGTGAGAACTATTTCTTATATGCTAAGAAACGACAAAATGAACAAAAGAGAGTTTTTAAATGTTGTTTCAGAATCAAGGGGTAAGGACTTTGATTTGACCTCAATTCTTAATCGAGCCAGTGGACAGGCAGCAGTTAAATATGACCAGTACCTTGAGGGTCGGGCCATTGTAAAAGGTGGATTTGAAACTATTAGCCTACAAGATCGAGAGGATTGGATTATTAAAGACTATATTGAGAAAATTACCAGTTCCATGCACAACGAAAAGCAGTTTTTAAAGGACTTTCTTTCACCTCAAATAGAACAGGCAGCTTTAAAACGAGATCGTGAAATCAAGCAAATCGAAAAATCTGTTAAAAGAGCTGACCGTGCGAAAGCCATCGGAATCAAGATGGAAAGTCTTAAAAAGAAAATGGGATTGTCGAGGTAGTATAAAAAACACACAAACAGAATGTTAGGGTTTTGGGAGGCAGGATGCCTAGAGGTTTATTAATTATTTTATTTTTTCTCTATCCAGATATGATTTTTGGACAGGAGTTTAGTTACAAGGACAGTGGTTCTTTTTCGTCTAAAGACTACTTTTTTAAAGAAAATGGTGAAAACAGGGATCGCTCATTTCAAGGTTATCAAATCTTAGAACTGGACGTGGATCTGGGAGTTTCCACAGGCTCGTGCGGAGAAATTAATATACATAAAACTCTGGCGGGATCTCTAAAAAATATACTAAACGAGCGCACATTTAAAAGAATTGGTAAGGATCTGGCCAGTTCCTCTTTCATGCTCCTTACTTGCTACTGGTCTCCTCAAATATGTTCGATTTTAAAATCGAGTCGTCTAAATGCGAGCCTATTGTCGAAGCTTCGTATGAATCAGTGTCAGGCCATAAATAAGTACATCGACTCCCGTGTGTCCGACTGGGAAATGTCAAGACAGCAGTGTTTTAACAAACAACTGAGAGCTTCTGGAGGTGATGCTGGAGCCGCATTAGATGCCTGTGGGAGAAGTTCTTACAACTACGATATGGCTAACTGGTCGGGACAAGGAGGAGGTTCAAGCCAGGTTAATAAACTCATTGAATCCAGTGCCCAGTGGATGGGCTTTAAGGGAAGTGAAGCTAAAAGAGTGGTAGATGTGACCAAAGCCTTTGTGGGTGACAGTGTTGTCGCTAAAGGCAGTTTTAAGGTGGATTTCGGTCCTGGTGGTAAGGGAGTAAGTCCAAGGATGTACTACCTAGAGCGCCGAGAGGAAATTAGAAAAAGGCTTAATGAATTGTTTCAAAAAATAAAGAGGCAAGAAGGCACTTCCCTTGGACGCGTTGTAAAAGAAAGGGATTTAAAAAATGTAAGCGGCAGCACTGAGAAAAAACTATTAAACCTTGAAATAATTCGTTCTCTGTACAAGATGCCTCACCTTAAAAGAGAAGCAGCGGTGGAAAAGTTATCTAGTGTCTTAGCTCTTCACAGTTTGGCGACAGATGCCAATAAATCCCTGGATCTGCTTATGATTGCTTCTCAAAACCCCAACTTACCTAAAAATCGTCGCCAAGAGCTGGACAGTAAGCGAAGGGCCTTAAAAGAAAACCTAGAAACTACAATTTTTTTGGAAAAGCAAAAAAATGAGCCATTAAATAAAGTCCTAGGCCGCATAGCCAGCGAGGGAGAATTTTACCACCAAGAAAAAGCCAGTTTTAGTTTAGAGGGAAAGGCAGGACAAAAGAGTAAACAAAAAATGCAAGAAACATTTTTCGACTGTAGCGATGGATTTATGTGCTTGAGATAAGGATGAGATATGTTTAGTTCAACAGCTTACGATGCTTATTTTGTTTCGTTAGGAGTATATTTACACTCAAACTTAACAAAGTTTTTGACCAGCAATGAATTTTTTAGAGCTCTTTTAATATTCATAGCCGCCGTGACTTTACTCGTTATTGGGATTCAATACTTTTCAAGACATCTGCCGGGAACATTTTTTGAAAAAAGATATGTGAGTCTTTCTAAATTTTTTAATTTCATCATTTGCTTTTTTATAGCAGTCTCGCTCTTAAAAATAGGATCAACGGTGGATGTAAAAAACTATGACCGTAAGACTTGGCGAGATAACCCCTATTTGATGGATAGACTTTCCAAACATGATAAAGATTACCAAGTAAGCTTTATTTTTGATCTCATGATACGCACTATCGAAGAAATTGGTTGGGGCACCACAAAGCTTGTGGACTACTTAATGGCAGAAAATCACTCCAATTTAAAAGCCCCCAACTTTTTTTATAAAAGTCTTCTTTATGCGGGCGCTAGTCAAATTGAAAGTCCAAAATTAAGAGAAAAGCTAGAGATGTACTCTACTGAGTGTGTGTGGAAAATGCTGGATAATCTTCCCGAAGAAAATAGAAACGAAGACTGGTTGGGAAAACTTCATTCGGCGGCAAGGCTTCCTGACAAAATTACTGAAATCTACTCTCAAATTCAGTTTAAAAGAGAAGATGGCAGCACTTACACATGCAATGATTTAAGATTTTCTGTCAATCAAGCTCTTTATGAAGAATCTATTTCAGAGGCCCCACTATATGAAAAGTTTTTGAATGAATCGGGTTTAGAGCGAAAAATCTCTGCTTCTATGATGACAAATTTAGAAATTTCCAGCCGCTTGTTAAACTTTTATCGCAGTCAAAGACAAAACGGAATAGGTATAAAAAAGGGTTCTGAAATTCCAGGAACATTCGGAAGTATTATTCAATATTTGAGCAAACTAAAGTCCTTTGAAGGTCTATCAAGAGCCAATAATAATGACTCCATTGCCGGGGCTTCTTTAGCTGTAGATAAAGCCAGAGAGTTCAATGAGCTTCAAAGAAAGGCTCCCATGATTAAAGGCTTAGTGAAAATGTTTTTAATTGGTTTTGCCCCACTTCTCGCTTTTATGGTGATCGCCATGAACTGGAAAATCTTACTTTGGTGGGCTGTGGCCTACTCTTCAGTGACCATTGGGTGGCCTTTTTGTTGGAACCTTCTTTATCAACTGATGACGAACTTTGTGGCGTCGGGCTCAGTCTTAGAAAATATGGGTCAGTTGTCAGATTCCTTCTCGTTGCTGTCAGCACAAATGATAATGGAGGACGCTTATTATTTTTATACAGTCATATTTTGGCTTCAAATGGCATCGGCTATTGCTGTATCTGGTGGAGCCCTTTATTTTGCCAGAGGGATTTTATCGGACAATGCCGAAGACCATGTGCCAGATATTGTGCCTGCCACAGCTAACGCAGCCTTGAGTTTAAATGGACTGGGGAGGATGGGAAGATGATTCATTTTCATGGCAATTTTTGTAAGTTGTGTGCCCGAAGGGGCACGGGGGATTGGGGGTTTCCCCCAACAAGCTTTGGGACTCTGACGTCAGTGTCCATGCTTGCGAAACACGACGGGATTCAAAAAGTTAATAATGGGTCGATAAAAGAGCTAATACTGATGAGAAATAAATATTAGGAAGGTTTAAGGAGTAAAGTCAGGTTACAAGATTTAAAAATTTATTTTTTCAGGAGGAAAAACTAATGGCGCAGGAGGCGAAACAATTAAGTTTGAAAGAATTGGAGTTAGATCCGTCTAAGCTAAGAACCACAGTTAGGTTTACACCCAAGGAGTATCAAAAGATTCTAGAGGACTCAAAAATCCTGGGACAAACTTTGCCTACAATATTAAAAGCAGGTTACTTTGGAAGATTGCCCACTGAGATCTTAATGACGCCAGCGCAGTATAAAGAGTTTGTCCGCATATATAGAGGTGTGGCCAATAACTTAAATCAGCTCACCAAAAACTCTCATTTGGGGCGACCTGTACCGGAAAAGGCGCTTAAGGAGTTTATTCAAATTTCTAATGAGCTTCTTGTAAAGGTGAGCGAGCACTGTGTCTAATATAAAGATCAAATTTCGTAAGAATGCTAAAGCTCTTGAGAACTATATTTTTGAACATAGAGAGCTAGATGACCCTGTGAGTTTTAATAACTGCACTGAAAACTTTGTTTCAGAGATGTTTTTAGCCACGCAGAAGTTTCATGGTAAGGAAGATGTTAACCAGGCTATCCACATTATTCAAAGTTGGGGGCCTGAAGAGAGTCAGTCAGTGGACCCTTTAAGGCTCAACAAATTGGGCCATCAATTGGTATCTAGATACTTTCCTGGGCATGACTTTGCGGTGGTCACTCATACAGATACGGGAAAAACCCACAATCATATCATGGTTAACCCAGTCCATAGTGAATGTGGGAAAAGAGTTAAAAATAAGTTCGAGCACTTTCATAAACTTAAAGATATTAACGATGAGCTGGCCCGTGAGAATGGTTTGTCAATTATAAAACAGCATTCCAGAGAGAAGTGGGATAAAAAATCAGACAAAGTAAAAGGCATTGAAAGTCGAATTGGCTTTTCAAAGGTAAAAGACTTAAAGGAAAAACTAAAGTTTTCCATGTCAGTTGCCACTAGTTTTGATGAGTATTCAGCCTATTTAGACGGAGCTTTTGGTATTAAGTTAAAAATCAAAGGGCAAACAGTTTCCTATCTGTACCCTGGTAATTCGCGGTTTCGTAGGGCCAGGGGGCTTGGGGCCAAATATGACTTTGATAGTTTAGTTAAGAGCTTTAAGGCCAATGATGAGTCATTGATTAGTTTCGGTGTTAAAGATCCTAAGAGTATTGAAGACAAAAACTACAGAGAATATCACAAGTTTTCAAAGGATGAAAAAGAGTTTAGGGTTCCAGAAAATAAACTTAAGGATCTGATTATTCCAGAGAAAACTTTAGAAGAGTTAAAAAAATCAAGTATTGAAAAATTCTGTGAAAAGAACTCCATACCACTGGTGAATGAACAAGATGGCTACAAAAGGTTAAGTGGGCGCGAATATATAAGAATAAAAGAAAATATTTGGGAAAACGAAAAAAATAACACACGCGGTGGTTTGATTGAGTTTGCATCTAACCTCAATAGAGAAGACTATCTAAACACAATTCATAGGCTGAGCGAGATAAAGGATTTTTCAAAAATGAAAAGAGCTTTAGAAATTCCTGAGCCGAGTTTTAGATCCTTCTATGTTCCCAATCGCTCTAAGAGCAAAAAAGATAGAAAAATACTGAATGCTTTGGCGGCCCAAGAAAAAATGAGTCGAACACTTTTGTATGAACTTTCAAGGCTAGGGCAGCTTAAAGCCTATGAAAAGGAAAGGTTTAAACTTTATCCATCAATAGATAGGTCAAAGAGCATAACTTATTATAAAAGCCCCAAAGGAAATTGGTTTACACGTCGATCTCAGGGGCTAAAATCTGATTTTATAAACATATCTGGTCAAAAAAATGAACTTTATATATTTGCCTCACCCATTGATTTTTTAAAGTCAAAATCATCGGAAAGGTTGCTAAAAATGCAGGCAGCTCCCATTTCGGTAACTGTACCCTTAGAGCCATTAGAAAAGTGGTTGTCGCAAAGGTCTGACTTTTTATCCAGCTTTAAAAAAGTAAGATTGATTTGGTTTGAAGATAGAGGATCTCAAGACCAACAGAAGAATAAAAACAAAACTGAGACTAAAGAGCTTGTGATACAGAATCGTTGGTCGGTTCAAGAGTTTGATGAGTATTTGAAGAAAGAGTTTTTATCAAAAGAAAGGAATTTAGATCGTTAGAAAAGGAGGAAAAGTCATGGATGACATAAAATTTAAGCCCCTTAAGCTTCATAAGAATTTTAAGAAGGCACAACGGAAAATTTTAGAGGATCGAAAGAAGCTTTTAAGTAGTCTTTTAAAATCTACAAGTTCAGAAATTTTAAAACAATTTGAGTGTGATCTTTTTGGAGTAAAGTCAGGTAGAAGTGATGAGAGGAGTATTGCTAGAGAGTGGTTACTTAGAAACTATGGGCCTTTAAACAAAAATCACAAAGGGGTTTCTTATGGTGAACTTCGTTTACACCTCGAAAGTTTTGATGAGCTTACTGTAAAGGAAGTCAACAGGCTTGCAGAAAAAATGGAGATAAACAGAAAAGAAAAATCAAGAGGATTAAGTCGATAAACAGGAGAAAACTATGGATGGTACAAATAACATTAAATCCACAAAGAAAGTTGAGAAAAGCAAAGCCCAAGGAAAAAGCATAACCAAAGAGGCTAATGAAAGATTAAAGCAAAT
Source organism: Pseudobdellovibrionaceae bacterium (assembly GCA_020635075.1). NCBI lineage: Bacteria > Pseudomonadati > Bdellovibrionota > Bdellovibrionia > Bdellovibrionales > Pseudobdellovibrionaceae > Pseudobdellovibrionaceae bacterium. The sequence goes on along the minus strand of JACKAM010000003.1, from coordinate 478,884 downwards.
TAAGGATGAGATTAATCAAGGAGGCGGAACAAAGAACAAATACAATGAAGGCGATATTTTATCATTTGCCGTTATGAATTTTCCCAAAGAATTGATTTCTACATTAAGAAGTCAGCGCATTTCAGAAGGATTAAAAGAAGCCCTTGGAGAAGTCTGCCAAGAGTTCGGGGTAAGTGGAGCTGAAGCTGAACTAGAAACATTTTTAAGTAAAAAGCTCACCACCCGTTTTAAAGGCAGCAAAAAATCAAAGCCAGAAAATAAAACGCTAGATCAAAACTCTATTCAGCAGGAGACGAAATGAAGGCAGTAGTAATTGGAGCTTTAGTTTTAGTGGGTTGTTCCAGCCCTTGTAAGAGGCTAAAGAAAATTAGGGAGGTCACTCGGCATCAAAATAAGGTTCTCGTTGCATTAAAAACTGAAAGAAGTGAGAGCGTGAATTTAAAAAGGGCTTTATTTAAAACCAAGACCTTATTAGAGGCAGAAAATCGTTTAAATTTAAGCATTGATGAGCTGATCCAGTCCAATAAGGCTATTTTAAAAGCTCTAAAGGAGGAGAAGTGATGGATAGAAATGTGACGGATTCAAAAGATGAACTAATGGTAGGTCTGGGAGCTCTTGAGGAGGCTTCAGAGGAGCTTGAAGAGGTGTCTGAAGATTGTGAGGAGGAAGAAGAGTCCATTTCAAATGGACTGGTATGGATAGGAAAAATTTTAAAGAAAATTATTAAAAATTAGAGAAAACAGGATGAGAGTTTTATGGAATTTAGGTCTTTTAAAGATCGCAAATTATTCGCTCAAACCAAGGCTGAAAAAGCGATTTAAGCGCCTATTTTTACTGTTATTTTAAGAATGATTTATTGATTTCCAGGAGGGAAATGTTATGGTTGATGCGCACTCAGGAGGAGTGGTGGCTTTGCCGGAGAAGGACTCTACGCTCTTTGACAATCTGGTTTGTGGACTAAAGGAAATTTCTTATGAAACGGGAGTTTCAGAAAACGATATTTTAAAGCTCGTGAGGAGTCATCGTTTTCGCAATCATGTTTGTGCCATCCTGCTTACAAAAGAAGGCGTGGCAAAGGCTTGGGATATTTCAACAAGTTTTGTAAATAAACTCATGAAGTATGAAGATTTGCCGTTTTGTAAGATTGGAAGATCTGTACGATTTCCAGCAGTAGAAGTTCATGCGTGGCTCCAGCAAAGGAGACGTGTATGAACAATACTTTTGACGATAGAAAATATAGAGGTAAAGACCGTATTTATGTTCCTGTCCCGAAGAAGACAGGAATTTTGCGGCTTTATGTTTGGAATGGGAAGAGATATGCAGACCCCAAAAATGGCAAGAAATATGATGTTCGAAGAACTATCATTGAGGTCAATGGGAAAAGAAGAAGAGTTAAGCAAATGTTTAGTGATTTGTCCGAAGCTATTTTGTGGCAACAGGGCGAGGACTCAGGTGCTAAAACAGGTGATGCTTTTGGCTCCCTTGAAGAACTTGCAAAAAGGTCTTCAAAATTAGGAGGTATGACTTTTGGCAATCTTGTTAATGAGTTTAAAAAAAATCATGTTGAGACTTTAGCTTCTTCTACTCAAAAAAGATATGAGCGAATCATGGACCGAAATTTACCAATCCTTTACCCCATTTTAATGGATGAGTTTAAGCCACAAGTGATTGACGAGTGGTTAAACAAATTAATTTCATCTGAAAGAGATATTCGTAGAGAAAGTTACGAGCATGAATTTGAGATGCTCGTTACGATCTTGAGATTTTATGAGGAATATTTTGATGAAGATGCCAATTTTATTTCGCCTATAAAAAAGCGTCATAAGAAAAAGGCACTTCTCGGAAAGACCTCAGTAAAGATCACACCGGAACTTACCGAAGATGAATTTTATTTGTTCAGGGAAAAACTCATGTACACTGCTAATGGTGGTGTTTTTGCGATCATGGCGACACTTCAGTATTTTCAGGCTTTGAGAATTTCTGAAGCAGCAGCGGTTTACGGAACTGATTTTCAAATTGATCAGAATAACCGACCAAAAAGTCGTTTTGTTTGTAGTCGTGGTTTAAAATGGACAAAGGATACGGGGAAGCCCACCTGCGAAGGTGGACTCAAAAATGGTCAGTACATTGGAGGCTTCAAAGAGCAACCTTTGTTACCTGAAAGTTTTACGGCATTGAGTTTGATTCCTGATTTTTGGAAAATAGATAGGCCACTTTTTCAAACCCCTAAAGGTGATTGGTTCACCTATCGGCAAATTCAAAGAGCTTATGATAAAGCTTTTGTAATGGCGGATTTGTCTTATACAGGGACTCACATCATGAGACATGGTGGTTGTCGAGCCTTGTATAATCAGACGGGTGACTTGGCAGTTGCTAAACAGCATTTGGGTAACAAGAACATGAATAGTGTTTTGGTTTATGCTCAGAGAAGGGCATCGGCATTGTCCGAAGTTGTGAGCAAGAGGTGGGGAAATTATGAAGTGGTGAGTGGTACGAAGTGATTTTAGGAAAAATGATTTTGTTGAGTTGGGTCGCAAGTGGTCGCAAAAAGCTTGCGACCAAGAAAAAATTTAATGATTTCAATGGGTTAAGTCAAAGATGGTCGGGGAGACAGGATTCGAACCTGCGACCCTCTGCTCCCAAAGCAGATGCGCTACCAGACTGCGCTACTCCCCGACTTTTCAGGACTTTGGTCTCCAGGTTAGTAGGGTAAAGCGTCAAAACTGTCAATGAGTACAGCATGATGCATCAGGCTAAATCCGCGGAAATAGGTTGCCTTTTCCTAAGGGAAATTTTTACGATTAGCTAAGCGCGTTGCTAGATGAAGATCAAGTTCCTTAAGGGAAGTGGGAACGGCTTTGGCAATTCGCTGACAGTAACGATGGGAAAACAGAACTAAAAAACAAAACATAAAGAAAACACAACAAGAATTAATCAATAGGATTACAACAAGGAGAAACTGCATGAAAAAGCTTATCGCGCTTCTGGCTCTGGCCGGTGTTGCAAGCACTGCCTTTGCTGAAGGAGCTGACTTTAGTCACAATGCTGAGTTTCGTCTTCGTTACACCCTTGACCAAGATCAAGATGGTAACGCCGATGCAAACCCCAGCTCTACTAACAAGTGGGACCAGCGCTTCCGTTGGGGCTCAACTTTCCGTGCCGGTGAGAAGCTTACAGCTCACTTGGGCCTGATTCACGCTGCTCAGTGGGGTGCAAACCTCGGAGCCGGTGCAACCAACGATGGTATTGGTAACCTCACTGGTATTGCTGATAACCAAAACATGCTTTTGGTTAACGAGGCCTATGGTTCATGGATGGCCACAGACGAGCTGCTGATCCGTTTTGGTCGTGGCGGCTTGCCCATGGCTGATGAGCGGGTGATTGGCTTGAATGCATGGGGAGCGACACAGAACGCCTTTGAAGGTGTGTTGTTCACCTATGACAAAGAATTTGCTCGCTTCAACATGTTTGGTGTGAAGGTGGCTGAGCTGGCAGGTACTGCTGGAACAATTGCCTCTGACCCTGAAATCAACATGTACGGTTTCGCCATGGACTGGAAGAACCTGCCTGAGTGGCTGAAGATGGCTCACATCCATGTGTTGCAGACCAATGTTGACCAAGCAACAGGTCTAGGTCTCGCTCGTGAGAGCAAGATGCGCTACGGCTTTGTCCTGTCTGGTGACATGAACAACATCGACTACCGCGCCACCTACGCTGTGAACTCTGGAGAAGAGGGCGCTGCCGGTTCCACAACTGACAACTCTGGTAGCATGATGGATATTGAGGTTGGTTACAGCATGCCTGACATGATGAACAGCCGTGTTTCCTTCCTGTACCACACTGACACCGGTGACGATCCGAACACTGCTAATGAGGACGAAGGTTACGATGCTTTCTACTACACAAAGCATGACAAAGCCGGATGGATGGACATCTACGGTTTTGGTAACCTGACTTTCATGCAGTTGGGCTGGAGCATGGACCTGATGGAAGAGATGACTCTTAAAGCTCAGTATGTGATCTTCTCTCAAACTGAGAAGGCTTCTGCTGCCGCCACTGGGGCCAATGGTTCTGGCTGGGGTGGAGCTAGCGCCACTGAGGACGCTCTGGGAACAGAGATCGATGTTGAAGTCATGAAAAAGTATGAGGGTGGATTTAGCATCGCTGCTCGCCTGGGCATGTTCACTCCTGGTGATGAGTTCAAGAACACCACTATGGAAGACAACTACAACCAGTTCATGTTGGAAGGTAAGATGACCTTCTAATGTTTCCTGAAAAGTGAAACACAAAAAAGCCGGACCTTAGGTCCGGCTTTTTTTATCTAATCTGGCTGGTGAAAAGGGTCCACCTGCTTCGTTGAAAATTGCCCACTTAATTGTTGATCCACAGAATCCTTTATCTGCAAATCAGGTCCTTTGCCGACCATTCACCGTAAATCCTCACGCACCTTTCGGCCGCAGGCGCGTCTTCGGACTGCGTCAGCGTGCTGCCGCAGTTCGGATACGCCCATGCGCGACGGTGGAGGATTCGGATTCACGGGAATGGCTCGGCAATCGGACTGATTCCCGGACAAAGGCGAGCCACAGTTCTGCGGATCAAAAATGAAGTAGGCTGGGTAGTGGTTCTGCTTCTCCGCAAGGGCCCAATTGCTCGGTTGAGGGACCAAAGACTAGGGGGCTTGCATGTGGCGGGGAACAGCGCGAAAATAAGGATACTTTGGTTTTGCTTAAGGGCCACGGCGGGTGGCGTGGGGAAAAAGTTGATAGGCAGTCCCTTATTATGGCGGGTTTTCTTGGTCGGTCTCCTGGGAGTGGGGTATCTGACCAGCTCTCACTCGGTTGCTGCCAGGGGGAAGTACGGAAAAATCCCCATTTCGGGAGCTCTCAAGTCGGAGCTCAATAATCTCCTCAAGACGACCAACAATCTCCATGTGGCTTGCGTGAGTCACAACGAAAAGAAGGTGGACGAGAACATTCGTCTAGTCTTATTGGCAATTAAAAGGGCCACCCAGAAAACCTCTCTCGCCAAGGATCAAAAGCCTCACCTGACGCGGATGTTGGACAAGTCCCGACAACACTTGGAACTCACCCTGAATCGCTCAGGTGAAAGCCGCAAGGAAAGTCTCAAAGAAGCCTTCATTAATTTGGTGCAAATTGCCAAAGTCTATAAGCTCGACACCTATCAGATCTATTTTTGTCCCTCAGACAAAGCGGTGTGGTTACAAAAGGGCTGGAAGCCCCGCAACCCCGTGCACCCTAAAAAATATGGTTCTTGCGGTCAAGCCGTGAGATGATTCGATCACGATGCTTGACCGTTTTTTGGCGAATCTGCCTAAGAACATTCTCGCCACCCTCATTATCGGTGGTGGAATCTTTCTCATTATTTTGATGGATCCGCCCCATACTATTTGTGATTCACAGATGGAGATTTTCAAGGAGTCCCAAACGGGATTTGTCTTTCTTGATCCCAAAGACAAAACCACTGAGACGACGGACTATGAATTCCTGACTCGGCAATGCAAGGTAAGCAACAGTCCTGGAGGTTGCTATGAGCTCTTTGCCCGTCTTAAAGCTCTAGTTCGCGATTTGGAGTCCGTTCCCAAGGAGTGTAAGAGCAAGGCCGGGGCCGACAATCGGGTGCGCAAAACTCTTTGGGAATCCTTGGACCTATTGGCCCGCCTGGCTTGGGGTGAAAAACCGCCGACCAGCTACTATGAGAAATTCGGTTGGCTGGAGCCTCCCGATTTGCTCCTTTACTGTAATTTAAAACGCACAACGGTCGAGATGTATGGTAAGCCGGCATGGGAGCAGTTCCGCGAGGGTCTTTTCAAAAATCTCCCTGGGGCCACGGGACTGCAGCGGACAGTCGCCTGGGAACATATGCTATTGTCGATCAATTGCGACAAATACCAGTAGAGGCACTAAGGCGGAACCCGCAGCAACAAAAGGGGTTTGGGGTGCGAAGACGAAATTTTGTCCTATTCTTGATCCTAGAGATTCTGAGTTCTCTCATTGCCGTGGTCCTTTTCAAAAACCTTGAGGACCCACGATGGGCCGGGGTGTTTGCAGGGATTGGTTTTTTCACAACCGGTATCGTCATCGTCCTGATGAGTTGGCGATGGCCGGAGAAATGGACCCTGCCGACGTTTTGGCTGGCCCATGTTCACGTTTGGGTCATTACTTTGCCCATGTTTTTGATGAGGCTTGCCTACTGGGAAACGCCATTTACCGAGCTAAGAATCATGGGAATGGAAGGCACCCTCTTCCATCGTGTGTCGGAAATCATATTTACCCTGCTGATTCTGGCGACCATTACAGATTGGTTGCGCTGCGTTTTGCGCAAGAAAACCGGACGACCTGCGCCCGGTGTTTCTGGTTCTTAAAAAGGCTCAACTCTTTTTAAGGCTTAAATCTCAAACGGCTTAGGAGAGATGGTCTCGACGCGATAATAAGCATCGTAAGCATCTGTTCCCTGGGGAAGCAGAGCCAAATTACGGGCTTTCTTCACCGCAGCCGCTACAGATTTCTGCTGGCTAGCGCTCAGCTTGCTGATGCGGGAAGGGATGATCTTCCCACCTTCCATCAGGAAGCGGCTGAGAGTGACGGGGTCTTTGTAATCGAAGTGAAAATCACCAGGAAATTCAGCGCGATATTTGGTACGAACATTTTTCTTTAGCATGGTACACCTGTAAGCTATTGAAATTATTTAATTTCTTCAGATGTCGAAGCCCGCATCGAAACCCCTTTCGAGGTCCTCTTCAGACAAGGCTTCGGCCTTTACCTAAAGGTAAGCCCCTTCTATACGATAGAAATGGGTTGCCAACAAGGGCCTTTTTTGTCTATAGGTTATCTTTCTCAAAGTCTGCGATGGACTCTGGTGGATAGGAGTGTGAGATGTCTCGCTGTGAGCTGACAGGAAAAGGCCCCGTGGTGAAGAACCTGGTGAGCCATTCCAACATTAAGACCAAATCTCGTTCTTTGCCAAATATTCAGCAAAAACGTGTATTTAGCCGCGCCCTAAATGGCCTTGTTAGTTTGAAAGTGGCTGCAAGCGCTATTCGCTCCATGGAGCATATGGGTGGATTCGATACCTTTATCCTCAACCAGCCTGACAAAGCCCTGTCAAAGCGCGCTCTAGCCGTTAAAGCGCGGATCAAGCGCCAGCTCAGCCAGGAAGGTAAAGGAGAAAAGAAATGAAGTTGAAGATTAAGAAGGGTGCCACCGTTGAAGTAACTGCTGGTGCTGATCGCGGTAAGCGAGGAACTGTTCTGGAAATCGACAAGGGAGCTCTGAAGATCCGTGTTCAGGGTGTTCGTATGCAGACTCACTTTGATAAGCAAGATGGCCTCAACACCAAAGAGGGCTTTCTGGACTATTCCAACGTCAAATTGATTGAGCAGGCAGCCGCCAAAAAAGCGGGTGGCAAAAAGAAGAAAGCCTCAGCTCGCAAATAAAGAAGTAATCAAAATTTGAACTTTAAAAAGCCGGTCTCAAGACTGGCTTTTTTATTGGCTTTCCGGCTAGGCTGGGGAGATTGGGATTGAGATATGAGGTCGGCTTTGCTAGGCTCAATCCATGGTGAACGTGCGCAGAACCGGCGGATGGATTGGGGCCCTGGTCTTTGTGCTTCTCTCAGCGGGATTGGCTGAGGGTGCAAAACATCGTCAGACCTATGTTCTCTGTCGTAACAAAAAAATTGTTCGCACCATTCGGGTCGAAGTTGAATCCGGAGATACGCAGAGTTGCGAGACCTTGTACACTAAGGGTGGCGTGGATCGATCTGTTGGGTCTGGAATCAACAACAGCAGCTGTATGCGGGTGATGAACAACATCAAAGGCAACCTAGAGGCAGCTTCCTGGACCTGCAAAGATATCACTGCCAAATCAGACATCACGGAAGCCGTATTGACCGAGGCTGACTGAGATTCATGGCTCAACAACCAATGCGGGTTGCCCTGGTGCAACTCACCTCAACAGATTGTCCTGATAGTAACGAGGCTCAACTTTTTGCGGGTTTGCAAATGGCTGTTGCCCAACAGCGGGTTCGCTTGATTGTTCTTCCGGAGAATACTCTCTTTTTGAGGCTTAATCGACAGCGAGAGATTAAGGCCCTGGAGTTGACTGACTCAGTGGTCGGGCGACTTCAAACCTTTTGCCGAGAGCAGTCCTGTGATCTTTTGCTGACGACTCCTACACGCGAAGATGGGAGGTGCGTGAATGCCACCTTACACTTCAGCAAGGATGGAAAGTTCCGAGTAGTCTACCGCAAAATCCACCTTTTCGATGTGGACGTGGAGGGGGTCCCTCCGGTTCGCGAATCGGACGACTTCAAATGCGGGAGTGATGGGGCGGTCCTTGAAATTGAGGGTTGGAAGATTGGACTGAGTATTTGCTATGACCTGCGATTTGCCGAGTTGTATGGTCAGTACGCCCGGCAAGGGGTCGATTTGATCACCGTTCCGGCCGCCTTTTTGGTGCCAACGGGGAGGGCGCATTGGGAAGTTCTCCTACGCGCTCGTGCCATCGAAAACCAGGCCTATGTCCTGGCCCCGGCTCAGGGTGGCCACCATCAGAATCAACAGGGCGAAAGTCGGGAGACTTGGGGGCACAGTCTCGCCATTGGACCATGGGGTGAGGTGATAGGGGACCTGGCTGAGGCGGAAAGCCCTTCAGTTCTGTGTGTGAGCCTCGATCCTCAAAGAATCCAGGAAGTCCGTCGCCAGATCCCGCAGGGGAGTCACCGGCGGCTCAACTAATTTTTCGGACCCAGTCTCTCGTCTAGCAAGTTCCCCACAAGATTGACCGAATAGAAGTTGATGGAATCTATTGGATTTTGCATTCGACTCAGGATTCGGGAAGTCACGCAACTTCTCGTATGCCTGGCTTTTCTACTACCCGTGCCCCGGGCACAAGGTGACGATCTCATTCGTGCGGCGGTTAAAGATCGCATTGAGAAAAATCAGGAAGTCGAAACTGAGGTCGATCTCACTCTTAAAAAAGGTGAGAAGGCCTCGCCGATCGCCCCCCAGGCGCTAGACGGCTACGAGGGAAAAGTTCAGCAGCCCTTTGAGCCGGATCCAGTGGAGAGGGTGAAGATTGCCCGAGAAGAGGCGGCAAAGAGGAGAAAAGAAGATCTCCTCGAAGCCAGAAAAGAAGCGGCAAAGAAGAAAGCGGAAATGCTGGCCAAAAAGAGAGAGGCTGCCAAAAATAGGGTGGCAAAAGGTTCCAAAGGCAAAGGTAAACGCCTCCCGGCTGGGCAGCTTAAGAGAGGCAAAAAGCCTCCCAAGAGAAAGGTTGCGCCACGCAAGAAGGCGCCAGCAAAGGGGAAGGCGACGGCCAAAAAAAGGCCTGCGAAGGCAAAAAAGACCAAGCGGAAGCCCGCCAAAAAGTAACATTCACATTGAACCCCTGTTCCAATAGTTTCCCTCATCGGGGAAATCAGCTAGCCTGAGTGGACTGTTTTCGGAGGTTGTGGCGTGTTTAAAGCATTCGCATTCATCGTCATTTTGATGATCGGTCATCTGCCGGCTTTGGGTGAGTCCATTATGGAGGTGGACGAGGTTCGCAATCGGGCCCGTAACCGCCTGTACCCGGGTGGCATAGACGAAGAGGATTTGAAAATCCAGTCGCGATTGACATCTCCCACCAAAAAGGTTCACGCATCGGCGATCCAGGCTGAAATTCTGAAAATCAAACCACACGTCGAAGACGAGCCTGACGAGGAATAAGCCAATCCTGTAATCCTTCCTCCGGATATTCAACTCTTTGCTTTTCCAGTCGTTCTCGTATAGGGAGTGGAAATGGCAAAATTTTTAGCGCTGACATCATTTGGACTGAGGGATGTCCTGGAGGATGAAATCCGGGAAATGGGCCTCAAGATTGTGGATAAAGAGGCCACAGGGGTCTTTTTTGAATCCAATTGGGAAGGCGCTTATCGGGCCAACCTCTGTTTGCGAACGGCGACTAAGATTCTTTTGCCGGTGTTGGATTTTCCTGCATACAAGCCCGAGGATTTGTATCACAACATTCAAAAGCACGATTTCACCAAGTATATCCGGCCGGATCAGACTTTAAGTATTGATGCCCATGTAAGGGAAAGTGCTCTTCAGGATCAGCGCTTTGTGGCGATGAAGATCAAAGACGCTATTGTTGATCAGTTTCGCGATAAATGTGATGGCCAGAGGCCCGATGTGGAGCGGGAAAACCCGGCTCTAGATGTGGTGGTGAGGGTGTTCCGCAACGAAGTAAATGTTTCGATCAACACCACGGGACCAACCCTGTCTATGAGGGGTTACCGAAAAAGTTCGGTGATGGCCCCTCTTCGGGAACACCTGGCCGCCGGCTTGATTCGTATGACAGGATGGAATGGTCATTGTCCCTTGGTGGATCCCATGTGTGGGTCGGGAACTTTTTTGATCGAAGCCGGGTTGATGGCTCTTAATATCGCCCCAGGGACGCTTCGCAAGCGTTTTGCTTTCCAGGGGTTCAAGGGATTTCAGGAAGATGCCTGGAAGACGGTTTTGGAAGAGGCAATGGACAAGGAGTTCACTAACATCCCCTCGAAGATCTACGGTTTTGATATTGACGGCATGGCATTGAGGGCGGCGCGGGCCAACGCAGAGGGAGCTGGGGTCAGCGACTTTATCACGCTCAAGAAGGCGCCAATTGTGACCCTTGAACCACCACCGGGAAATGTGCCTGGCATTGTGATCGTTAATCCGCCCTACGGGGAGAGATTGGGGATTACCGAAGAGCTCAAAGACGTCTACAGAGACCTGGCCCACGCCCTTAAGGTTGGGTTCAAAGGTTGGAAGCTGTTCTTATTGTCCGGAAATCAGGATCTAACTGCAGCCCTCAAGCTTAAAGCCGAAAAGCGCCACCGGGTTTACAACGGTAATCTGGATTGCCGCTTTTTGGAGTACCATATCCGCTGATCCGAAAACTAAAGTGATGTTGTACCCTCAGCCTAGGGGTTTCAGTTCAACCATCAGAATGGCCCAGGCGCCAATGGCGAGAACCACAAAAAATAATGCTCGGGCCCATTTGATCTTTTTGAGGATAACTCGGGTGATGAGTCCCAACATAAGCCATGCCACGAGCTTTCCCCATACCCAGGCCGGCCAGGGCCAGGTAATTCCTGTTTTGGCGAGGAGACCAAACCCGGGGATGAGCACCAGCATCATACCGATTCCATGAATTACCATGGCCCAGCGTCGCTCAGGAAATTCGCGGGTGCCACCAGTCACCGTATGGAGAGAAAGTCCGCCAAGCGCGTAGAAAAGTACAAGGACGCCAATAAGATGGAGAATCAGGTAAAATTGCTGGCTCATGGTAGTCTCCTGAAAAAGTAACCAATTTTGGCTCAATACACACACTTATGACACCAGTGAAGGCGTCTTGGCCAGGTTTTTTGCATTTCGCGGCGGCACGTTTCTGGAAGAGACTCTTGGTGAGAAAAAGGCCTCATTTGAGTTGACTTTTACACCCATTTGGGTGACTCAATGTGGCTCCAGTCACAGTAGAATATCAATGATTACAAGGAGTTCGAGGAATGGTCGAGATTGGGATCTTGGCGCCTGTTGCAGGTGTGGTCGGATTGATCTTTGCCGCAGTCACTTTTGCGGGATTAAAGCGTCAATCTGCAGGTAACGAAAAAATGGTCGCCATCGGCGAAGAGATTCATTTGGGTGCGATGACCTTTTTGAAGGCTGAATATTCAAAACTCGCCGTCTTCGTAGTGATCGTGGCGGGACTTCTTGCCTTTGGGTTTGGCTGGCAAACTAGTGCGGCCTTTGTCGTCGGTGCCTGCTCCTCCGCATTGGCTGGATTTATTGGCATGAGTGCTGCGACGAAGGGAAATGTCAGAACAGCAGCTGCAGCTAAAGACCATGGAGTGTCAGCAGCTCTGCAAATCGCCTTTAATGGCGGTGCGGTTATGGGTCTGTCTGTTGCCAGTCTCGGACTTGTTGGCTTAGGTTCCCTTTATTTTATTTTTCATGGTGAAACCAACGCGGCATCCATCATTTCAGGATTTTCAATGGGAGCCTCGTCGATTGCCCTTTTTGCCCGCATCGGTGGCGGTATTTTTACCAAGGCAGCTGATGTCGGATCTGACCTGGTCGGCAAAGTTGAAGCCGGAATTCCAGAAGACGACCCTCGCAACCCTGGCGTGATCGCCGATAACGTTGGTGACAACGTGGGTGACGTGGCCGGAATGGGAGCCGACATTTTTGAATCTTATGTCGGTGCTATGGTGGCTTCAATCACCATTGCGACAACGATGTCCCAGGCAGAGATGACTAACTTTTTTAATGGTGCCACCAAGGAAATGCTCATGGGTCTTCCTTTGGGCCTATCTGTGATTGGTCTGTTTGCGTCCTTTTTCGGAATCGCGGGTATGAATCTTTTTAAGAAAATGGATCCCGCAAAGGCTTTGGCCGTTTCGGAGTTTACAGCGGCGGTGCTGTTTTTAGTGGTGACAGGAGTCGTGGTTCAATCTTTTGGCTTTGGTCTTGGAGTATTCTGGGCGATTGTGGCTGGCTCGATCTGTGGAATATTAATTGGTAAGGCAACGGAGTATTATACAGCCAGCAAACCAGTCTTTCGCATCGCTGAGGCGTCAAAAACAGGCCCGGCCACCAACATAATTGCTGGTGTTGCAGTTGGTTTGCAAAGCTGTGCGATTCCACTATTCTTGATCGCAGTTTCAATTATGACGGCCTACAAATTTGCCGGGTTGTACGGAATTGCCATGGCTGCTGTGGGCATGTTGGCCACCGTTGGTGTGACCATGACTATTGATGCCTACGGCCCTGTAGCTGATAACGCTGGTGGAATTTCTGAAATGTCTGGCCTGGGTCCTGAAGTGCGCAAGATCACGGATGGCCTGGATGCCATTGGCAACACAACTGCAGCGATGGGCAAAGGCTTTGCTATTGGATCTGCTGCTTTGACTGCTTTGGCCCTGTTTGTCGCCTACAAGCAAGCTGTTGAATTCCACAGCGGCGCGGGAGTCACGATTCCAATGGAGATCACTGATCCAAATGTCGTGATTGGACTTCTGTTGGGGGCAATGGTTGTACTGATTGCTGCGGCTTTGACCATGACTTCTGTTGGTAAAGCAGCTGGAGAGATGGTCTCTGAAATCCGCCGTCAATTCCGCGAAATTCCAGGTTTGCTTCAGGGAACGGGAAAACCAGACACCGCCCGATGTGTGGAAATTTCCACCAATGCAGCCCTTAAAGAGATGGTGGCTCCTGGTTTGGTTGCAGTCATTTCTCCGGTAGCTGTTGGATTTTTGCTTGGCCCAGCGGCATTGGGCGGCCTGTTGGCGGGATCACTTCTCACTGGAGTGATTCTGGCTTTGTTGATGTCCAATGCTGGTGGAGCTTGGGATAATGCCAAGAAATACATCGAGAAGGGTGACATTGCAGGAGAGAAAAAGGGAAGTGATGCTCACTCTGCTGCCGTTATCGGTGACACCGTGGGTGACCCCTTCAAAGATACCACTGGTCCTTCAATGAATATTTTGATCAAGTTGATCTCGATCGTGGCCCTGTTGTTGGCGCCTTTGATTGTGTAAGTTGAGTGCCTGATCCCCTTTGTGGGGGTGAGTGAGTTAAAAAGCCTGGCAAATTGCCGGGCTTTTTTTTAGGTACCAAGTCCCTTTTTGATTGCGGTGCTTCCGAAAAAGGGACTTGGTACCTAAATCCGGGGAAAGAGGGCATCACCCTTGGAAATAGCGGTACCTTCAGCGGTGACACCCCATCTTTTTGCCTGCTCAAAGTCTGCATTGCCGACTCCCAGGCGCTCCATAAGATCAGCCATTTTGAGTGGCATTACCGGCTGGAGCAAAATTGCCGCGATTCGCAGACATTCGATGGCTGTGTAAAGAGATTTGCCCGCTTCGGCCACGTCTTCCTTGGCCTGTTTCCAGGGGGCCTTTTCTTCTAAGAATTTATTGGCTTCATTGAGAAGATTCACCACGTGTTCCAGGGCATAGCTGGGAGCCATGCGTTCAATGTCTGTCTTCACTTTATCAGCCGTCGCGATAGCGGTCTCAATGACCTTCTTGGTGAGGGCATCGTCTGCCGATCCTGCCGGAGCTTTTCCATCAAAGTACTTGCCAATCAGGTTTGCCGATCGACTGAGGAGATTGCCCAGGTTGTTAGCCAAATCGGTATTTACCCGACCGACCACAAGATCCTGAGAAAAGGGGGCATCATTACCAAAGTGAATGTCCCGTACCAGGAAATAGCGGAAGGCGTCCACTCCCACTAAATCCCTGATGTCCAGCGGGTTGATCACTTCGCCGGCAGACTTACTCATTTTTGCGTTGTCTTTGTTTAGGATCCACCCGTGAGCGAAAATGGTCTTGGGCAGGCGAACACCAGTCGCCATGAGCATGGTTGTCCAATACACCGCATGAGTGGTGATGATGTCTTTGCCAATCAAATGAACCGCGCCGGCATCAACCCACCACTTGTCAAACTCTCCTTGGCGTTCGGGCTGGCGATAACCAACGCCAGTGGCATAGTTAAGCAGGGCATCGAACCAAACGTAAGTGACATAGTCCCGGTCAAAGGGAATTTCTATTCCCCAACTCAAACGGCTTTTGGGCCGACTAATGCACAAGTCATTGAGGGGCTGACGGAGAAATCCCAACACCTCATTTTTTCGACTTTCGGGCATAATGAAAGTTGGGTTTTTCTCGATGTGGTCGATCAAGGGCTGTTGGTACTTGGACATTTTGAAGAAATAATTCTTCTCGGTGATTCTCTGTACCTCTTTGCCGGTCGGGCTCCTGCCGTCCACCAGTTCTTTTTCGGTGTAGAAGATCTCCTCGCTGACACAATACCAGCCCTCATAGGTGTCTTCGTAAATATCGCCCTTGTCGTAAAGCTCTTGAAGAACAGACTGGACAGCCTGCTTGTGGAAGGCGTCCGTCGTGCGAAAGAAAAAGTCGTATTGAATCTCAAGATCTTTCCAGGCGGCCTTGAAGTTTTGGACCATATCATCGCAATGAGCCTGTGGATCCATACCCCTCTTATCGGCGGCCTGCTGGCACTTTTGCCCGTGCTCATCCGTGCCGGTCATAAAAAAGGTCTCTTCGCCAAAGAGCTGGTGATAACGATTGAGAACGTCGGCCATGACGGTGCTATAGGCGGTGCCGATGTGGGGTTTGTCGTTTACATAATAAAGAGGGGTGGTGACATAGTACCGCTTCATTGTGGATCTCACTTTCTAATGCCCATTTTACCTTGAAGTTACTCTTCCGTCAGGCCCAGCTTTTTCATGATCTTAGCCATATTTTTCCTCATTTCTACCAGATGGGGGAAGACGGCCAGAGTTTTGAGATGATGTTTGAGCTCGACGAAAGGATAACCACCATAGAATCCTGGTTTGGTCACATTTCCGTGAATCGTGGAAACCCCGGCCGCCGTAACATCGTCACAGATGGTGATGTGGCCGGCAATGGTGGTGCGCCCACCAAATCGATTGTTGTTGCCTAGAGTGGCCGACCCGGCAGTGATCAACCCGGCTGTGATCTGGCAGTTTTTCCCGGTCCTGGTGTTGTGGGCCAGGTGGCAGTAGTTGTCGATCTTGGTTCCCTCGCCGATTACCGAATCCGTGAAGGTTCCTCGGTCAACAAAGACACCTGAGCCGACGTGCACATTGTCTTCTAGCACAGCCCTTCCGTAGTGGGTGACTCGATGATGAGAACCCTTGTCATCCGTGGCATAGCCGTAGCCTTCGGAGCCAATGCTAGAGTGAGGGAGAATCTCACAGTTTTTCCCGATGCGGGTGTCATAGGCCACGTAGACAGCGGGATGAAGGTGAGTTCCATCGCCAATTGTGGTGCCTCCCTCAACCACTGAGTGAGGTCCAATAAGGACGTTTTCGCCAAGGATCACGTCCCGCCCAATGACAGCATAGGGACCGACAGTGGCTGAATTGGGAATTCTGGCCGTCGGATCGACTATCGCGGTGGGGTGAACCCCCTTCTCTCCATAAACGGGCCTAGCGTAGGGGTGAGGAAAAAAGGCCTTTCCAATAAGAGCCATGGCCAACTTGGGGTTGGGAGATGAGAGCACGGGGCGCTCTCCGGCCATTTCCAGGGCGGTGCTCAGCACCTTTTTTGGAACCACCAGGGCCGCTCCTCGGCCTTGTGCGGCTTTCTTTAGGTGAGCTTCCTCAAAGAGAAACACCAGTTCACTCGAATCTTGGCTCTCGGGAGGGCCCAATCGGGTGATTTCCACCTGATTTGAGCCGCGATTTAGCTCAATGAGGTCTGAAAATTTTTCTAAGATTTCATTTAGTTGAGTTGCCATGTCAGTCCCCATTATAGAGCTAATTGGAGCGGCGACTCTATCAAGGACAGGAGAGGGGCCACAATCATTGAAACAAGGCATTAATCCAGTCATTTCCGCTTGTTCCCCTTACATTAATGCCTTTTGAGCCTACCCATTTTGTATATTTTGCGATAGAAGAACAGGGTTTTGTCAGGAGAAGATATGGCCGTAAAGAAGAAAGCAAAGTCGCAAGCTAAGAAAACTACTAAGAAAACTACTAAAAAAACTGCTAAAAAGGCAGTTGCCAAAAAGAAGCCCGCCAGCAAGAAACCAGCGGTAAAAAAGGCAGCGAGCAGCAAAAAGGCAGCAAAAAAAGTAGCTCCCAAGAAAGCAGCTGCGAAAAAGCCAGAGGTAAAAAAAGCCGCGGCGAAGCAGTCCGCTAAAATGACGAAGGCGCCCAAGCTGACTCAGCCTAAGGAGGATTCTCTCAAGGCTCAGGTCAAAACAGCCGCTGAGGTCGTCAGTAAGGCTAAGGAAAAGAGTCTTAAAAAGGTCGTTGAGAAGGCCAAAAAATTGGCCGGTCGTCAGGCTGCTAAGCCGGAAGCGCAGAAGCCGATGGTATTGGCCAAGGCTCCGGTGACTCCAGGGGAAAAGAAGACGAAGAAGAAGACCACCAAAAAGCGCATGACCAAGTCGCAAATGGCGGCGATTGAAAAGCTGGGTCGCATGACTCAGAAGTGGATGGCTCTTTATCGTCGGGCAAAAAGCATTAAGGCGGCTCCCTATAGCATGAGGAGCACCTATGAAGCAAAGACAGCGATTCAGCACAAGGTGTTGGGTTGGGGCTATATTTTGGCCAATAAGAATGATCGTCTAGAAGTTTTATTTAAGGATGGAGTGAAGTTTCTGATCTCCAATTATAAATAAGACGGATACAACAGCAGAGAGGACAGAGAAGACAGCATGGCAAAAGATGATTTAGCACAGCTGGAAGGGCAAGTTGTTGATGCTGCGGCCGGTGGCATTTACAAAGTGAAATTGGAAAACGAAGTCGAGATCTCCGCAAAGCTCTGCGGAAAGATGCGCCGGTTTAATATTCGTGTTGTGGTAGGGGACAAAGTGACAGTTGGAGTGTCACCCTATGACCCCACCCACGGTTTGATCATGTATCGCCACAAGTAGTTTATGGATTTTTGTAAGACCCGTCGAAAGTCTTTATTATTATTCTCCCCAACCAAATGAGAGCACGATGGCAGTAGTTTTGGATCCCACCTTCAAGGCCTACATCGCTAAGTCTTTTCCGCAAATCAAAGAGAGATCTATTCAGGCAGTTCTTGAACTGTCCCAAGAGGGCGGTACGGTTCCTTTTATCGCTCGATATAGAAAAGAAAAAACCGGAAATTTGGATGAGGTCGCCATTCGTGGAGTCCTTGACTCCTTCGAGGATTGGCAGGAAGTGGTCAAACGTAAGGAGTTCGTCCTAGGGGAGATTGAGAAGCAGGGGAACCTAACTGGGGAGCTCAAGAGCCGCATCGAGAGTTGCTGGGATTTGGCTGAAGTCGAAGAGATGTATCGGCCCTATAAACGCAAGAAAAAGACCAAAGCGACTTTGGCCCGCGAGGCCGGGCTTCAACCCTTGGCGGATTGGCTTTGGCAGCTGGGACATGGTGAGTTAGATGACAAAACTGCTTTGGAAATTAAGGCTAAAGAGTTCATCAATCCTTCTGCCGGCTATGCCACCTATGATGAGGCTCTTCGTGGGGCACAGCATATTATTGTAGAAAAGCTCAGCAATATTTCTGATTTGCGGGCTAAGGTTCGAGACGAATATTTTGAGCATGGAGTTTTAACAACGACCAAGACCACCCAATTCAAAAGCCACTCCAAATATGAGATGTATGCTGAGTTTAGGGAGCCGGTAAAGACTCTACAAGCCCAGAAGGCCTCCCATAGGTATTTGGCCTTGAAACGCGGCTGGCAAGAGGGTGAGCTCAAAGTAAGCATCGAAGCCGATGAGGCTAAGCTTCTAGCGGAGTTTGAGAAGGTTGCAATCAACAAGGCCAGCCAGGCTGACGCCTTTCTCAGGGAATGCGCTAAAACCGCGCTGCAGATTCATGTGATTCCTTCGATCACCAACGAAATTCACCGACTCCTAAAGGATAAGGCTGACCTTGATGCGATCTTTGTCTTTGCGGAAAATTTGCGCAAGGTATTGATGGCAAGCCCATTCGGTCCCAAGGTTGTGCTTGGAGTTGACCCAGGTATCAAGACTGGCTGTAAATTGGCTCTCCTCGACAAGGGTGGGAACTTTATCTCCTCGACTGTGTTGCATATTCAGGGAGAAAGTGCGCAGGAAGTCGGTAAAAAGCTATTTGGTGAAGTTCTCAAGCAAATTAAGATTGAAGCCATTGCTGTCGGCAACGGTACAGGCGGCCGGGAGGCCGAGCGCTTTGTGCGTAAAGTTCTTAAGGATTTGGGCCAAGAAGTTCCAGTGGTTATGGTCAATGAGTCTGGTGCCAGTGTTTATTCGGCCTCCGATGTTGCCAGGGACGAGTTTCCAGAGCTGGATATTACAGTTAGGGGAGCGATTTCCATTGCCCGGCGACTTCAGGACCCTCTTGCTGAGCTGGTTAAGATTGAACCTAAGAGTATTGGCGTTGGTCAGTACCAGCACGATGTGGGGCAGCCCCAACTGAAAAAATCACTTCATGATGTTGTGGAAAGTTGTGTGAACACGGTGGGGGTTGACCTTAACACGGCCTCCGAATCTCTTCTTCAGTATGTGGCCGGAATTGGACCTGCTACGGCTAAGAATATCGTTGAGTTTCGTAAAGATAAGGGGCTGTTCAAAGATCGCAGCGACCTGATGAATATTCCCAAGTTTAGTTCCAAGGGTTTTGAACAGGCGGCCGGGTTTTTGCGTGTTGTTGGCGGAGCCTCTGTTCTGGATTCCACAGGAATTCACCCCGAACGATATCAGGCGGTCAAAGATATGGCCCATGAGCTGGGGTCAACAGTAAAGAGTCTGATTGGTGAGGGCGCCGCTCAACTGGAAAAACTGCGGGAAAAATGGGCGCCAGTTATTGGCGAGTTTACCTTTGATGACATTATTGTTGAACTTAAGAAGCCTGGTCGTGATCCGCGGGATCCCTTTAAGGTCTTCCAGTTCAGGGAAGACATTAATGAGGTGGCAGATCTTAAAGAGGGAATGGTCTGCCCAGGATTGGTGACCAATGTGACTAACTTTGGTGCTTTTGTGGACATCGGGGTCCACCAGGATGGCCTTGTGCATATATCCCAACTGTCACATAAGTTTGTCGATGATCCGCGGAAGGTGGTGGCCCCTGGGGATCAAGTAACCGTCAAAGTATTGGGCGTGGATAAGGACAAGAGTCAGATTTCTTTGACGATGCTGATGGAAGAAAAGCCTGAAGCAAAAGCTCAGCCGCGTCGCGACGCTCGCAGTGGTGGTAAGCGAGGTAAAGGTGGGCCCGGCAAAGGTAAAGGCGGAGGCAAGCGGCCGTCTGGAGGAAAGCGTCCTGGGGGATCTCAGGGTGGGGACAAGGGACGACGTCCCGGTAAACCATTTAACAACCCTTTTGCAGCCTTGGGTGATTTCAACAACAAGGACTAGGTTGAGCAGCAATCTCCATATTGGATTTTCAGGCTGAGACTGGTAGCCAAACTTCTTCCGGAGTTACTCTATTTGAAAAGTAGCCTTGTCACGAGCTCGGCAAAGCCTTCCCCGCCTGGAGAGGGTGTTACATACTTTGGCGGATATTTGAGCTGAGATATGAAGGTGTGGATGTTAGCTACGGCGAAGGCATTCTCGAAAAATCCAAACATGGGCTCATCATTTGGTGAGTCGCCTACAAATGCCACTTGATGGAGATTTTCCTCGAGCTCCCAACCGTATTCGTTTCGGCAGTATTCCTTGCAGGCCGTGAGTTTGTCGTATTGGCCGAACCACCCATTCACGTGTATTGAACTGACTTTTGCTTCAGCGCCGTGACGGGTAAAAACATTCACAATCTGTTGAATGTCCCGTTCGGACAGCGGAGGGACATCTTCGCAAAAGTCCACAGCTAGATCAAAGAGTCGCGTGAATTGATCAGAGGCTATGGCTGCGCCGGGAACACACTGAAGAACCTCCTGCTTGATGAGCTCCAGCTTTTTGCTGTTTTCTTTGCGGGTCGATTCATCAACGGCAAAATGTCGGAGCATTTTCTTCTCCTGCTCCAGATATCGGAAGTAAAGGGCTCCATTTTCCCCGATGATTCCATCCACGGGCCAAAAACGGGCAATCATTTCACACCAGCCGGCAGGTCGACCGGTGACGGGCACCACACGAATATGGTTGTCCGCAAGTTTCCAAAGGGCCGAATAGGCCTTTGCTTCCAATTTGCCTTCGGTCGTCATGGTATCGTCAATGTCCGAAAACAGGACCTTTATTCCGGGATTGATAAATTCAGTCAGGGTTTTCACGAGCCACTCCAAAGTCGAGATTGCAGCGAGTCAAAGCGCCTAATTCACATTTCCTTAATAAGGACTTGAAAGGTATTTGGTACCTCCCCTATCTTATTGCCTGATATCAGGGTATAGGAAGATCTATTCCAAAGTCATTTATCTATATTGTTTGATTGAAGACGTCGTTTAAGAATTGCGTCAACTCGGAGACTACAAAATTCATGGCAAAATCAGCGTCAGATACGGCTAAAAAGTTGGTCATCGTGGAGTCGCCGACCAAGGCGCGCACGATTCGCAAGTTCCTGGGCAAGGGATTTGTCGTCGAATCGTGCATGGGGCATGTGAGGGATTTGCCTCAGTCTGCTAAGGATATTCCTGAAAAAATCAAGAAAGAGGAATGGGCCAATCTTGGTGTGAATGTGAATGAGGGATTTGACCCCGTTTACTGCATCCCAAAAACCAAGGTCCGGATTGTCAAAGCTCTAAAGGATAAATTGAAAGACGCTGATGAACTGATCCTGGCGACGGACGAAGACCGTGAAGGGGAGAGTATCAGTTGGCATTTGATTGAAGTGCTGAAACCCCGTGTGCCGGTTAAGCGAATGGTTTTTCATGAGATCACCAAAGAAGCTATTGGCAATGCCCTGAATGAGTTTAGAGAAATTGACGACAATTTGGTGCGCGCTCAGGAAGCGAGACGGATATTAGATCGATTGGTGGGTTATACGATTTCTCCTCTGCTGTGGAAGAAAGTCGCCTACGGCCTTTCTGCAGGTCGTGTTCAATCTGTCGCCGTCCGCCTGATTGCCGAGCGGGAACATCAAAGAATGAAGTTTGTTCGCTCTCAGTACTGGGGAATTGCTGCAAAATGCGAAAAATCCAAGGTGGAATTTGAGGCGCGCATTTTGTCCGTTGGAGATAAGCGGGCGGCTGTGGGCAAGGACTTTGATTCCAATACGGGGAAGTTGCTGCCTGAGAAACAGGCAACAACAGTTGCTCTTGATCAAAAGATGGCGGAAAAGTTGGCTGGCGATCTCAAGGGCAAGCAATTCAAGGTGTCTGATGTTGAGGAAAAGCCGGTTTCGCGGAAGCCTTATCCGCCATTTATTACTTCGACTCTCCAACAGGAAGCCAACCGTAAACTGGGCTTTAGTTCCCGCGAGACCATGGAGATTGCTCAGAAACTGTATGAAAGAGGTCATATTACCTATATGCGTACGGATTCGACCAACCTCTCCCAGCAGGCTCTCACTGCGGCTCGGGAGTGTATTGAGTCTTTGTATGGCAAAGATTATTTACCGGATGCCCCGCGGGATTACTCAAGTAAGAAGTCTAAGGGAGCACAGGAAGCACACGAGGCGATTCGCCCGGCCGGAACACAGTTTGTGCTCCCTGAAGAAACAGGATTGAGTGGAACTCAGTTGAAACTCTATGATTTGATTTGGAAACGAACTGTAGCCAGTCAAATGGTGAATGCCCGCCAGAAACAGGTCAGTGTAAAACTTCAAATTGCTGACGTGATCTTTTCGGCTTCGGGAATGACAATTGAGTTCCCTGGGTACCTAAAGGCCTACGTTGAAGGCAGTGATGATCCTGATGCGGCATTGGATAACCGCGAAGTTCGTTTGCCCCAACTGGCCCAGGGTGACGTGGTTGACTGTAAAGATTTGAAGCCGACCGAGCATGAGACCAAGCCGCCGCCGCGATTCACGGAAGCGACTCTGGTCCAGACGATGGAGAAGGAAGGCATTGGGCGACCGTCGACCTATGCGGCTATTATTGGTACCATCCAGGATCGTGGTTATGTACGTAAGGTCGGAAATGCTCTTGTTCCTACGTTTACCGCTTTGGTGGTTTCAAAACTTTTAAGTAGTTATCTCCCTGACTATGTCGATTTGAGTTTTACTTCAGAGATGGAAAAATCCTTGGACGATATTGCCCAGGGGGATTTGAATCACAAGAACTACTTGAAGCAGATTTATTTTGGCGATCGGGGGCTGAAGAAGCAGGTTTCTGTTCAGGAAAAGCAAATCAACGACGATGAATCACGTTCCATACAACTCGAAGGACTTGAGGAATTGAGCTTTCGTATTGGACGTTATGGAGCCTACGTCTGCCGTAAGGACGAGAAGTCGGGTGAGGAGGTCTGTGCTTCACTTCCGGACAATCAGTTTCCTGGAGACATTTCTGCCGATATCGCTAACAAGCTTATTGATCAAAAAATTAACGGTGCCGATGCCTTGGGCAAAGATCCTGAGACGGGATTGCCAATTTATGTTTTGACTGGTCGTTATGGTCCCTATGTTCAATTGGGTGATAGTCAGGGTGAAAGCACGAAGCCCAAGCGTATGGCCTTGCCGGTGACATTACCACCTGAAAACGTAACAATTGAACAGGCGCTGCAACTGTTGGAGCTTCCTAAGGTTTTGGGTCAACATCCTGACTCGGGTAAGGACATCAAAAAGGGCCTTGGTCGGTTTGGACCTTATGTTGTTCATGATGGAGATTTCAGATCGGTTCCGAAGACTGAAGATTTCTTTCAGGTTGGGTTGGATCAGGCTTTGTTTCTGTTGAACCAGCCTAAACGCGTTCGCGGTCGATCTCAGCCTCTCAAAGAGTTGGGTAACCACCCTGAAAGCGGAGAGGCGATGAATGTCTATACGGGCAAGTATGGGCCCTATGTGAAGTGCGGAAAGGTAAATGCTTCTCTTCCAGATGATGTGAAGCCCGAGGATGTGACCCTTGAGTTGGCTGTCCAACTAATAGAGTCCAAGGCCGGTGGAGCCAAAAAGAAGAAGAAGGCTTCAGCGGGGGCCACTAAAAAGACCAAGGCTGCCAAGAAAACCAAGAAGGTAGCTAAGTCTGCGGCAAAAAAGGTGAAATCCAGCTCATCCGGGTCGGTGGCAGCCCACACCAAAAAGAAGACAGTCCGGCGCGCAGCGGCAGAAAAAAGCCAGAGCTAAAGTAAGGGGGGGGTGCCCCCTTGCCAGATCCCAGACCATTTGGTAGGTCCTTTTGCAAGGCGTCGAATTGATGCGCGTGGAGGGGTATGCTACGCCACCTGTTATTCCGAAAACCTAGGCGAAATCCTGGCCAAATGGAGTTGGAAATCCGTCGCCAGCGAGAGCCCGACCGAAATTTTGATCGTGGTGGGCGCAGTTTTTACTTCTTCGATTTCGATGACAATGTTGCCTTTCTCAGTACGCCCATATTTATTTTTCACAAAAAAACGGGCCGAGAGCTCAGTTTGTCTAGCGGAGAGTTTGCCGAACACAGTGCCCGCATTGGTAAACTCGGGACTTACGAAGACTTCCAGGTGAATTTTGATGATGAAGAAAATGGTAGTTTTCGTTGTTTTCGAGATGCCGATTTTGGCCTCCTAGAGAGGGTTTTGGGACGTAAGCAGGCCTTTGTGCAGGATTTGACGGCGGCACTTGGTCACCCGGAGTTTCAGTGGAAAGGTCCTTCTTGGTCGTGTTTCTATCATGCGGTTTTCAACCAAAGGCCAGTCAGTGTGATTACGGCGAGAGGCCATCACCCTGATACCATACGTGAAGGTATTCGAGTCTTTAAGGATTTGGGGCATTTGCCTCATGAGCCGAACTATTTGAGCTTGTTTCCAGTCAGTCATAAGGAGACCCAACTTAAATTGGGGTTTTATGAGCGGGCATCGGTTGCTGAAATGAAGCAGGCAGCAATTAGAGCTTCAGTTCTGCAGGCTTTTGATATTTATGGTTACAGTCCTCACCATAGGTTTGGCATGTCTGATGACGATCCCAAGAATATCGAGCTGATCACCGAAGAGATGACGAGGCTGAAGAAGGAGTTTTCTGAGATATCCTTCTTTGTCATCAAAACCTGTAAAGGGGATTTTGTTAAGAGAGAGATCTTTGTTGATTACACGTTGGAAGAACTTCTCGAGCCAACCCAGCAAATGTCGCTTTTTGACAACTAACACTTTGCGAAACTTTGACGATCTGGACCAATAGTTCGTCTAGGTGTCTCAATGCGGGAAAAGATTCTCGAACTTCCTGAAAAAGGTTAAAAAATACGATAGATTAGAAGGGTCCATGCCGAAAAGAGGGTAAGTCTTATTGGCAATTACTATATAAGGAAGACCTATGAATCAGCGCAAGCAAGTACAACAGTTGGCTCTCATTTTTTCATTCATCTTGGCGGTTTTGGTAGTCCCAGCGCAAGTTGCCCTTGGGCAGGGGATGAGTCCTCAGGTCATGGAGCTCAAGTGTTCGCACTTGTTTGAGATTCAACAACGTTATTTGAATCGGCACGTAACGTACGATGCAGTGGGAACTCCAAACTTGGAGCATCGGACGGTGGATCAGTTCATCAAACGTCTCGATGGCTCAAAGATGTATTTGCTCACTAAGGACGTAAATACCGTCAAAAGAAGCCTGAAAAACCTTTTTAAAAAGCTTCGTGATGAGAATGACTGTGACGGAATCGTCAAAGCCAATCAGTTGTTTGTATCTCGTGTGAAGGCTCGCGTTGACTACGTTAAAAAGACGTTGGGTCCAAAATTTAAGTTTGATCCAAAGGTCAAGCTGGTGTTGGACCCCGAAAAGCGAAAGCGGCCGGCGACCATGGAAGAGGCCAACTCCTTCCATGATAAATACTTGCAATATCAAATTGCAAATTATCTGGCTTCTGACATGAAACTCGATGAAGCCAAGCAGCGAGTGATTCGCAACTATGAAAGAATTCTCCGGCGCATCGAGGAAACTCCTGAACGTGAAGTTTGGGCAAATTACTTGGACTCATTTGCGAGAGCTTTGGACCCTCATACGGCCTATCTGTCGAAAGATGCTCTTGAGGATTTCGAAATTCAAATGCGCCTCTCGCTCGAAGGTATTGGTGCAACACTCAGTTCTCAGGACGGTTTTACGGTAATCGAGCAGTTGATTCCTGGTGGAGCGGCATATCGTTCCGGGAAGCTGAAGCCCAAAGATAAGATTATCGAAGTCGCCCAGGGCGAAACTGGAGAAGCTCAAAATGTAATTGAGATGGACCTTCGGGATGTGGTTCGCCTCATTCGCGGAAAAAAGGGCACCAAGGTGCGACTGACTATTTTGCGAAAAGAAGACGAGGGCAGCTCTCGCTTTGCCGTGGTTCTTGTTCGCGACAAAATCAAACTTGAGGATGAAGCGGCTCAGATTACCTACGTGGACAAGGAGGTTAAAGGCGGAGAGAAAAAGAAAATCGCTCTCCTTACTCTTCCCTCGTTTTATGCGGATAATCGCAAGAAGGGGCGGTCTGCCGCCGGAGACATGAAAAATCTTATTCAGGATGCTCGAGCTCAGGGTGCTGAGGCCATGGTTTTGGATCTTTCCAATAACGGTGGGGGGTCCTTGGATGATGCAGTCAAAATTGCGGGCCTGTTTTTCCGCGTGGGAAATGTGGTTAAGCAGTCGAGCCGGGCGACAGAGAGGGGAGAGTTGTCTCTTGCTGATCGGGATCCGGATGTGGATTGGTCTGGACCACTGGTTGTTTTGATCAGCAGGGTATCGGCCAGTGCCTCTGAGATTGTGTCTGGTGCTCTACAGGATTATAAGCGTGCCGTAATCGTCGGCGGTGACCATACATTTGGCAAGGGAACAGTTCAGTCGGTTGAGTATTTGCCGCCGGGCCTGGGCGCTATGAAAACAACCGTTGGGATGTTCTTCACTCCTGGTGGGAACTCGACCCAGCACCGCGGTGTTCACGCGGATATTGGTATGCCCAGTGCCTATTCGACTGATGAAATTGGTGAAAAGACCCTCGACTACTCTCTGCCGCCTAAGAAGATTTCTTCATTTCTATCGCGGAAGGCCTACGTGGCTGAAGGTAAGGGCTCGTGGAAAGTGGTGTCTGGAGACTTGATCGCTAGACTCAAAAAGAATTCATTGGCCCGCATGGCGGCAAGTGATGAATTCAAGAAATTAAAGGAAGAAATTGAGAAGTCACGCAAACGTGGAAGTGTGATAGATGTCGCCGAACATTACAAAGAGAAGACTGAAGCCAAAAAGAAAGATGAGAAGGCCGATGGCAAGGCTGTGAGTGCTACCCCCAACAAGGACACTGAAGGCAAACCATCCCCTGGAATGGAAGAAGAGGACGATGAGGTCCTAACTCGGGAAGAACGCAAAAAACGCTACATGGAGCGCCCTGATGTTCAAGAAGCCATCAATATTGCCGTCGACATGGTGGCTGATTTTGCGGGCACTCCCAATATCACGATTGGGGCCAAACAGACTCCTGATGAGGAGAATAAAACCAAGAAGAAGAAGAATTGAGCTGGGGCTTGGTGAAATCATTGGGCGCATTGCGTAAATCCTCTTTTCCTTAGTCTTTCCGACAGCTTTAGGGGAATGGCTTTGACAAGGCCAAGCCCCGCCGGTAACTCTGGAAAACATCTTTCAAAACCATGAAACTCAAGCATCGAGGTCTACATGGCGCGAATCAGTGCGAGCCGCAATAATGTGACTAAAAAGTCGCCGGGTCGAGGCAAGACCCTGGGTAACAAGGCTGCCGGCAAAAAGAAAGCCAGTGGTAAAAGCAGTGCCAAGAAGTCTCCTAAGCTGGAGCTTCCAAAGGAGCTGTTGCTGGAGATCCACCGACTGATGGTGAAATCCCGGGTCCTCGAAGAACGTTTGATCAAGATCTATAAGGCGGGCGAGGCCTTTTTTTGGATTGGCGGTCCCGGCGAGGAAGCCTTTGGCGTTCCCCTTGGACTGCTGACTAAAAAGGGGCAGGGTCCTGAGTACGATTATCTGCATTTGCACTATCGTTGTTCGCCGACCATGGTGGCCTTGGGTATGCCCATGATCGATAGCATTCGCCTAATTATGAATCGGGCAACCGATCCTTGTACTGGTGGACGAAATTTCGCCAATCACTATTGCTTCCCGCAGTGGAACGTGGTGCCGGTTTCTTCTCCCATTGAGGTCCAATATACAACGGCCATTGGCACGGCTTGGGCTCAGCGACGGCGGAAAACCGATGGCATCACCATTGTCACCGGTGGAGACGCCGGGACTGCAGAGGGTGATTTTGCCAGCTGCTTGGTTTGGGCCACCCGGAAAGGTTCGGAACTCCCCATGCTAATTACTGTGCAGAATAATGGTTGGGGGATTTCCACTCCCTTCCAGGGACAGCATGGAGAGACTCATATTGCGGATCGGGGCAAGGCCTTTAACATGAAGGCCATGGTAATCAATGGCAATGACCCAGTGGAATCCTATATCAAAATTCAAGAGGCGACGGAGTACATTCGGAAAACGGGTAAGCCCGTGCTGATGGAGACCATGGTCTCCCGTCTGTACGGCCATTCTTCAGCTGATGGAGCCAGCCGTCGGCCAGAAGAGGACTGCGTGGAGTTGTTTGAAGAAAAGTTGAAAAGGGTGGGACTGCTCACAGATTCCAAAATCAAGGCTATTTGGGACGAATATGAAAAGGAAGCTCGGGAGGCCCAGGAGCAAGTGCGCCAGGAGCCGGCACCAACCGAGGATAGCCTTTGGGATCATTTCTTTGTGAATAATGAAAACGGCGATTGGAGGAAATTCTAATGGCGAATATGGCACAGGCCATCCGCATGGCCCTCCACTACTGTGAAGATAACTATGAGCTTCAAGATATTTTTGGCGAGGATGTTGGCGCTCCCCTTGGCGGTGTTTTTACCGCGACTCAAGGGTTGAAAACTGCCTGGAACTCACCTCTTGATGAAAGGGGTGTTGTTGGTATGGCTATCGGCATTGGCTTGGCTGGCGATAGGTGTGTGGCTGAGATTCAGTTTGCTGATTATATCTTTAACACCATCGACCTTTTAAAAATCGCCGGCAACACCCACTGGGTGTCTAATGGTAACTATAGTTTGCCGATCGTACTCATGACTCCAGTGGGGGCAGGAATTCGTGGGTCCGTTTACCATAGCCACAGTTTTGATGCTCTGGCGACCCGCCTGCCTGGATGGAAAGTGGTAATGCCCAGTAACCCTTTGGATGCTTATGGTTTGATGCTTTCAGCAGTTCAGGATCCAAATCCTGTTCTATTCCTTAAGCCCAAGGCTCTAATGCGGGTGAGGGGAGAGGATTTGATTCCCGGTGAGCCGGATGATGAAAAAAAGCTCAAAAGCATGATTGATGCCCCTATTGGGGACAGGAGCAAGTGGCAACCGCGGTGGCCGGATGTACAGGAGTATGCGGTGCCTATTGGTAAGGCAAAAATCACTCGTCACGGTCACAACCTGACTATCGTGACCTACGGACGAAATGTTTTAATGTGTAATCAGGCTGCAGATGAGCTCCACCATGAAGGTGTGAATGTGGAGGTGATCGATCTTCGCAGCTTGATACCCTACGATTGGGACACCATCCGCGAGTCGGTTCACCGTACGGGTCGAGTTCTGTTTGTGAATGAGGACACGGAGGTGACCAACTTCGGTGAGCATCTGGCCTATCGAGTGACGCAAGAGTTGTTTTACGAACTTCTTGCTCGTCCTCGGGTGTTAGCAGCAAAAAACCTTCCGGGAATTGGACTTCATCCGAATTTGGAGGAGGGCACCGTTCCCCAGGTTCGTGATATTAAAGAGACGGCCATGGAAGTTATTAATGAGGTGCCTTGAGCTGAGGGCAGACACGGCTCGTTGGCCTGAGGTTGGAGTTGAACTGGTAATTTATGCTGAGAAATTGGGTAGAGAATAAAATGTCAAAAAAAGGTCGCAAGTCTGGGATTCGAAAAAAGTCGAAAGTAAAGATCACCAAATCCCTTCCGGAGTTTGATAAGTACTATCATTACTTAAATTCGGTTCAATCCCCTCATACTGACGTTGAATTTTTGCGTGATACCTATCGGGAATTAAAGGGGACGCGAGGCAGTACACTGCGAGAAGATTTTTGTGGCACCTTTAAGATTTTGTGCGAATGGGTGAAAATGCACGCTGAGCACCATGGCATCGGCATTGATCTGGATGAAGAGCCGACAAATTATGGGAAAGATCATTATTTGTCGGAGCTGACAGAGCATCAACAGAAGAGGATTCAGGTATATAACGACAACGTCTTGAAACCCAATCTTCCCAAGGCTGACATTATTGCAGCCATGAACTTTTCCTACTTTATCTTTAAGACTCGCGAAGTGATGAAGGAGTATTTTACCAACAGTTTTAACAGCTTGAACAAGAACGGAATTTTGGTCCTCGATTGCTTTGGAGGCTCAGCCTGTATGGAGCCTAATGAGGAGGAGACTCTTCATGATCATTGGTCTTATTTTTGGGATCAGGAGTCCTTTGATCCGGTAACTAATCATGCTCAGTTCTTTATTCACTTTAAACGCAAAGGTGAAAAAAAACGGGAAAAAGTTTTTACCTATGACTGGCGGATGTGGTCCATTCCTGAATTGAGGGATATCTTGGAGGATGTGGGATTTAAGAGAACCCATGTCTACTGGGAAGGCACCGACAAAGATGGTGAAGGCGATGGCGTCTTCAAGCGAATTGAAGTGTCTGATGAGGACTGTGAATCCTGGGTCGCTTATATCGTCGCTGAGAAATAAAGTCGCGCCTACGTCGCTTTTCAACTGGCGCAGCCGGGAGGGCTCGGTCAAGCGCTCGTCCTCCGCCTGACCACCCTCGAGGTCCTTTCGCTCGCATCTCGCTCGCTCAGCAGCCACTGGCTGCCGGACCTCTCGCTTCGAGTCCTCCCTGAATTGGCAATCGAAGGGTATTGCTAAAAATCTTTGCTGATAGTTTTAGAAGATCTTGGCGCAGCCGGGAGGACTCGAACCCCCAATCCTCTGATCCGAAGTCAGATGCGTTATCCAATTACGCTACGGCTGCACATGCGATAATCGAGCCCCCTTTTATAACTTCACCTTTGTCGTGAGCCAAGCAAAAAGGTCCGGAAGAGGCTCTGTTTCAGCTGGAAATCTGGATTAAATTGAGGCATTTAGAGCCTCTTTTTGGCTTGGGGAGTGAGAATGTGTAACCAGGTGCATCTCAGACCGTAGTACTATTCAGAAGTGATCCCTTCTGGAGGGCGAATGAAAAATCTGGGCCTCACAACTTGTGCCTTGTTGATCTCCATGCTGGCTATTCCGTGGGCTGGAGCTGAAGGCAACAAGGTTCAAAAACCCAATGAGAAAACTTACGATGAAACCTATGTAACCGGAGAACACCAAATTCATTTGGTGGAGTTGTTTAGCTCCGAAGGCTGCAGTAGCTGCCCACCCGCGGAGTCTTGGGTGGCGAGTCTCAAGGGCCATCCGGCCCTGTGGCAGAAGTTTGTGCCAATTGAGTTCCATGTTGATTATTGGAATCAGCTTGGTTGGGTCGATCCATTTTCCAATGGTCTGTTTACAAAAAGGCAGAGAGAATACGCCAGTGAATGGGGAACCTATCGCATTTACACCCCTGGATTTGCGTTCAACGGTGCTGAGTGGAGGGGGCTGCAGACTTTCAACGTCAAAGTGACGCAGAAATCCCCAGACGGCAAGCCAGGAAGGTTAAAGGTGATTCGCAAAAAGGAACTGGAGTTCGAGGTTCGCTTTGCAGCTCATGGTGACAAAAAAGAGGATTACATTCTTCATGGAGTGGTTCTTGGCAATGGACTGGAAACAAAGGTTCCGGCAGGAGAAAATGAAGGTCGAACCCTCAAACATGAATTTGTCGTCCTGACCATGGAGAAGGTCGTGCTTAAGCGTAAAGGCCAAGAGTGGGTGGGGAACTTAACATTGCCTTCACCGGAAAACTCCAGGGCTCGCTCCTACTCCGTAGCATTTTGGGCGCGAAAGCCCGACAGCATGAAGCCGATTCAGGCTGTCGGTGGACCTATAGCTTACCGGCCAACTCCTTAA
Source organism: Pseudobdellovibrionaceae bacterium (assembly GCA_020635075.1). Taxonomy (NCBI): domain Bacteria; kingdom Pseudomonadati; phylum Bdellovibrionota; class Bdellovibrionia; order Bdellovibrionales; family Pseudobdellovibrionaceae; species Pseudobdellovibrionaceae bacterium. The sequence goes on along the minus strand of JACKAM010000003.1, from coordinate 447,281 downwards.
GAGTCCGCCAGTTGGACAAACGGTCCTGCTGAGAGTGAAGCAGAGTCTCCGTTGGTTCGCCCGCCTTGTTAAAGTGCTTGGAAAAGCGGCCCTCCCGCCTTGCAAACCAAACAAAATCCAAGGTCTCATTGGTCTTAGGGTCCGAGTGCCAATCTTCCTTCAGTGAAGGGTTTCCAAGAAGACTCAGTCTCTCCTTCATTGTAGGTCCTTTTCTCGGATCATGGACAAACAAAGGGAAGCTGCGGCTGAGAACTGCTGCCCGGGCCTGTGAGTAGGATTCGTTGTCGGCGATCCCATGCTCCACCGGACAGGGAGAATAGGCAATGATCACCGAGGGGCCAGGATAGTCCACAGCCTCCATGGCGACTTTTAGAAAGTGAGTATGGTAGGCCGGCGAAACCTGGGCAACGTAGACATCAGGATGCATCATTGCCAACAGGCCCAGCTCTTTGCGTCTCTCCTGTTTTCCGGCGACAACCTTACCATGCCGACTCATTTTCGCATTTTGTGCGACAAATGTGGCTGTGGAGGCTTGGCCTCCGGTGTTCGAGTATGTTTGCGTGTCCAAAACAAGAACATTAATGTCTTGTCCTGATGCTAAAATCCGCGAAAGCGACTGAAAGCCGATGTCAAACATAGCCCCGTCACCACCAATCACCCAAAGTTTGGTGTCCTGCTTTCCTTGCTGATCCAGGCGCATTCTCACACCCATGGCAACCGCTGGAGAGTTTTCGAATAGTGAATTGGTCCACGGTACATCAAAAATATTGTAAGGGTAAGTGGCGCTATAAACTGAGTTACATCCAGTGGCCGCAATCATGGCCATGTTGCGGCCCGAGCGCACGGCAGTGGCCAACATTGCCATATTGAGTGCGGTGATTTCACCACAACCTCGGCAGGCGCCGGAACCACCTTCGTAAACCCAAAAGTCCTCGCGCAGGAACATGTCAGTGACTAGTTTTTCATTGATGAATTTATCACTGGTGGTGGGAATCTGTTCAATGATGTGTTGAATGGCGGCCCGGTCCGTGGCCATTTGCTCCTTGGATTTGTCGACCATCCTCAACGCATTGTGGTCACCACACACATCGATACACTCGGCGCACCCCTTACATTTTGAGGGATCCACCCAAATGGAAAAGTACCCGGGCTCTTGGTTCTTCTTCTCATACATTTCCCAAAATTTTTTGGTTTTACCAAAGTGGGAAGTTATATGCCCTTTTAGATCCTCCCGAGCAGAATTGAGGACTTGATCGTACTCCTTCTGGTTGACAACCCGAGGTCTGAGGGCGGCATCGGGGCAAAGGGCCACGCATTCCATACAGGCAACGCAATTCTCCGAAATGTATTGAGGGATTTCAGAGCTGACAAACGAAAAATCCCGGGCCTTGCCTGTCTTAGGGGGAATCAATGATCGGGCAGCCAATTCATCTGCCTTCACACAAGTGTTCCCTTGCCCGCAGAGATAAGGGGAGAGGACGGCCTCCTTGAATTTGTCCAGATCAGTCGAGCGTTTATCGATTTCTTCAGTTGTTGAATTTTGCTTAGCCATTGTCGACCTCCTCTCTTTTAGGAATTCATCATGCTAGGGGTGATTTCACGAACACCTTCATAGCCTTCGATAATGCAGGCCAGGTTGTCTTGTACGGTTTTCTCATCCCTCTTGCCAAACATCTTTCTAACCAGATGTTCCACCTTTTCCATCAACACCTTCCGTTCCCAGCCTTTGCGTTCCGCAAACGGAGTTACTTTCAAAAAGACCCCTAACATGGTGATTCCCATCATTCGCTGGCGCAAATCTGCTGAGGAGGCATGTTTGTCGGCAATGCCCTGAGAGTCCAAGGTGTAAAACCGTAGATTCAAATCCTGAATCTTCTTTTTGGCAGACTTTGGTAAGCCATTCCAGATGCGGCTGAGGTCAGACTCTTTGGTTTGAAAGAATACCACCCCTCCCTCTAGCATCCCAGCAAGTGGGTCACTGTTCAAAAAGGCAAATGAATCCATCACTGCGACAAAGTCCACCTCTGATAGTTCCTGGTGGAGAGTGACCGGCTCTTCTGACAGGGTCAAAAAGAAGGTGGTTGGAAGACCCTTTTTTTCTGCACCATATTTGGGGTAGGCCTGGACGTTGAGGCCAAAAATCGCATCACACACTGAGGCTAATAATTTATTGGTGGAAACTGAACCGAATCCTCCGACAGAATGTCCTCGCAAAGAGTATTCCCCTTTGGTGCGTGCCGAAATCTGCTCAGTGGTGGTTGGTAGATTGTCAGGGTGATCAATACCAATACAATAGCGAAAAACTCCGTCCGACCCTTTTACCATGTTATCATAGATGGCAAAGATGTCTTCCAGGCGCACATCGCGACTCCCCAGTCCTCCAGCCCCATGCTGAATCATCGGGATCTTGTTGATTTGAGGAAAGCCTGGCGCACCCCAACTGGCATCGGCAAAAGCTGCCTTGATTCCGCGGGCCAAGGGGCTCTCTGGCATGTGACATTCATCAAGGCGTTCAAGGACGCTGATGGCCTTGCAGTTTTGTAGGGCTGAAACCAGTTCAACCGAAGGAAAGGGGCAATAAGAGAGAACGCTGACACAGCCCACTTTTTTACCCTGCTGGCGCAGAAGATCTACCGCCACCTGGCTTGTCTCCATGTAGGAGCCCATGCCAATCAGAGCATATTCAGCGTCATCCATTTGATAAGAGTCAATGACTCCGTACTGCCGACCCGTGAGCTGAGCATACTCATTAAAGGCATTCAGCAAATGGCCTTTCACTTCATTGTAATATCCTCGTTGAGCCACTTTGCCGCGCATATAGGCATCCTGATTTTGCACGGTTCCCGACATCACAGGATTTTTTGGGTCCATAAAATTCCGCAATCCATCGGGGGCTCCAACAAACCTCGCCATCATTTCGGGCTCTGGCAAGCGGGCGGTTTCCACCGTGTGAGTGGTGAGGAATCCGTCTTGTACATTAAAGAACGGAGTTCGGGAGGCTTCGGCGACCTTGCGCGAAATCAACGCAAAGTCACCTGCCTCTTGAGCGTTGCGGGCAAAAAGGATTCCCCATCCGCAATCGGCGACAGCCATGATGTCATCATGGCCAGCGTGAACATTGAGGGCGTGAACGGTCAGGGCTCTTGCGCCAATATGAAAGACCACGGGCAGGCGTTTGCCCGCAATCGTGTAAAGCACTTCTTTCATTAACACTAGTCCCTGACTGGAGGTAAAAGTGGATACTCGCCCACCACTTAAAGCATAGCCTTCACACACGCTGGCCGCAGAATGTTCACTCTCCGGCTCAAAAAAGAGCAATTTTTCTCCCCACATGTTTTCTCCACCGTTAGCAACGGCTTCCTGAAAGGCCACGCCCATTCCAGTGGATGGTGTGATGGGGTAAGCAGCAGCGGCCGAGGAGCAATGGGTCTCGACCCACGTCACCGCGTAGCTACCATCAGTTGTGGTGCGAATTCCAGGAAAGGGGACAGATGACGATTTGGAACTCATCTCTTTTTCCATAGGGAGCCTCTTTCAGTTTTGCTAAAACAAGGAATCCCCAGTGTCGCACTAAAACCCCAGAGCAACAACCTTAGTCTCCTAGGGGAACAAATTAGTCGGTTCAGGAGGAACGGGGCGGATACTACCTACCCGCTGACTTGAGTTCATCCATAGTAAATAGAGGATGAAGTTTCAGTCCTGCTTCTGCGAGAGGAGAGGATTCATTGCTGCCGCGAAAAATCGCACAGAGAACATCGGAGATTTCTGCACCATGAGAGCGAAGGTCCTTAGTGGAAATCAATATCTGACCACCCGTTGTGACCACATCTTCGATGACACACACCTTCTTACCCTTGACGTCCGTGCCCTCGGCAAACTGGCAAGTACCATACTCTTTGGCTTCTTTACGTACAAAGGCGGCGGGAATTCCTGTTTCCAGGGAAAGAGCAGTGGCAATGGGAATGCCTCCCATTTCCAATCCTGCGAGGACTTCAGTGCCAGGCGGGATCAAAGGCACCATCGCCTTGGCGATCTCTTTAAGGAGCTTTGGTTGAGCTTCGAAGCGGTATTTGTCGAAGTATTCACTGGAGGTTTGGCCAGACCTTAGTTTGAAGGAGCCAGTCAAATAGGCGATCTGGTAGATTTGCTTGGCCAATTGATGTCGATCCATTTTGCCCCCTTTGTGGTGTCAAAGGGATATCATTATTGCGGCGTGAGGTAAAGCCTCGGGCAATAGGGCGCATCTGACCCTGGCATGTTTTCTGCTGATTTAGGGGGTTGGGGGCAAAGTATCCCCACTGTGACACTCTCTCAGGGAGGCATGAAGCGCCGGTTCAAACGGATTTGAACAGAGAGAGCAACACCAAGGATGGAAAGGGGGAAACCGGGGTATGCGGGCGAAGACGGTTTTTTTGATCTTAATCGTTTTAACGGTTCTGATGTTTTTGGCCACTCACTCCCTGGTCAGTCGTCATGTGGGATGACCAAAGCGCCAAAGACGGGGGAAAAGAAATTGATGAGCGTGAACCCGGCCCAGAAGAGAAGGCTGGGCGGGGTTCGCGCTTAACTAAGCGCGAACAGTCTGCGCTTTTATCCACTGGAGGAAGGCTTCGTGTCCGTCTTCAATTGGCAAGACCACAAGGCACGGACACTCATATTCGTGTAGAGCCAGGACTGTTTCCTTTAACGGCGTGACCAATTCTTTGCAGGTCTTAAGAATTAGGACGGATTCTTTTTCCTCACAGATTTGTCCTTTCCAACTATAAATGGATTCCATCTGAGGAAAGATATTCGCACAGGCAGCCTGTTTTCTATCTACCGCTGTCCGGCCGATCTTGCGGGCCATGTCCTCATTTGGTGTAGTGACGTAGACAAACACAGAATCGGTCACTTCACTGGCTCCCGCTTGGCGGTAGCCCAATTGGTTTGCTTTCGTTCACGCCAAAGTTCACGAGCGTATTGCCTCATGTCGGCCACAGAATCAAACTCATCTACAATTTCGACACCAAGAAGGGTCTCAACCGCATCCTCAAGGCTCACCAATCCCGTCGTTGATCCGTAGTCGTCGACGACCAGGAATACGTGTTCTTTGCGTTTAATAAATCGATCCAGGGCTGCCGCCACTGAAATCTCCTCGGGAATAGCATGAAGAGGTTTGGCCAGTTTTTTAATCGGCATTTCATCCTGATCTCGGGAAAAAGCATCCATCAGTTTATAGCGATGAACCATGCCAATCACGTTGTCGAGATCGTCCACGTAAACGGGGATTCGAGAAAAGCGAATCGGTCGATGGTTATCCATCACCTGACCAACAGTTAACTCGTCCTCAAAGGCCAAAATAACTGATCGGGGAGTCATAATATCGGATACCTTGATTTTATCAAGCATGAGCAGATTGCGAATAATAAGGCTCTCTTTAGGTCGCAAGGTCCCCTCATTGGCACTCATTTCCGCAGTCATGATCATCTCTTCGCGGGTCATTCGATCCGAGTTTCCACGTGACAAGAGGCCATATAGGGCTTCAGAAAACAACACAAATGGGTAGGCTACAAAGATCAAAGCGCGAATTACGTAGGCGCACAGCGGGGCCAGGGATTTCCAGTAGTTGGTGCCCATAGTCTTTGGAATGATCTCAGAGAAAATAAGAATGACGAGGGTTAAAAGAGCCGAGGCCGCGGCCAAATACTCATTGCCATACAGGGTGTGAACCTGGGCGCCGACTCCTGCAGCCCCAACCGTGTTTGCTACAGTGTTGATAGTCAGAATTGCCGCTAAGGGTCGGTCAATATGTGCTTTTAGCTCCTGGAGAATTTTACCACTTCGGCGTCCCTTCTGTGCATGTAACATGATGTAAGCAGGGGACACTGACAAAATCACCGCTTCCATCAGTGAGCAAACAAAAGAAACAATAACCGCCAGGGCAAAATATAAAACCAACAAGGTCATTGTTTTACAGCCTCAATCTCCGATTGTTTGCTTTCATTCACTGGAAGTGCTGGTGGTTGGCTATAGCGGGATTCGGGAATCGTCCCAGATTGGTCGTCGTCCATTAGTGGCCTAAGCCTGTCCTTTCATTAGGTTCAGAGAACCCTCTTAGCCCATTCATTATAGCACACTTCTGACGCTAGTGGGGAGTCCTTGAGCCCCTCGCCATTTGCATTTGACGATTTTTAACTACAACTTAACCTACCGTAATTACTTGTATTTTTTGCGACTTGCGCAGGAGGCACATTAGGCCTGACCCACCTCGCTGTCTTTGAACACACGGCTGCCGGTGGCGTTCTTTTGTCCCTGGTATTTTCCCCGGTAGGGGCTGAGGGCCGCCTGGTCCATGCGGCAAAAAACCAACTGACAGACCCGTCGTCCGGCTTCCAGACGAATTGGTAGGGAGTTGGCGTTATAAAGCTCCAAAGTGATCTGCCCTTCAAAACCAGGATCGACCCATCCAGCATTTTGGATAAAGAGTCCCATCCGGCCAATGGAACTGCGCCCTTCAACAAAAGCCGTCAAATCGTCGGGAAGCTTAACGTACTCCATGGTGGTGGCGAGCAAAAAGGAGTGGGGAGGAATGGTGATCGAGTTTCCATTGTATTCACGATATTTGATTTCGCTATCCAACTCGATGGTTTGCATATCCCGGTCCTCCACAACTAGGAAGTGAGTCCCCAATCGACAGTCAATAGAGGCCGGTTGAATGGATTCCTTAACTAAGGGCTCCACGACAAGCTCGTTGTTATCAATCATGGTCTTAAGAGTTTTATCGCTGAGAATCACTTAATACCCCCTCGTTTTTGATACCCCAAAAACAACTTGGGCTCCCTTTAGGAGCCCAAGTTAAGTCCAATTTTCTTTTATTACTTTTTGGCTTCCGCCGCCAATTTCTCCTGATACTTTTTGACCAGTTCTTCCTGGAACTGCCGTGGAACAGGAGCATAGCGAGAAAATTCCATGGTGAATTCGCCCTTGCCTTGAGTTGCGGAGCGCAGATCTGTGGAGTAGCCAAACATTTCCGACAGAGGAACTTCGGCTTCAACCGTCACAAATCCCTCTTCCGTACGTGTACCACTGATCATGCCACGGCGTTGATTCACTTGGCCCATCACGCTTCCCTGGAATTCCTCAGGAGCGGAAACTTCCAGCTTCATCAGAGGCTCAAGGGCTGTGGGACTGGCTTTCTCATAAGCCTGACGGAAAGCCTGAATGGCGCAGATGCGGAAAGCCATTTCGCTTGAGTCCACATCATGGTAGGCGCCGTCATTCAGATGCATTTCAACGCCCACGATCGGGAAGCCAATAAGAGTTCCCTTTTGCACGGCCTCCTGGAAGCCTTTGTCCACTGCAGGGATGAATTCCTTGGGAATGCGTCCACCAACGATATTGTCGACAAACTTGTAGGTGACTTCGGAATCTGAAGGCAAAGGCTTCATCACGCCAACTGTCTTTGCGAACTGACCAGAACCACCAGTCTGCTTCTTGTGAGTGTAATCAAAGGGGCCTTCAGCAGCGATGGTCTCGCGGTAGGCGACCTGAGGAGCACCAGCAATGACATCAACTTTAAACTCACGCTTCATGCGTTCAATGTAAACCTCAAGGTGAAGTTCGCCCATGCCGCTAATGATGGTTTCATTTGACTCTTCGTCACGATGAACGCGGAAGGTTGGGTCCTCTTTACGGAACTTGGATAGAGCCTTAGAGAAGTTGGCCGCAGCCGTCTTATCCTTAGGAGCAACAGCTAGAGAAATCACCGCATCAGGAACAAACATGGAAGTCATGGTGTATTCGACAGTACCGTCAGTGAACGTGTCACCAGAGGCGCAGTCAATACCAAATAGGGCAACGATGTCACCGGCGTAGGCCACCTCGATATCCTGCATATCGTCAGAGTGCATGCGCACCAGACGAGGAATCTTCACCTTCTTGCCATTGGCAATATTGGTGATGAAGTCACCCTTCTTCATGGTTCCCTGATAAAGTCTCATATAGGTCAGCTGACCAAAACGACCGTCTTCTAGTTTGAAGGCCAGGGCAACGAGGGGCTTTTCTGGATTAGTATCCATAATCACTTCAGCTTCGTTGTTGCTTTGGTCGAGAGCCTTGTTTTCAATCTCCGTAGGATTAGGCAGATAGTAGGCGACAGCGTCCAAGAGCTTTTGTACGCCCTTATTTTTGTAGGCAGAACCCATAAATACGGGAGTCAGTTCAAGAGAGATACATCCCTTACGAATTGCCGCCATGATCTCATCATTGGTGGGTTCTTCTTCCATCAAGAATTTCTCCCCCACCACATCATCAAAATCTGCAGCTTTGGCAATCAACTCGTGCCGGTACTGTTGAGCTTTGTCCGCCAAGTCAGCCGGGATGTCAGTCTCCTCAATTTGCTCACCATTGTCGCCGTGGAAAAAGTAGGCCTTCATGGTGATCAGATCGACAATACCCTGGAAATTGTCCTCAGAGCCGATTGGAATCTGCATCATTACGGCGTTGTGGCGCAGCTTCTCACGAAGCATATCGGTCACACGGTAAGGGTTGGCTCCAGCGCGGTCGAGCTTGTTGATGAATGCGAGGCGAGGAACGTTGTATCGCTTCATTTGGCGGTCAACAGTCAAAGACTGAGACTGAACACCTGCCACACCACAAAGAACCAGAACAGCTCCGTCCAGCACGCGAAGGGCGCGCTCCACCTCGATGGTGAAATCCACGTGGCCGGGAGTATCAATGATGTTGATCTCTGTTTCGCCCCAATGGACGTTGGTGGCCGCTGATTGAATGGTGATTCCACGCTCTTTTTCCAGCTCCATGGAGTCCATCTTGGCGCCGACACCATCTTTTCCACGCACGTCATGGATGGCGTGAATTCGTCCAGTGTAAAACAGGACCCGCTCTGTCAGTGTGGTTTTACCCGAGTCAATATGAGCCGAGATCCCGATATTACGAACCTTTTGAAGATTCCACTCTTTCGACATGTCTTCTTAACCTCTCTTTTATTTCCTCATCCAAGGATGGAGTACTGTTGCGGCGGCTCACTTAGGGGCTGTGCGGCCCTGGCCTTGGGGCCTGACCATCCGCTTTGAATTGCAGTAAAGCTCTGTTAATATTAATAAAATCAAGTGGCGCACAGGCTTAACACGAAGATTCCCAAAGTGCAAAAAGAGATCTCAATGGGGCGGCAAAAAATAGAGCTAAGGGCGGGTTCTTGATTGGAAGGTTAAATGGCTGAAAACAAATGGGAAAACGTTGTTTTTTGGATTTCCGGTGAGGGGAGCTTCGGCTGATGGAGGAGCCATTATCGGGCGCTCTTGAGCGCATTTTTGGCCTCAGCGGCTTTCGCCCGGGGCAGGAAGAGGTCATCACCCACCTTCTCGCCGGAAAATCCGGTCTGTTGGTCATGCCGACCGGGGGAGGCAAGAGCCTTTGTTTCCAACTACCCAGTCAGCTGCTTCCCGGGGTGACTCTGGTGTTTTCGCCACTGATCGCCCTGATGAAAGATCAGGTAGACGCATTGAGGGGTAAGGGGGTCTCCGCCTCATTTATTAACTCCTCTCTGCATCGAGATGAGAGAGAACGGGCCTATCGTGATTTAGCAGACGGGAAGATTCGTCTTCTCTATGTGACTCCAGAAAGGTTTCGCAAGCCTGAGTTTGTAAAAGCTCTTAAGAAGAACACCGTTTCGCTGATGGCTGTGGATGAAGCCCATTGTATTTCGCAGTGGGGAAATGACTTTCGCCCGGATTACTCCCGCCTGGGTGAAATACGTCGAGACTTGGGTGACCCGCCCACCTTAGCGGTGACAGCAACGGCGACCCCCGCTGTTCGGGAAGATATTTTGAATCAGCTCCATCTGCCCGAGGGAACAGCCAAATGGGTGAGAGGTATCGAGAGAGACAACCTGTCTGTTTACGTCCATGACGTCTTTGGTCTGGAGGACAAGGTGCGCTCCACCATAGGCCTTATCCACCATGTACCCGGTCCCTGCGTTGTCTATTTCTCCCTGATCTCGACACTTGAGAACTTTGGCCGGGAACTGAGTCAGCTCAACATCCCCTTTCGCAAATACCATGGTCAGCTACCCGATGGTCCCCGTAAGAAAAACCAGGAAGCATTTTTGCGGGCCAGAGAGGGGCTCATGCTTGCCACTCCCGCATTTGGCTTGGGTGTGGATAAGCCCGATATTCGCCTGATTATTCACGGCGAATTGCCGGGCTCCCTTGAGGCTTATTACCAGGAAATTGGCCGAGCCGGAAGAGATGGTCAGCCTGCTGAAGCCCATTTGCTCTTTGATCAGGACGATGTATCGATCCAAAGCGATTTCATCAAGTGGACCACTCCGGATCCGGGTTTCATCCAGGCGGTGCATTCACTGTTAAGAACGCGCCGGGATGAAGTAACTGCTGATGGTGTGGACTATCTTCGTGGTAAAATGAACTTCTACAACAGCCGTGACTTCCGAGTTGAGACCACTCTCAATTTGCTGGAACGCTGGGGCGTTTTGGAATGGGAGCACCGCAGTTTGAGGAACTACCAGATTGTGGGAGAAATCCCTGAGGAAATGTTGGATCAGGCTCTCTATGAAAAACGACTTCGATCCCTACAGATGGGTTTGCTCAATATTTTGCAGTTTGCCCAGGGAGAGGGGTGTCGATTGACGACCATATACAACCATTTTGGTGTGATGGACTGTCTACCTTGTGGGAGGTGTGACAAGTGTCGCAAAAGTTGAAGCTCTATAAGGAAAGGCGTGAGTTCTTTATGGACCCGCGGCACGCCCTGGCTGAAGGGGTGGTTGCCATCAGTGATGAGGTCGATGCGGATCTTCTTTTTGAAGCCTACAGTTTTGGCATTTTCCCCTGGCCCCACAATGAATACGATCCAGTTCTATGGTTTTGCCCCAGTCGTCGGGGCATTCTTGACTTCTCCAAGTTTCACGTGGCACGGAGTCTGGAGAAGTTTAAACGGAAAAATACTTGGCGAATCACTTTCGACACTGCCTTTGATGAGGTTATGGTTCAATGTTCCCTGGCGAAGAGGCCGGACCAAACAGGCACATGGATCACCCCGCGTATGAAGTCCGCCTACTCTCAGTTTCACCACTTAGGATATGCCCATAGTGTCGAGTGTTGGGATGGAAATCAGCTTGTAGGTGGCCTTTACGGAGTCTATGTGGCCGGTGTGTTCAGTGCTGAAAGTATGTTTTATTCCGAAGCCAATGCTTCCAAGCTGTGTGTGTTAGCTCTGGTTGAGAAACTGCGAGGGGCTGGACTGACTTGGTTGGATATTCAAATGCTCACTCCTCACATGAAATCCATGGGCGGGGTGGAAATCAATCGCAAGGCCTACCTCGAACGACTGGATCAGGCCAAGCGCTTCGCCGCACCTATCTCGTTCGGCTCTGAGAAATAATTAATTTGAATTGTCATCCTTTGGAGAGAAGAAATTAAATTCAGGATACCTTTGACCCCATGGCGAACCACGGTCTTTGTCGTATTTGGGAGTCGGCCTGGAAAAGGCATAGAGAATTCCAAATGTGGCCAGGGCCAGACCTAGGTAAAGACAAGCCTTCCAAAAGTGAGCGGTGATGTAGCTCAGTAGCTGGAAAACACTGTCTTTCTGTCTCTCCTTTAAGACCTCATTGAACTTGTGATTGAGACCATCTCTAATGGTGGAACGGTGCCCATCGGGTAGATCGTGAAATCTTACCGCCACCATGACTTCATCATTTTCCTTGTCCAGACGCTTCTGCCAGGCTCTGGGAGGGCGATACTCCTCAATCCTGACCACTCTCGCGAACCAGGCAACCTGTTCCTGCCCTGGAACTGGGAATTCGACCTTGATGAAATCCCCAATATGGGGAACACAGTCACGGTCTACGACAAAGGCCAGGCCAGTCTCCGAGACGTTCAAAAAGCGAGTTGAAAAGGTGTGCTTTCGGTCGTCCTGATAGGCAAACCGCAAAAATCGATTGTCCGTGGGACGCAAAACGTACCGCGGAGCTCTGGGTACAAATCTTCTTAAAACCTGGGTCATCGAGTCTAATATCGGAACAAATGGTGCAAATGTTTTGCAAAAAATAACCTATTGTCTCGGTGTGAGACGTGAGGATGGGGCATTTGCACCAATTGGAGGTTGCTGGACCTGGAAATTCCTAATACTCTCCCCTGGCAGTGGCTTTGCCCACGTGGAGTGCTTGATGTGTGCGCAATTCATGCTTAAGACCGATCGCAATGAAGTTGAGACCATTTTTGAGGTCTCCATTCCGGTGGACCTGCCTGACGCTCTGTTTGACCAACGGGTGGTTCCCTTTCGCTATGCTCCTGTGATCGTAGCGGAAGAGGGAAGAAGGGTTGTACGTGCCATGCGCTTTCATTTGACTCCCCGTTGGGCCAAAACCGAAACGGTCAAGTGGGCCACCTACAATGCTCGCTTGGATTCCATTTTAGAAAAGGCTTCCTTTCGTCTGGCTTTCCGCGAGAACCGCTGTCTGGTGCTCATGAATCAATTTGTTGAGCCAATTTACGAGGGTAAATGGGCTGGCCACATGGTTCGATTCCACGAGAAGGAGAGTTCTGTTTTAGCAGCCGCGGGTATTTTTGATGAATGGGTTCATCCTGAAACCGGAGAGGTCATTGAATCTTTTGCCGTTGTTACTAATGAACCCAGTGAATTTGTTGAGAGAATTGGTCATGATCGTCAACCCGTGTTTCCAGCGGATGGGGTGTGGGACGAGTGGCTGAAGCCAGGCAAGGCCGACGGATTGATTCTTCAGAAATTGTTGATCGACAATCCCCAACAGTTGGAATTTGCCGTGAGCGAGGATAGGCCTATGAGGCCTGGCTGGGAAAAAAGAAAGTGAGTTGTTATTAACATGAATAAAAATAATGGTTATCAGAGTCTGGAAAAACATTTTCGCAAGATCCGCAACCTGCAGCATTTGGGCGACATTGCCTCTTGGGATGAGGCGGTAATGATGCCAGCCGGAGGGGGTGAGTCCAGGGCGGAGGCCCTTACGGAGCTTAGAGTTCTGCTCAATGAGATGCTTTCTGATCCCCGGTTGCAAGATTGGTTGGCCGAGGCGCAGACCAGTGTAGGTGACGGAAAGTCCTGGCAGGCAGCAAATCTGCGCGAAATGCGCCGAGAGGTGGATCAGGCTAACGCATTAGGTTCCGACCTGGTTGAAGCAAAAACCCGGGCCTTCATGCTCTGTGAACAGGCGTGGCGGGAAAAGAGAGCTCGAAACGATTGGGTTGGAATGCTCCCTCTGCTAACAGAGGTCGTCAACCTAGTGCGCCGGGAGGCGGAACAGCGTTCCGCCCAGTCCGGGCTGGGACTTTATGATTCCCTGATGGACCTTTATGAGCCCGGCATGAGGAGTGCGAGAGTCGATGAGCTCTTTGCGGAATTACGTCAGTTTCTCCCGCCATTTATTGAAGAGGTAATGGAAAAACAGAGGCAGCGAAGTTTTGAACCTCCTCCGGGCCCGTTTGCAATCGAAAGTCAGAAGGCATTGGGGCTCGAAGTGATGAAGATCCTAGGTTTTGACTTCCACAGGGGGCGATTGGACGTGAGTCACCATCCCTTTTGTGGAGGGGTGCCTCACGACGTTCGCCTCACCACCCGATACCATGAGGAGGACATGTCAGAAAGTTTAATGTCTGTCCTACATGAAACGGGTCATGCCAATTACGACCAGGGTCTTCCTCAGGAATGGTTGTACCAGCCAGTGGGGGCATCGAGGAGTATGGGCATTCACGAATCCCAAAGCCTGCTCTTTGAAATGCAAATTGGACGCAGTCATCACTTTCTTCAGTACCTCAGTCCCATTCTCAAGCAGACGTTGACGGGAAGTGAAGCGCAAGGCGATTGGAGTGCTGACAACCTTTACCGATGGCTGACAAGGGTTCAGCCAGATTACATTCGCGTTCAGGCCGACGAGGTCACCTATCCGGCCCACGTTATTCTTCGCTACGAACTTGAAAAAGCACTAGTAGAGGGTGATTTGGAAGTGGTGGATCTGCCTGATGCCTGGGACGAAAGGATGCGCAAATACTTGGGGCTATCAACAAAGGGAAACTATAAAGACGGTCCCTTGCAGGATGTCCACTGGATGGGGGGAGCCTTTGGCTATTTTCCCACCTACACTTTGGGCGCCATGAATGCTGCACAAATCTTTCAATGTATTTTGCGGGAATGTGAGGGTGTACTTGAGGATTTAGCCAGGGGGGATTTGAGTCGAGTGAGGGGGTGGTTGTCAGAAAAGATCTGGTCTCAGGGTAGCTACTTTGAGGTGAATGATCTCATGCGCCACGCAACAGGTGAGGATTTGAATCCAAAACACTTTGAGCGGCATTTGACCTATCGTTATTTGGAGAAATTCCGATAACAGAGGGAATTCCGGAGAGCGACGTCCATGTCAAAACCCCGCAAACTGGTGCTTTACTCAGGTGGCCAAAACCGCAGCAACCATAAGTTGCATGAGGCCTTGGTGGGTTTGGTCGATCGCAAGAAAAAGATCTCTATGACCTATGTTCCATTTTGCGAAGATGGCTGTCGGGTTTTTTACAGTCGCTTTCAAAAACGCTATAGCCGGTTTGGGGCTGATTCGTTTTTTTGCCTTCCGGTGGATTCTCAGCCAAGAAAACAGGATATTGATCGGGCTCTCAAGAGCGACATCATTTACCTGGCGGGTGGCAATACCTTTTACTTTTTGAAGCACCTAAGGGCTAGTGGGTTGCTTCCACGACTAAAGTCGTTTGCTGAACGGGGCGGGGTGCTTGCGGGACTGAGTGCCGGGGCCATCATGCTGACGCCCAATATTGAACTTGCCGCTTACCCGCCGTTCGAGCCGGACGAAAATGAAGTTGGTTTGCGTAATCTTCGGGCCTTAGGTCTGGTGAAGTTTGAGTTTTTGCCTCATTTTGTGAATTCCAAACGCATGAACGAGGCCATGCTCATGTACTCACTGCTCAGTCCCCATCCGGTTTTGGCCTGTCCTGACGGCTGTGGAGTCGTCATCGATGGATGGCGCAAGACCTACTTTGGTCATGCCTACATATTTCATCGCGGACAAAAAATCGACCTCGACCCACGTCGGTAATGGATTTCGTCGTCTAGAATTTCCCGTGAAGTCTCCAGAACTTATTGGCCCACACCGATAAAAAGAACGGATGGAAAATACAGGTTCAAACCCAGCCAGTAAAGGCGGGCGACTACTCATTAGTTTGCTTAAGTGCTTAGTTCGGAACAAAGGTTCCGATTTGCATGTGTCCGCCAATAATCCCCCCATGATTCGCATTCGCGGTGAGATGGAGAAGATCGACATCCCTGTCTTTAAGCCCGAGGAAGTCAAAAACCTGATTTTTCCTGTTCTCAATGACAAGCAAAGGATTGAACTTGAGCAGCATAAGTCAGTGGACTTTTCCTTCCAGTCCCCAGGTGTGGGTGTATTTCGTGCTCACTTGTTCTACCAGCGCCACGGGTTGGCCTTTGTTCTGCGACTTCTGCCTCTAAAGCCTCCGACTCTGGATGAACTTAAGATGCCGCCAATTCTCAAGCGGGCTTGTACCTTCTACAATGGCTTGATCCTACTCACCGGTCCAACGGGCTCCGGAAAGTCAACAACGCTGGCAGCAATGATTGACTACATCAATGAGCATCAGAAGGGTCACATCGTTACGATTGAGGACCCGATTGAGTTTATTCACAATTCAAGAAAGTGTCTGATCAATCAACGCTCACTGGGCCATGATTTCACCACCTTTGCCTGGGCATTGCGAGCGGCCATGCGGGAAGACCCCGATGTTATTCTGGTGGGTGAGATGCGAGATCAGGAGACCATGATGGCGGCCATTCATGCTGCCGAAACGGGCCACTTGGTTCTGTCAACATTGCACACCAACTCAGCTTCTAAAACCATTGACCGAATTATCAATTCATTTCCTTCTGGTGAACAGTCGGAGATCCGCACGGTATTGGCCGAGACCTTGCGATTGGTGGTCTCCCAGAAGTTGGTGCTGACGATGGATCGCACCAAGCTCAAATGCTTCCAGGATATTCTCGTCAACAACGATGCGGTAGCCAACTTGATCCGTGAAAATAAGACATTCCAAATTGAAAACTCCATGCTCATCGGTAAGAAGGAAGGAATGCAGATCATGGATGTGGAGATCGCCAAGGCCGTGGAAAGCGGAGAGATCCGAGCCTCTGATGCCTATCAAATTGTTAATGACCGACAGGTTATTGAGGGGGCTGGCGGTGCACCTCTGGATGTAGATGAGGGAATCAAAGACTTTGTGATTGATATTAAGGAGCGTCTACTTAAAGACAAGATTCGCCAACGGCAGGAAGAGACCGGACAGTCAGGGGAAGATGAGAAGGAAGAGAAGAGTAAAAAGGTGGACCTGTCGGAAACTGATATGGATGAAGAAGGTTCACGAATTATGAAGGCAGCGACGAATGTGAAGAAATCGGGATCCGGGGGCGGCGGTTGAAATGAGTAAAGATTTGACCCTTATGTGAACCAACGACCTTGACATAAATTCCCTAATTAGGTGACTCTGATAGGCAGCGAGGTGAGAATTTGGGAAGTGAGAAGGTTCGCCTTCTAATTGTTGACGATGAAGTGGATCTTTGCCACTCCATCGCCAGTTATTTCGAGATCTTCGGCTATGAGACTCTTACCGCTAACGGGGGACAAGAGGCCCTCGATCTTCTCAACAATGAAACTGTTCAACTCGTTATTACCGATGTTCGGATGCCTAAGGTGAGCGGTGTTCAGTTGCTTGAGGCCATAAAAGCCAAGGATGTGAATCACCCGAAAGTCTTAGTGATATCAGGCTATGCGGATCTTCCAGTTGAGGAGCTTTACAACAAGGGTGCCGATGGTTTTTTTTCCAAACCCTTTGATTCAAGGGGTATGCTAGAGGCTATTCGTAAGGCCATCGTAACTTTGGACGAGTTGTGGAAGAGGCCTCCCTCGGTTGAACCGGAATTTGAGTTGGGCTTTGACGATAAGATTTCCAGTGGCAACATTGGATTTGGGCGCGGTGGGTTTTCAGTGGCCCATGGTAATGAGCCCTGGGTCGTAGATGACTTGATTCGTTTTCATTTAAACCTCCATGATCCGAATATTCCTCAGGTCCGCGGGGCTGGCATTGTGCGTTGGCGGAAGAACGGGCAGTCTGGGGGCAAGTCCATTTCCGGCATTGAAATCACCTATCTCGATGACGCTTGCCGTAGTGAGTTTGTTAAGTGGTTGGAAAAGAGGCCCTCCGCCCCCTATATACCGACCCTCTAGTCGAGATTTCTCTGCGAAAAATAAAATGATTCAAAATTCCGATGACCCCAGGCTAGGATTGGTTGAGGGCCTGAAAGGTCCATGGTTGGTGAATTTGGGGGCGGTCAAGGATGACAGGAAATCGATTTAGGTGGTTGGTGTTTTTACTACCCGCGATCGGGCTTTTTTATATTCCCATTGCGGCGCAAAATGTGAGCAGCGTGGAGCATGTGTACCTGACCCTTGCTTCGCCACAGTCGGCGAGAGCAATGAGAGTTCACTATCAAACCCACCAAGGCTCTCTGCAAAGTACGATTCATTTTGACCAGATATCACGGGGAGGAGTACCGGATCAGTATCGATGGACCTTGATGGCTCAAGGAGAGTCCATTTCATCCTATCCCTATTCCATCCATTCACTCACTGTGACCGGTCTCACTCCTGACACCACTTATTACTTCATTGTTGGCGATCCAGACAATGGCTATAGCCGCGAGTATAAATTCCGCACCCTTCCCGAGGACGGCTCCGAAATTCGTGTTATTCAGGGGGGGGACATGAATATTAGTGAACATTACTCGGATATTGCTCGCCCTCTGTTGACCATGCGCCCTCAACTCTATTTGGTGGGTGGTGACATTGCCTATGCCAATGGATGGCTCTCGAACGGTTGGAGGTGGAAGAGGTGGTTTGAGCGCCTAAAGACTATTATTGAAGACCCGGATGGATACATGATTCCAATGGTTGTGGCCGTAGGAAATCATGAGGTCAGCAGTTCCGGGGGAGATCCTCTCGACCGCGCTCCTTACTATTTTCGATTTTTTCCCCAGGAGGGTCTTCAGCCTTATTTCGTTCGCGAGCTCGGACTCCATACAGCACTATTTGTTTTGGACTCGGGTCATGTTGTAGGCCATGGCGGTGATCAAACTGAGTGGCTGGGAAATGAGCTTCAGAAATACGAAAAGTGGCCATCCAAAATTGCCCTTTATCATGTCCCCCTCTATCCCAGTCATAGAAGTTTTAATACATTCTTGTCCAAAGAAGGTCGCAAATACTGGCTACCATTATTTGACCAGTTCCGTTTGACCTTGGGGATGGAGAATCACGATCACACAGTCAAGCGAACCTTCCCCTTAAGAAATGGCAGTAAAGTTGAAAAGGACGGCACGATTTTCATTGGTGATGGCTGCTGGGGCCAGGGCGTTCGGTCTGCGCGCCAGGAGTGGTATCTGGAAACTTCTGAGTCAAAACGTCATGCCTGGTTTCTTAAGTTGAGTGAAACTGGAATACAGGGAACGGCCTTCGGGGAAAACGCCCAGATTTTGGATGAGTTTACCATCACTCACTGATCCCTCAATCATCCGCCCAGTACTGTTGAAGAGAGGCACATAAGGCGTGACCAAAGAGAAATAGCGTCCAATTGACGTAAATCCAAATAAGAAAAACGGGAAGCGTGGCCAAGGATCCGTAGATTTTGTCGTACATAAACAGGGACTTGGTGATCTTCAGATAAAAAATCTGCATGACAAAGAGGGCGAGAGCGGTGAAGGCTGAGGCAATCAGTGCGGCTTTACTTTTAACCTGGCATTTAGGTAGATAGCGAATCAACAAAAACAGGGCTAGCCAAGCAAGAGCCAAAACAAGAGTCTTATCCGGTAGGATCTGAGTAAACATGAGCTTCTTCCAGCTGAGGAGGCCAAGAAGAACGGCGGCCAGGATTGGACCAAGGGTAATAATGAGGGTGTAGTAAACCGCCCTTTGCCATATGGGTCTTAGTTTGGAGTTTCCCCAGATCTTTTGCACTGCCATTTCCATATCATTTAGCAGTTTTAGTGAGGCGATGAACAGTGCAATCGACCCCCAAAAACTAATGGATCCACCGCGCAGACGGTCGACCAGCTGCTCAAGTTTGCTTACGGCTTCGTTGCCAATTCCTTCGGCAAAATAATTGAAAATTAGGGGGCGGAGCTGGGACATTGACTCCTCAAAACCACCCAACTGCTGAAACACATAGAGGCTGACCGTCAACAACGGGACGAGGCTGAGGACCGAAATGAAGGCCATACTCGAAGCCAGCAGCTGTAACTCAGAGTCTCTGAGAAATCGGATCAATTTGCGAACAAAGCCGGCCGTGTCCTTAAGCCAAATCATGTATCAGAGACTAGGAAATCACTGGATGATGTGCAACGTCGAATTTGGTTGAGATTGTCAAAAATGTGCTCAGTGCGAAGGGCCTGGTTAGTTTGCCGAACTTTTGTCAGCGAATATTGGCTTTGGTCAGGCACACATTGTGCGAGTCAGAAAGCAGGAGAAGTCGTGTGGGACTTTTCTCAGTGAACCAATCCGGGACGTTATAGGGGTTAGTCAAAATGAATCAATCATCATATCTGCATTGCCCAGCTTGTGGGCGTGAAATTAATGGTAATCGGGTTTTTCTTGAAATGGCCGTCTGTGAATGTGGCTGGACCAGCTCCTTGCGAAGCCGGCAGGCTGAGCACAAGCGAGACCTGCGTACAGCTCTGACCTTGGTGGTAGCAGCGGCACTTTTGGTGCTCGGCTTTATTCATGTCATTCAATGGGATCACTATGCCGGTGAAATTCTTGTCATAAAGGGCAAGGAGTTGTCAGGCTTGGCAACCGCCCAGGACCTAGAGCGCAGGGTCGAGATTTGCCGTGAGCGGCTTAATCACGAGTGCGTGGCCCAGACTTACGGCCAACTAGTCAAGATCCGGCCCCAAGAGCAGAAGTATCTATCTGGCTTGGGTAAGATCCTATCACAACTGGGGCGCTGGAAGAGAGCGGCACACGTCCTTAAAGTCTATGTAGAGGCTGGGGGGCGCGATCATGAAATGATCTATGAGTACGCCAAAGTAAATGCGGCCCTGGGCCAAGTTGACGAGGCAGCCAAGTATTTTGATTTGGCTCTGTCGATCAAACCCGAGGTGCTGCAGATTCAAGTCGTCCGCGCCTATGTCAGCATGCTGATGGGTCATGGACGCTATGCTCAGGCTCAGAATTTAATCTATCGAGTGCGAAAATCCGGTGAGAGTGCGGCTTACTTTCTGGATGAGGAGTTGCGGGAAATCCGCCGCAAAACCGCCTCGCATCGGTCCTAAAAAGAACCAAACCCCCCAATTGGTCTGAAGTTCTTACAGCCTGTGTCGAGTGAAGTAACAGAGATTTCGCTGACACAGGCACTTTTATTATAAGCTCAATGCCTTACGGGCCTGGTCCACTTTTTGAATATAGGGACCAATAGCGGCTTCTTCTGGGAATTGTTTCAAACAGCTATATGAGACGATTGTTGGTTCAAAAGACTGTGTGTCTTTTGAAAGGGGACGCTCTTGCTTTTTGGATTAAGTAAGCGGGTGAGCTGAAGGTTAAAGACAATGGAGGAATCATGCGCTTGAGTTCGGCAATTGTAGCAATGGTGGGTCTTTTGGTGAGTGTAGTGGGTCTGCCGGCTCAAGCGCTTGATTTCGATTCCGAGCTTCGCAAGCATGAAATGCAGGCTCAGCAGATTGTTGACAAGAACGACCTGAAGTGGGAAGCGGAAGATCGGGAAAAAACAAACACCACCAAGGAAAAGCAAGATCGGGAATTCCAGGTGGTGTTGTTAAGCAAAAAAGACCGTCACCGCTAGGCGGCCGGCCATTTACTTTTCTTTAAAATCAATACGAACAATGTTGCGATTTCTGTTGAGATTTCTTTTGCGCTTTTTTTGCGTGACCACGGTTGGATTAAGTAGCTCCTTCTTTTCTTCTTTCGTCATAACTGGAATCGGTGTTGGTGGTGGTTCTTCGGCTGCTTTCTTTGCCACTTTCGTTTTTGATGATTTCTTTGCTGATTTCAGTGCGGCCTGTTTGTTCCTGCGCTTTGAGTCCTTCTTGATGTTCTTTTTCGTAGTTTTGATCACTTTAGGCGGCGCTTTTGAGGCCAAGTCCCTGTTGGAGCCACTTTCCGATGGAATTCTTGGCTTCAACTTTCCTGCCCGAGTGAGTTCTTCCTCGACCGCGTCCGACTCGTCCAGGCTTTCATCCAAGACCTTTTGTTCAGTCTGAGAAAGAGGGCGCACTTCTGGCGCGAGAAGAGCATCTAACTCTGCATCTAGGTCACTATCTCCGGCCATGTTGTAGCCATCGATCCTGATTTCAGATGGGTAATTGGCCCATGCGGTTGGTGTTCCGCAGGTTAAAACAAATAATACTCCTGCTATCCACAGGTGAAGTCGCTGTTGCATCATCTTACGATCCCCCGGGCATCCTGCCCGTGCCTGATGTTCATTCGCTCTATTCAATTTTGACGTGGCCTACCTCTGGCTAAATACAATAGCAATTCCGGTTCCGACTTGCGGATTCTGATTACGGATACTTACCCGGAATCATGTGGTCATAACTTCGACACCTGTTTTATTAGTTGGGAGTCAGGATTTTTGACACTTACTCTCGAAGCCCTTATGAATAGGGGGATTTGGGTGAGGACCAAGGAATCCGTTTTCCTTGGAGACGATATTAGGACTACCCCGCGCCGTTGGCGCTTTTCGGATAGGACCTCGCGCTTCTGTGCGCTCGGTGTAGACTTTCGCTTGCCATCGCGCCGTGCAATTGGCACGGCTGCGCTACCTACGCTCATCCCTTACGCCAATTGAAGTCGCGCCTACGGCGCTTTTCAATTGGCGCGCCCGAGAGGATTCGAACCTCTGACCTTTAGCTCCGGAGGCTAACGCTCTATCCAGCTGAGCTACGGGCGCATGGAAGGCTGGAAATGTGAGGACAAGCATTAGCCAATAAAGGTCGGGGTGACAAGCAGAATTTGACTCCTTGTGGTTGAGAATATCTCTAGATTTCACACACTTAAGGCCCAGGGCTGCTGGCTTTTTTGGGATCAGGGAATTACTCTTGAGAATATGGAGAAGAAATTCCGCTGGCTGTTCCCCCTCCTGGCTTTTCTGGTGCCCTTCATATATTTGTTGTGGGCCCCACTTAATGGTCATTACTACTGGTCCTCCGATACCAGCCACCTCTTTTATGTTCTTAAAAGATGGATATGGAGCCAGGTGGAGCAGGGCCATTTACCCTTATGGAATGAGGGGTTGTTTGGCGGTATCTATCAATTGGCTTCTCCTGCTCATGAGGTGTTTTCGCCGCTAACGGCACCTTTTTATCTGGCTTTTCGTGGCTATGAGGCCATGCTGGCTAACCTAGGGTTTGGCATTGGTATCGCCGGGCTGGGCGGGTATGTCCTTGCCCGCGAATGGAAACTGCAGTGCCCTTCGGCGCTTGCCTTTGCCTGGTCCTTTGCCTTTCTTGGTCCATTTCTATCCCTGGTGGATAGGTCTCCAATATTTCTGGGTGTTGCCCTTTACCCATGGTTGGGCTGGTCGCTCACTAGGACGGTTCGTCAGGCTAACTGGGGAAGTTTGGTGGCGACGGGATTGTTTTTGAGCTTGTTATTTCACCATGGGGATTGGGTTGCTGCGGCCATATTCATTGTGGTCATTTTCGGGTTGGCAATTTGGCAACTGGTCGGCGTAAAAGAAAGGGGCCGGGTTTTCATCGGCATAGGTCTTTTGGCAACAATCCTAATTGCCTTATTATTGGCGGCAGTGGTCCTTGTACCTTCGATGGAGAATCTGGCCGCGACAAGAAGGGGAGGAGGGTTCACGCTGGAGCGCAGTAACTATTACTCCCTTCACCCTCTGCGTCTCTTGACATTGGGATTTCCGGATTTATTTGGACAGGTGTTTAATCAGAGTTTTTGGGGTGGACCTCTGGCGAATGCCTATGCTGGTAGCAGATTTTGGTTTCATTCTCTTTATGTGGGTCTATTTCCATTGGTGATTGGTGTCCTATCCCTTTGGCAAAGCAAGAGACGGATTTCGACCTGGATGCTCATTTCCGGTGCCATATTCTTTGTGTTGCTATCCTTGGGACAGTACTTTCCTTTGCACGAGTTCTTACATAGCCATTTATCCGCCTACAGCAAGCTTCGTTACCCGGAAAAATTCATTCTTTACGCGATTGTGATTTGGCTTTTCATTAGTCTTCGGCATTGGTTGATTGTTGAATCGGCACAAAAACGGGGACTTTCCACGTGGATTTGGTTTGTGGTGGGGGCTCTCCATCTCCTATCGGCCTTAGCGAGTGTTCTCCTTCTTCCAAGTTACGGGGAGTTGGTAGCCAACTGGGAGGTTTTGGGTGCCGCCGCTCAAAATGCAGCTTCTCAACTGATCAGAGACCGGTGGGTCCACCTCGTACTGGGAGGGGCCAGTCTGATCACCTTCGGTCTTTTACGATCCACTCAGGTAAACTTCCCTCATGGTTGCAGACAGATAATTTTGCCCCTTTTTATTTTAGTTGAAATGTTGGCTTTCGCACCTGCTCACAACACAACTGAATCAGTACAATTTCAACCCTCGCAACGCTTGACCAAGGCAATCCGATTGGATGGTCATAACCGGTTCAGAATCCTTCGCGACGGCAATCTGGACAGATTCGGCTCTCGTTCATTTCGCGAGGTGTGGGCTCACAATTGGGGACTGCTGAATGGTGCCCGGTATGCTTTTGGTTATGAAACCATTGTACCCAGGAGGACGGAAGGTTTGATTGGTGCCGAAACTTTTAGAGATCTGCCCACCTGGTCTCGAATTTTGAATTTGGGATATGTGCTTTCCACCTTGAATCCGCGTGAAAAGAATCTCAAGACCTATTTTGATAAAGGATTTGTTCAGCCAGTGGGCTTTGCTGAAGATCTTAACCTTGTGGTACTAAAAATTCAACGGGAAGACCAGGGTGTAACCTTTGTCTCTCGTGGTATCAGGGCCAAAAGCGCCGAAGAGGCTTTTGATTTGGTCAAAAGGCGTGGAGACTCATCCTTTCCGGTGGTCTTAGAGATAAATGAGGGGCGGCAAATTGCCGGTGAAGTATTGCCAATGGTGTCGGATTTGTCAGCCGCGGATGAAAGACAGGAAGGTTTCAATCTCACTACTCAAGAGTATGTGAGTGATCAATGGACTTGGCAAGGGGAGTCCAATGAAGATGGTATTCTTGTTATTCGCGAGAACTTTCATCCTAATTGGCGGGCGACTCTGGATGGTGTATCCGTGGAGATCTATTTGGCAGACTATGCCAATTCTGCGGTTTACTGGCCAAAGGGTGTTCACACTTTGCAGTTTCGATTTGAACCCCCTGGATGGAGGTGGGCATGGAAGCTTTCCGCACTCTGCTTTTTGTTCTGTCTGATTATTTTGGCAGTTCCGCATCTGCGAAAAGCACCATTCCCAGGCTCAATTTTCTAATGTGAATCTGTGAACCCTCAGGACAGGCATCCTCTAAGAGGGTCTTGAGGCGTTTGCCGGTGAATTTTGTTGGGTGAATATCAAATCTGGAAAAACCCTGTCGGCGAGCAATGAGTTCAAGAATTGTATACTCGACAAATGGCAACAGCGAAATTCCGTAGTTGGGTGTTGAAAGCAAGAGGTGTCCTCCTGGTTTCAGGCCATGGATCAAGGCCTGGACCCACTGTCTCGGATTCAAGACATGTTCAATGACTTCTTTGGCAATAATCACATCGTAGGACCCAGGGGATAGCTCGGGAACTGGCTTGCACGTAAAGGCATCCACTTCTGGATATCGTTGATGAACCACATCGACACAACGAGGATCCAAGTCGCAGGCGGACCAGTGGGCTAGGGATTTGAGCTGAGGGTAACTTCCAAACCAGCCACACCCGAGATTAAGGGCCGTTGGCAGGCTCTCTGATCTTTGCGCTATCTTCTGGAGGTACAGCTGCACGTTCTCTTCAATTGGGCTGTGATAGATCGTAAATGGCCATTTGACGGCCACCTCGTGATTGGCAAAGTAGTCGCTTTGCTCTTTTACTTCTGACATATAATAAAGTACTCGATCACTGCTGATTGTCCCAGGTCGCTTTGAACTATCGACCCATCAGTGATGGATTGAAGAAACTCGCCAACCAGTTTGGATTTGGGTGTGGGCCGGGATCGTAGCAGGCCTGGGTAGGATTTGAAGATCATTTTGTGGATAAATGTCAAGAATGCTGTGGGTAAGTGGCGCTCAAACAACCGATTGGCACTTTGATTGCCGAGTCCGAGAATCGTTTGCACCTTAAAACCCATACCCTCCAGGAGAAATTTCCATACCGTGGCCGGATAAAGATGGCGATGCTGAAAAAAACCGTCAAAACACCCTCCCACCAGTCCGCCGAGCCGGGGCGACAGGCGATGAAAGTTCTGGCGAATGTGGAGGTTCTCGGTCCAGTTGGGAGCGGGAACGAATAAGACAAACTGGCCGTTGGGGCTCAGGTAACCAAGAATATTCCTAAGAGCTGGCTCCAACTTTGGAACGTGCTCAAGGGAGCAGTTGGCGATCACAGTTTTGAATTGCTCGCTCAGGTCCGCCTGCCCCTCGAGTGGAGAGGTGAGGGATATATCCCTTTGCAAGACCTCAACGCCGCGAGACTGAAGTCGCAATGAGGCAAGGCCGAGTTCGTGGGTATCAATGTCTATTCCCATCAACCCCTTTAAAGACACCTTTTCCCCTTCGCGAATGTTCTGGATAAGATTTTCCCAAAATAGCCCGTCACCGCAGCCAACATCGAGAATCGGCTTTTGAATGGCTCCCATTTCAAACAGAGCTCTCAATCGCATGAGTTCCCGAACAGCGAGAGATAGTGGCAGGTGGGCGGTGAGATGTTTCCAGGCGGACTCCGCAAAGTCGACTTTGCGGCCAAAAGTAAGAGAGCCTGGTTGGGTCGGTGCCCCGGTTGATTCGCCCATGGATCAAGAATAGGAATAGCCACCGCAATGGGTCAAGTGTTGTCTGTGTGACCAGGCTTCACTTTAATTGCAGATGATGAGCAAGCAACAGGATCAATCGGATTCCCATCAGAGCGAGGGGTTAAACCTTAGTCATTTTTCCATGTGGAGAGCGGTTGTTGCCCTCGTGCATGTGGATGGAAAGGTGACGGACGAGGAAAAAGCTGTCATTCATCGCATGACGGCGAACCTCAATCTGTCGACAGCCCAACGAATCACCCTAGATCAAGATTTGGAACATGGGATTGTCCTCGAAAAGGTTCTAGATCATATCACGGACCATCGAGATTTCTCACAGCTAGTTAAAACCGCAAAGTCTATATTCATGGCGGATCATGAATTTGATGAGTCCGAGCAGGAGACTTTTAACTTTCTTAAGCGTGAATTTGCCCGTCGCTTTCCGGCTTATGGGGAACAGTATGAAGTTCGAGGGCATGGAGGTCTGGCCGATTACACCCGTGGAGTCGGTCCGGGAACGGGCGTGAGTTCAGTTTTTTCTCTTTTTCGACACCCATTGATTCGCTATGTCCTGATGGGTGCCATCACCATGGCACTGCTCTATAGTGTGTTGATGCGGCGGTTGTCAGGCTTGAAGCCCGATTCGATTGGTGACTTGTGTCCAGTAAACATGAGTGAGCCTGTTTGCCAGGCGATGATGCGATCTGTATTTTCTCAGTGTCAGGTGCCTGGCGTTAGCGGGCAAAATGTCGATGCTGACGAACTCAAAAAATGTATCACTAAGGCAAAAGCTCAGTTTATTCGCAACAACCAATAGAGTTGTTTAGAGTTCTAAAAACCCGGCCTGTCGCCGGGCAGTGGTCGGCCAATTTTTGGTCATAGTGGCTGTCCATCAATTCTGTATAGGCCAACAGCTCCTTAATTTCCTTAGTAAATTCCTTCTGTCCACACTGATTCAACACAGTTTGAATCTTGTTGATTGCCGACAGACCGTCATCAGTCTGGAAGGTAGGGAAGGATCTTGCGATTTCATCCACCTGGCTGCGAATCTCCGATACGTGTTCGTGGGGAAGAAGTACGGCCTGTAGAAATCGGGGCGTATGCAGGACGTTCACTTGAAGAGTGAGCGAATCAGGACGGTGTTTGCCTTGGAGTTCTCCATACCAAGACAAAAGAGAGCCAATCTCGGCAATATTAAGAATTGACAAGGTGGGGAAAATCTTAACCCGGATGTTTTGATCAATATTCAGAAACTTCTGAATATTGTCTGCAACGACCGGCCAACTCAGTCCCGTTCTTTGGTACTCAACAGATGGGCCAATGCCGTCGAGACTTACGTACAACTCTACGGATTCAAAAGCCTCGAAGGCCTCTAGCCAATAGGGTGTGGCGATGGTTCCATTGGTGTTGACGGTCAAACTAATGTGCCCGGCATCTCCCGATTTAATGACTTCATCTACAAGCCTTTGGTAGGCCGCCGTGATAAGAGGTTCTCCACCGGCAAAGTACATGCTGTTGATTGAAGAGCTGTTGGCGAGAATCTTTTCAACGTAGTCCACTTGCCAAGATTGATCGTCGCGGCTTTGGCTGAGCTTAAGGTTTTCCCTGTAAAACTCTGGCAACATCGAGCCCTGCTGAGTGAGCTGTTCCATCGCCTTGCGAATCAACTGACTGAATTCAGGGGCGCAAATTCGGCAGCGCAAATTGCATTTACTTCCCAGTCGGACTTCCACATGGCTCGGGCGCTCCTGGGTCTGACCGCCTTCAGATTGAAGTCGACCCAACCAATCCTGAAAGGCCTCCGGACCTCGTTGGCGGAGATTGTTCTCAATACTTCGTTGTCGTCGACTGACGAGCCCTCTTTCCTCTTCCTGATAGCAGCGCCCACAGTAGGGGAGACGATCTCCACGAAGCATTGCCGCCCTAGCATTTTGGTAACCAGTGCCATTCCAAATGGATTCGAATGAACTGTTCGCAAAAGGCAAGGGCAATCCCGACTCATCAACCAGTGGTTTGAGGGCTCTGCAGCAAAGCTGAACACAACCGTCGTTGGAGGAGGCCAAGGTGGTCCAGGGGGCTGGGCAAAATGAAGGCGAAGTAAGAGGCGGTTTCACCATTTCAGCTTACCAAGTTCGCCAAATTTCGGTCAACAGGGTGTGTTGAACATCGATCTTCATGCGGTGTCGCTTATGGTCGTTGTGATGGGGTGATATTTCGAAGCTCGTGACTGAGATTGTCGGTTTGCATTAGGCCTATGGACTGAAATGCGAAACTTAACGAAGACAAAACTCGACGGGTCTCTTGGAGAAGTACAAACTACCGTCCGGAGGTGAAAATGGCTAATTCAGAAATTGGTATGTTTGGATGGTGTGACCTGCTTTCAACGGATGCCAAAGGCGCAGTAGGATTTTACACTAAGGTATTTTCCTGGACCTCAGAGAATGTTCCTTCTCCTTCAGGGGGTACCTACCATTTTATGAAACTTGGAAACAAGACTGTTGGAGGGATGGTCACTCAGCACAAAACGCCGGCCATCAAACACAGCATATGGCAGTCCTACTTTTTGGTGGAGGACATCAAGCTGGTTGCAGCGAAAGCCGAGAAAGTTGGCGGCAAGGTTGTGGATGCACCCTATGAGATTGGAGAATTTGGCTATTCGGCTATGATTCAGGATCCAACCGGGGCGAACTTCAATTTATGGCAGAGCAAGGCAGGTCCCCGAGCAGAGAAGTACTGCGAGGAGAAGGCCGGGAGCTTTTGCTGGACAGAACTATTGACCAAGAATACGGATGTGGCGGGGAAGTTTTACTGTGACCTGTTTGATTGGACCCCCGAGACAATGAAGGTGGCTGATCACTTACCTCCCTATACCATCTTTAAGAAAGACGGGATTCCATCATGTGGCATGCTGGCCATCCAAAAGGAAATGGGTGATATCCCCAGTCACTGGCTACCCTACGTGTTTGTCGACAATTGTGACGACACCCTTCACAAGGCCCGTCAGGCTGGGGGACACGAAGTGATGCCGACCACGGAAATCCCCACCATTGGGAAATTCGCTGTGTTCAAGGACACTCAGGGCGCCGTACTTGCCTGCATGAGTAAATAGTTTTGTACAGTGGCTCAGGGGGATAACACTCCCCCCTGAGGCCATCCTTCCTTTAGGTGTTTCCTGTTGATCAGTTTGAGGGTTTTCTTTGGTTGTCAGTGACGGCGGGTCAGGTTAGGATTTTGTAAAAATCCAATCAGGGGGAATGTGTGAGAGTCTTACTGCTGGCGGCACTTTTTTGGGGATGTGGCACAACCTTGGCTCAAGAAGCCAGTAGCTCGTTTGTCGTTCCGGAAACGCGCCTCGGCAGTGATGACACTGTGGAAACGCCAACCTATGGTCGGAGAGCCAAAGGCAAAACCCCTTATCAGGTTGAAAAGCTTGACGGGCAAAAAATCCAGTCACAGCAGATGGCAAGATCGGCACCTGAAGTGTTGAAAGAGACCACCAGTGTTCTTGTGCAAAAGACCGCCCAGGGACAGGGCTCCCCCTTTATCCGTGGCTTTACCGGGTTTCGCACACTCACTTTGATTGACGGCATTCGGGTGAACAACTCGGTCTGGCGAGAGGGTCCCAATCAATATCTGTCGACTGTTGATCCAGCCATGGCTTCCCAGGTGGAATTAGTAAAGGGCCCATCTTCTGTTCTTTATGGCAGCGATGCCATTGGCGGGACTCTGAATTTTCTGACCGACAACCTGGACGATGGTAAGTCCCGAACCGTGGGAAGGTATCAGTACGGTACTTCGGACCTACGGCAAATTTATCGGCTTGAGCATCGTCAGGCAGATGGGGATACCAGGTACACAGTTGGGGGTAGCTATCGGTCTTTCGGTGATGTGGTAGCAGGCGGAGATTTGGGCCGCCAGCCTTACACTGGTTATGATGAGTACGCGGGAGATGTGAAGATCGTTTCCCGCTTATCTCCAGGCGATGAGGTTATCCTGGTGTTGCAAAAGCATCAGCAAAACCAGGTTCCCCGCACTCACAAAACCATTTTTGCCAAGTCCTATGAGGGCACCAGTATTGGTAGCGAAAAGAAGCGTGAGCTCGATCAAGGGCGCGAGCTAGGGTATGTGCGATGGAAGGCCCGTGAGAAAGGGCGGTTACAGAATATCTCTTTGACGGGATTTTGGCATCACCACACCGAGGAACAGTTTCGCATCAAGAGTAATGATGAAAGTGACCGACAGGGATTTGACTTGGGAGCTGTCGGGCTAATGGGAAGTTTTGGTCTTGCCACATCAGTTGGAACTTGGACTCTGGGCCTTGAGGCCGTGGACGAAACTGTTGATAGCTATAAGACCAGTTACAACGCCGACGGCAGTTTTAAGTCCAGGTCTATTCAGGGGCCAGTGGGCGACGAAGCCAAGTATCTATCTGCGGCGGCATTTGTTCAGCATGAGGCTTCAGTATGGGACGCGACCACCCTCATCACCGGGGTTCGCTACAGTCATCATTCAGCCCAGGTGGATCGCTATGAGGATCCGGTGACAAGCCTTCCGGCAAAAATGGACAAGGACTTTGGCGCCGCTGTAGGTAGTCTGCGGGTTCAGTACCAGTTTAATGATGCGTCTGCCTTGTTCGGCGGAGTCTCACAGGGATTTCGTGCGCCGAACCTTTCAGACTTAACTCGTTTGGATGAGGCACGCACCAATGAAATCGAAACCCCAGCTCCCAATCTGGAAGCCGAAAAGTTCTTGTCTTACGAACTTGGATACAGGTTTGGGCGCGAGGATCTACGGTTTGAAGCCTCTGCCTATTACACCGACATCAAGGAAATGATCATTCGCCGCCCTACAGGGGTGGTTATATCTGGAGATAATGAGGTGACCAAGGCTAATGCGGGCAATGGTTTTGTTCAGGGCGCGGAATTGACAGTAAGAAAGAAGATAAACAAGTGGGAAGTTGGCTTTGGTAGCTCTTGGATGGATGGGGAGGTGGACACCTATCCGACTTCGGCCAACGTGATTGCCCGCGAGCCCATGAGTCGTCTCATGCCGTTCACCACCATGGTTTCCTTGCTTCATCGCCCTCATGAAGATGTATGGCTGGAAATTTTCGTCACTCAAGTCAGCAAGCAGGACAAGCTCTCCACCAGCGATAAGAGCGACACTTCCCGCATTCCACCCGGCGGAACACCGGGATACACATTAGTGACCTTACGAGGTGGTCATTCATTTGGGAAGCACCTCAGGGTCTCGGCTGCGGTGGAAAACTTAGGTGATGAGAACTACAGAGTCCACGGTTCCGGCAGCAATGAGCCGGGCCGCAACTTTCTTCTGGGTCTAGAAGGTACCTTTTAAACCTGGGACAATTTATCCCGGGAGATTCACTGAATGTCCGATTCCCTAGTTAAGCTCAAAGATACCCCCCTTTTCTCTGGAGTCCCTTTTGCAGAGGCCCTTATCGGTTGGATGGGGAGTTGTTGAATTCCCACCAGACCAGTTGCATTAATAGGGGTATTATCAGTGAATTTTTCTGACCGCCCAACTCTGGCGGGGTTTCTGTCCATATTTGTTTTGTTTGTTTTGTTTGTTTTGCCTCAAACAGGATGCCATCCAAATGGCCCTCACAAGCCGGTGGTCCAGTCGACCATTGGCTCGGGTGCACCCGGCGAGAAGATGAATTTTGAGGAGGTAAGCGGCCTGTTTAAGGTCCGTTGTTCTCGTTGTCATCCAAGCGTTTCTGCCCCCGACTGGTCGATCAAGGAGCAGGCGGAGGCTTACGTTAGTAATGGCAAGTTATACAAACGGGTTATTGAGCAGAAAACAATGCCACAACCTGGAAGTCCGGAAGCTTCCGCGATGAATGACGAGGAAAGATCTCTCATTCTTGATTGGATTCGCTCAGTTTCTTCACCTGATGGTGGTGGTCCGGGAAATCCACCCCCGCCGCCGCCAAGTAAATTGGCCGTTCTGGAGACTTGTCTCAATTGTCATGGCGGGGAGCTCGGTTTTCCTGGGCAGGTGGGTACACCTTCTCTGGAGGGCCTTAGCGAGAGTTACTTGAGTGATCAGCTCAAGGCCTTTGCTTCGGGTGAGCGGCGCAGTCCCAGCATGGAGGGAGTGGCTTCATCATTAACTCGGGATGAGGTTAAATATTTAGCCAACCATTTTAGCCGCCTCTCGCGACAGGCGCGACCTTGGCCGGGAAGTATAGAGAACGTAAGGGCGAAGGTTCGGGCCGGCGAAGAACTGGCAACAACATATGGTTGCTTGGGTTGCCACGGGTCTGAGGGTGCTCGGGCAAATCCAATGTACCCTTTGTTGGTGGGTCAGGATGTCCAATATACAAGTAGTCAGTTGACGGCATTCTTGTCGGGAGGGCGGCCAGGGATGCTAATGCCAGCCATTCTAAGTGGGATGGACCCTTCACCAACTGAGGACGATATGGAGAACCTGGCCGTGTATTTCAAAAGTTTGTTGGTATCTGAGTCTCAATAAGTAGTAAGCGTTTTTTTAAAGAATCGGGGAGGGATTATGAAGTCAAAGTTGATTATTCTCGCACTAATGGTTACCACCCTTTTAGGTTGGAGTCCGGTATGGGCAGCGAGCTATGATGAGTCGAAGTCCGGCGAGTTTGTGCTAAAGTGTTTTGGCTGTCATGGAAGAAATGGAGTAACTGGCTACACCGGCTTTCCAAACTTAGCCGGACAAAGTGAAACCTATCTATTTAATCAGCTAAAGACCTTTCGCGACGGTCATCGTCAGGACATTACCATGAATGCCATGCCCTTTATGGTAAAAGACTTGTCCGACGACGATCTGTTGGGCTTGGCCGGTATCTTCACGAGTTTTCCCGACGAAATCGTACAAATGAACAAACTTACAAAGAGCGAAGCTGAGTTGTTCAAAAAAGGTGAAGAGATTATAGGCGGTACCAAAACTACTTGTCGCTTCTGTCATTTGGCAAATAGCAGTCAAGATGCTCCAACCGTGCCCGAGTATCCTGTTTTGGTTGGCCAGCAAAAGGGGTATTTAATTAATCAAATAAAGGCTTTCCGTGATGGGGTACGGTGGTCGCCAATTATGAATGCTGACCTAGTAGGTGAGTTGACCGATGAGGAAGTGGAAGCTATCGCTGTGTATTTAAGATATAAGAAGGCTCAATGATCTATTCTCTGTTGGTTCAGTATTTAAGGTGGAGTGGAAAGTACTTTGCTCCTGTGTTCTTTGTTCTTCCAGTCCTGGCTTTGGATCAGGACCTTCCCCCTGGACTATTGAGCAAGTGCTACACTTGCCACAAGGAGACAGGCCGAAGCTGGGTGGACGAGGTGCCGACTTTAACCGGGCAAAATCAAACCTACCTCAAAAATCAACTCTATGCCTTCAAGTTGGATCAAAGGCAGGATCTTCTCCTTTATCGCATGAATGGGATTGCCCAGAGCCTTACGGATGAGGAAATTGAGATTATCACCAGGTATTACAGTGAAATTGATCCCAGGACCTATTGGGAGCAACCTGACCAGTTTGCCAGTGAGGAAGAGGAAAGGTTGTATCGCCTGGGGGAGAAGCACTCTCCGGTGTGTTTGGCCTGTCATGCTGAGGGGGAAAAGCGGCCTCCCGTTAGAGCAGATTTTCCCTATATTTCTGGGCAAAATCAGGTCGTCATCGAAATGCAATTGGGCTTCTTTGCTACGGGGAAGAGAAGAAATCCAATGATGGACTTCATCAAGGAAGAGCCATTCAACACTCTTGAAATGCGTAAGGCTCTGGCGTTTTATTTTAGCCGCCAGGCACCACCCCCTCCTATTCCCTAATTAAGTGGACCAGGTTAGCTAAGTTAGAATTCCGATCGTATGTTTGCTGAGCCCTATCCGGCTGTGGATCAAGCGCAACTGCGTGATTTCACTTATTTTTACAAAGTAAAAATATGAATTACATAAATTGTTGAAATATAACGATAAAATAACTACTAATAATCTTATGAATGAGTTCGTTAGGCGCCCCATAATCAGTGAGTTTGAAGATCCGGTGGAGTACCTCAGGGAGATGCTAGAGTATCGCCGACAGGCTGAGCCGAGCTTCTCCGTGTCAAGGGCCTCTCAACCACTGCGACGGGTGTCTTCCACCTTGGTATCACTGATTCTTCGGGGCAGAAGGCGCATCACACTTGATCGAACCGATGAGTTTGCCCAGTTGATGGACCTGAGTTCTTCAGAGAAGTTTTATTTTAAGAATTGGATTGAAAACAAGGAGACCCATCCGTCCCCCCCACATGAAAGTTCGGATGGTGGAGTCCACCGGCAACGCAAGAATGTGAGCACCAGCCTTCTCAATGATTGGATCAATGTTTATGTGAAGGACTTATTCCAGTTGCCGAAGATTCGTGAAAACCCGGATTTGATTTTTCAGCAGCTGGCGACGGTGGCTTCCATTTCTCGAATTGAAAAGTCCTTAAAATTTCTTCTGCGTGAAGGATACTTGCGGCGGACGATGAACGGCAGAATTGAATTGGAAACAAATCTGGCGGTTGCCGACCCGCGAGTCCCTAGTTCCAAGATCCGCCGTTTCCATAAGGGCGCTTTAAAGCTCGCCCAATTGGCAATTGACCTGTTTCCCCCTTCGGAAAGGCTCGCCAACACCTTAACCATACCATTGAATGACGAGTCCTATGCCGAACTGATGAAGATCATTGATCAGTTCGCTGAAAATCTCAAAGACTTTGCCGCCAAGAATGAGCAAGAGGGGGATCGTTTGTATCAATTGATTTTGAATGTGAGTCCTGTTGGAGGAAAACTAAAGTGAGATCCCTGTTCTTTTTGTTTGTTTTTTTGATCTATTGCATAGCCGGTACAGACTCCTTGGCCTCTACCTTTGTTGGTAACGGAGGTAACGCGGGAGATGTGGAGCTCCTTGTAACCATTCGGCAGATCCGAGGTGCCGCAAAATCGATTAATGTCGAAGGCGGTAGACGAGATCTCTGCGACTGTGCCCACACCTATGAAAACCATCGGATCTGCGAGGGACTCAACGATCTAGACGAAGCTCAGGGCCGCTTCTGCACACAAGTTTTACGCAAGAACTCGGGAGTCTTGTTTGATTTGATTCGAACTGATGATGCAGTGACGGTTAAGTGGACCCATGAAGCCATCAGTGTCAAAGAAGAAGGGGATGTGAGGGCTGCCGATGCGGTGGCCAACCCACAGGACAAGACAATCACCCTCAACCAGGCTCGGTTTTTGGAGTTGAGCCCATCGGAGCGGGTCTTCCTGCTAGCCCATGAGCTCATGCATTTTACGAGTTGGGAGGAGAAGCGCATTCAGGACCGAGGGAGCATTGGCCCATTTACTTCTAACCAGGGACAGCGAAAGCTTCTCAACGCTATGGCAGCGGGTCTTGTGATGGAAGTGGACCGACAGGATTTGTTCAATCAATACAAGAAAACACTGAAGCGACCTCAGGGCTGGAAGCGCCACTGGCTGGATTTGGGATTTGGCTCAGTAAACCGCACGGGAGGGTCCATCGATAACACTTACTACCTAGATAGTTACAGCAGTACCGACTTCTCCTACCGCTACTATTGGAGTTCATTTGGACTCATTTTGAACTCCCACAATGGGGACGAGAGTGACAAGATCTTGACCTCCATAACCGCCTCTGAGTCCTTGTCGGCCTTTGGCGTGGGCCTGACCTATCGGTATTTCCCTGGCTCCGATCCCCTAACGACGAGTGGTCAGGCCCAGATTGTGGCCAGTGCTCTGCTTGAACACCTGACTTCCGAATACGAGGTGTCTGATCCCTTCGTGGGGATTCAGAGTAAAGACACCTCCCTAGGATTGGCACTGGAGTGTAAATATTTTATCCCACTTAAGTGGGGGATGTGGGGATTTGCCGGTGGGCGAGTCAGTGTTCACGATTACGCGCATCCCGATCTTGGCCTGAAATATGAATCTATTCGTTACTCTCTGAATTTAGGAGCCAGCTATGCTTTCTAAAAAGCTGATTTTAAGCCTCTCTCTGACAGTTCTCTGCACGGCCTGCACGGGTGGCGGTCCCAAGGCTGAGGATGAAGAAAACATCATTGGTAACAAGCTGGAAATCATATCAGATTTAAGTGGCCGCACGGGTGGGACATCTCAGATGGTGGCCATTTTTGACGATACGACTCGCAAAATTCACCAGTTTGATTTGCAGGCCATGGCCCACAAGAGGTCGGTCGACGTGCTCAATCCGGAAGCCGAGCATTTTGTTTTGTACCATGAGCAGGGTGATTACATCGTGGATCTCACTCTTAAGCATATTTCGGTCTATGACAAAAACGGGGCTCCACAGCACAATCCGGTGACCTTTCAAGGCAAGCCCCTGTCAGCTGCCTTTCGGCCCGATCTTGGTTTCATGGTCATTTACGATGATCTCATGTCGGTTTCGATCTTGAAGATGAACAATGAGGGCCAGGTTGTGAGCAGCTGGGTGAGTGGCCCCATTTTGGAGAATGACAACTCCATTGTATCAGGAGATATCAATGACGCCGGCCAACTGGTTCTTGCTCTCAGTGATGACTCTCTAGCCGTGGTTGATTTGGAACAGACACTGACGGATCGCAAATGGACCTTTGTTTCGATGGCGACCCCTATGAATAGAATGCGCTGGTTGGCGCCGGTTCCTGGAAAGCCCGATCAGGTGTTGGTGCGAGCCCAAACCCGGGTCGCCTTGTTTGACCTCAACACCCAAACGGTACTTTCGGAAATGGCAATCGACCCTGACGAGGTGAGGGTGCGTAAGTACTCTCGTCACCTGGACCCTCATATTATCCTCAACAAGGAATACCGAGGCAAAGAGGCCACCCTGATTTATGTGGCCGACAATGAGGTTAAATCCCGGGCTATTTTTCACACCAACTCCAATTTCATGTTATCTCGACTGAGTTTGGCCGACGACAGCTGGACCTATGTGACAGTGGATCGGGAATATCCGGCTTGGAATAACACTCTAAATGAGGTGAGAGAGACCCGGTCTCTGCGTCGCTACGGATTCAGTTCCATGTTGGCCCAACAGCAGAAGTCTTTACCGGACAAGGCCCGACTGAAGTTGGCTCCCGACTATGTGTTCGCCTTGTTTCCCTCTGAGCTCGGCTATGCCGTACGCTATGGGGTGGATTCGGACGAAAAGCGAGAGCTGAAACTGTTCAACCTCCGCCTGATCAAAGACTAAGCAGATATTAAATTGACCTTCAGAGGCCTCTTTTTTAGGCTATTGCTATGGCAGTTGATCGAAGTGATCCAGGCTGGCCTGGTGCCTTTTGCCTTTTTCCTTGGGTGGAGCAGAGTTTTGATATCCATGGCAATCTTCATCTCTGCAATCGATCCACGACCATTTACGGCGATAAGGGCGAGCAGATCACTGTCGAGAGGCCAGGGGATTTGTTGAACATCTGGAATGGGTCGGCGATGAAAAAGGTTCGACTTCAGATGTTGGCGGGAACTCTACCCAAAGCCTGTGGTCGCTGTATTGATATGGAGGATGATGGCCGGGAGTCAAAAAGGCTGGGGTACCTTCGTCATTATCCGTCGTGGGCGCCAAGTATTGAGAAGCTTTTAGCGGCGACAGCCGATGACGGCCATGTTGAAATTCTCCCGGTGAGCCATGAGTTACGTGCCAGCAACCTGTGCAATGCAAAGTGCGTGACCTGCTCGCCGGAATTCTCATCCGCTCTTGTCAAGGACCACCAGGCTCTCAAGGAATGTTCTCCGGAGGCTTACTCATTGGTTCGACGAACCTATCAAGCTGCCGAAAGCCCAATGTACAACTGGGCGCAGAACGCGGGTGTTTATCAGTACCTTAAGGAAAATTTGTCCCAGGTACGTCTTCTCTATTTTTCTGGTGGTGAGCCTTTAATGATCCCTGCCAATACCGAGCTGGTTGAAGCCTGCATTGCCTCTGGAGATGCTGAACATCTTACTCTCGTCTACGACAGCAACGTGCTGCTGGTTGATGACCACTGGTTGGGGCGCTGGGAGCACTTTGAAAAAGTTGAGGTCCGGATTTCTCTGGATGGCATTGGTGAAAGGTTTGATTATATCCGTTATCCGGGCCCGTTTTCGAAGTTTGAAAGGGCGGTGGATTTACTGGCCAATTGGCAAAACTCTCGTGCTCGGGTCACTCTCCAGACCACGGCATCATTGCTCAATGTTCTGGATCTGACGGATATCATTACCTGGTATCGAAATAAGTTTCGTTCGAATGCCCAATTGGAAAGAAGATTTTTCTTTAAATCAGTCAGAGATCCGGCTGTACTCTCTCTCTTCAATGTTCCCGAATCGATGATGGTGACAGCTATCGATCGATTGGAATCTCTTCTTGAGGAGATATGGGCAGAAATGCCCAAGAACTCCATGACTGACAGTATTGAGGCTCTGGTCAGAATGTTGAAATACTATCAAAAAAATCACCATAGGAACCCGAGTAGTCTGAAGGAGGCTGTCGTTTTCCTAGAGGGACTTGACCGGATTCACAAAACAAACTGGAAGGCCACATTTCCAGAGTTTGCTGGCTCTATTTTATAAGACTTGAGTTGGCCCCTCCCTTGCAAAAACTCCCGTAAAATACCAGTTGAGATGATTGTTTTAACCGATTTGCCGGCTCAGCGGGTATTTAGAAGGAGGAGGCTTCCCTTATGGGCCTTGAATTGGCAAAAAGTGACTTTACACAGGAAGATTTTGATCAGTTTTCCTCACTTCTTCACCGCGAGACCCTTCAATTGCTGGAATGGCTCAAATCGGACCAGTTCTCTCATCGTGGATATTCGGCAGGAATTGAGCTGGAGGGATGGTTGATTGATCCATATGGAAGGCCCGTGGCGGCCAATCAGGAGTTCCTTCGTCGCATGGCTCATCCTCAGATCCAGTGTGAGCTCTCACAGTACAATGTGGAAATCAATAGCCGACCGGTTGAGCTCAGCCGGTTTGGCCTTTCTCAGCTGCAATCGGAATTGACAGACCTGACTGGGAAGTGCCGCCAGCTCGCCACCAGCCTGGGCCAGGAGTTTGTGGCTATTGGCACTCCTCCCACTTTACAGCGGGAAATGATGGGTCTGGAAAGTATGACTCCATCAAAAAGATATAGGGCTCTGAATGACAGTGTCTTTCCTGCCCACCAAACATCTGGTCACCTTCTCCACATGACAGGGCGGGAGGAGCTCAAACTCCAGCTTGGGGACGTCATGATGGCTTCTGCGGCCACATCCCTGCAGTTTCACCTGAAGGCTCCCGCCGATCGCATTTTGTATTTGTTGAATGCTGCGCAAATTGTGGCGGCTCCAATGGTCGCCCTCTCGGCCAATGCGCCCTTTTTGTTGGGGAAAGACCTGTGGATGGAGTCGCGAATCCCCTTGTTTGAACACGTCCTAAATGGCGCGAGATCGAAGCGGGACAAGAGCCAAGTGAGTCGGGTGAGCTTTGGACGCGCCTATGTTCAGGAAAGTCTGGCTGAGTATTTTCTCGATAATCTCCATAACTTTCCCATTCTTCTTCCAGATCGTTCCGACCGGGACATTCAGGAAATGGCCCATCTATCTCTTCACAACGGCACCATCTGGCGCTGGAATCGCCTGGTGGTTGGTTTTGAGGAAAGTGGCCAACCTCATTTGCGGATTGAGCATCGTCCGCCTTCGTCGAGTCCGACGCCGATGGACGCTGTTGCAGATTTGGCTTTCTTTGTTGGTTTAACGGTCGCCGTCTCTCATCAGGTTCGCGACTTTGAAAAGGACTTTCCCTTTCAGCTCATGAGGCGTAATTTTTATCGAGCCGCTAAGTTTGGTCTTGATACGGAAGTCTACTGGGCTCACGGTCATCGGGTGAATCTTCGCGACTTACTTTTGCGCGAGCTGATTCCCCAAGCTAAATCGGGTCTTCTTACCATTGGTGTTCCGGCTGAAGAAATTCAGACATACATTGACCACATTATTCTGCCTCGGGTCCTCAGTGGCCAGACGGGCGCCCAGTGGCAAAGAGACTTCATTGCGCAGAATGGACCTGACAGTTTTGACAAACTTATTCTGACCTACCTGGCTAGGCAGAAGTCCGCCCTGCCAGTGCATCTGTGGGAAGGACTCTGACGCCCCCCCCCTCAAGTATTATTAGGGTCAAAAATTCTCAGCCATATTGAGTCAATTGATTCTCGTGAATATTAGTGTATCTAATGTCTCATTATGCTTGAAAAACCGACCTCAGTTTCCCACCGAGTTTTAATCGTAAATACTATAGCCTTCACCATTTGTTTTGCGGCCTGGATGCTCAATGGTGTTTTGGTCACATTCCTAGCCTCCAATCAGGTTTACCCGTGGGGCCCGGTTGAAATCGGGTGGCTCATGGGAATCCCGGTTTTGACAGGGGCAATTTTTCGCCTTCCGGCTGGGATCCTGACGGACAAGTTTGGCGGCAAGCCGGTCTTTGCATCACTTTTGTTTATGACGTCCATTCCCTTGTTTCTGCTTTCGAAGGCGGACAGCTTTTGGACCTTTGCCCTTTGCAGTTTTGGATTTGGGCTAACTGGGGTGGGTTTTTCGATTGGAATCGCCTTCACTTCGGTTTGGTATCCCAAGAAAAATCAGGGTACGGCGTTAGGGATATTTGGAGCCGGAAACGCCGGCGCGGCAATTACCACTTTGTTCGGGCCGACACTGCTTAATCGATTGACCGATAACGGTGCCAACCTTGATGGATGGAGACAGCTCCCTGTGATCTACGCCGCGGCGATGATCCTGATGGGAGTGATTTTTGTCATTCTGGCCGTCAACCGCAAGCCAGAGGTGAAGGCTAAGTCGGTGGGTGAGCTGTTGGCTCCGCTCAAAGAAATTCGTGTTTGGCGTTTCGGCCTATATTATTTTTTAGTCTTTGGATGCTTCGTGGCCTTTTCCCAGTGGTTGGTGCCCTATTTTGTAAATGTGTATTTTATGTCTTTGGTGACGGCCGGCATTTTGGCCTCACTGTTCAGTTTTCCTTCAGGGGTGATTCGTGCCCTCGGTGGCTGGATGTCCGACAAGTGGGGCCCACGGGTCGTTATGTATTGGGTCTTGGGAACCTCGGTGGTTTGCAGTTTCCTGTTGATCGTGCCCAAAATGGAAATTTACTCGCCTGGTCGGGGGGTGATGGCTCGCGAGGCGGGAGAGGTCACTGAGATCACCCCAGATTCAGTGGTGGTGAACGGCAAACCCTATCCGCTGAAGACCAAGCCGGCAATGATGAAGAGTGGCGATAGCCAGCTCCTTGTACTGCCTCACAAAGATATGTGGACAGAGACCGTCGTTAAGGTGGGAGATCAGGTTGAAAAGCGGCAGCTTTTGGCCAAAGGGGTTACGCGGATTTATTTTCAGGCCAACGTGTGGATTTTTGCCGGCATTGTCATTCTTTTGGGAAGCATTTGGGGAATTGGCAAGGCGGCTGTTTACAAACATATTCCCGATTATTTTCCCAATCAAGTCGGCGTTGTCGGTGGAATGGTTGGTGTCTTAGGTGGTCTGGGAGGATTCCTTTGCCCAATCGCATTTGGATATTTGCTAGAGGGCACGGGGCTGTGGACCAGTTGCTGGATGTTCATGTTCTTGATATCGGCCGCCTGCTTGATCTGGATGCATCGGGTGGTTGCCAAGATGACTAAACGACCAGTCGGCTTTGAGTCCAAGTATGCAGACGCGAGCAGGGTGTTGCCAGGGGATAGATTGGCTCCTTTGTTTGAGTGGTCGAATAAGTTTGTCATAGGCAATGAGGATATGGACGCTCAACATCGACGACTAGTGGAACTCATTAACAAGTTGGACGAGGTGATCCAGAGAGGGCGTCCTCTTAAGGAGTTTAAGGCAGTTTTTGAGGACCTGGATCAATACATTCAGATTCATTTTGCGGCGGAAGAAAACCTTATGGAGAGGATTGCTTTTCCCAAGCTGACCTCCCACCGGCAGTCGCACGCGGAGTTCATGCGCGAGATTTCTCAATTCAAAAAGCGGCTCAGCAAGAGCGAGCCGACCGCCATGGATGAGCTATTGGATTTTCTGAAGACCTGGCTGACCGGCCATATTATGGTGAGAGACAAGGAGTATGTGACTCACTCCAATCATAGGGACGGTCTCCGCCCCTAGTCGATCGGTTGGCGCCAAATGGAAGTGGTGCTGCCCAGTCCCCTTGAGGCCAAATCCTTGTCAGCGCAGTGAATTTCTGCACTATTGATGTTCCAATCATTGTCGTAGTAGAGAAAGCGGGTTTCAGTTGCTTTGCCTTCATCTAGAACACAAGTTCCGATGAGGTTTTCCGAAGGACAGGGGTCCTGGATGTAGGCTCCGCCGTCGATAGCAGCACAAGAAACCGCGAGGTCGGCGGACCTAAAGAAGTCCCCCCGCCATTCACGACACTGGCGGTCCGAAGCATTGCTGTTGGTGCGATGATCGCAGGTACCTTTCAGGGAAAAGCCCTGCCCTGAGGTCAATGGGTCAGAATTCCAGGCGCTGCTAGAGCCACAGCCCAGGGCAAAAGTACAAAAAACTAAAAATGAGACGATTCGAATTAGGTACACAACCCCACTCCCTGAGACAACCCATCAATATTTACAGCAATCCTTGGGCCCGCCCCTTTGCGGTTGTTTACCTTTGAGACGGATAAATCACTGGTTTTCTCGGCTCTTACGGGCGTCTCCTGGTGAGATTGGCGATTACTGTAGAGCCAGGTCAGACTGCCCAAGAAATACGCATTTTCTGCCGCAGAAATTCCCATCAGAATTGCGCCGCGCCAATCGGTTGACTATGTGGCTGATCAAGGTCAAATGTGTGCCACAAAACTCTCGCCAGGAAGAGATATGGATTGGTTTAAGCTCGCGTACACAGTTCTCGGCGGATTGGGCATTTTCTTCTACGGCATGAAGATGCTGTCAGAGGGTCTTCAGGCTGCGGCCAGCCAATGGATACGTAAGGCCATTAATACTCTGACAACAAATCGATTTATGGCGGTCCTTGTTGGGCTAGGGGTGACCTGTTTTGTGCAAAGTAGTTCCATTACCACAGTGATGGTTGTGGGCTTTGTCAACGCCGGGCTTATGGACCTGTCTCAAGCCATTGGGGTGATCCTGGGTGCCAACATTGGGACTACCATCACTGGGTGGATCATCTCCATCAAAATTGGCAAGTACAGTCTTCTGTTGATTGGTCTTAGCATCTTCCCTCTTCTCTTTTCCCGCAACGAGCGCATCTCCCAGGTGGGCCGGGTGGTCTTTGCGTTGGGTATGGTCTTTTTGGGTTTGGAACTCATGAGCGGAGCCTTTAAGCCGCTGAGAACCAACGAAGAATTCTTGGCGATGATGCAGTACTTTAGTGCCGCAGATCTTCCCAGCCTCTTGGGAACCATTTTAATTGGCTGTTTGCTCACCTTTGTTGTTCAATCTAGTTCAGCCATGTTGGGAATCACCATTGCCCTGGCCAGTTCAGGTTCAATCACCTTTCAGACTGCACTCGCTTTGGTGATGGGAGAAAATATCGGCACAACCATTACGGCTCTCCTCGCTAGTATTGGGGCCAACACCAACGCTCGCAGAGCTGGAGCTGCCCATGCCGTGTTTAATCTGTTGGGTGTCTTGATCTTGACCTCGGTGTTTTGGATCTACAAGGACTTCATTGAGATGATCATCGGTGGGGTTGCTGATTTTACCGATGCTGAAGGGCAAAAGCCCTATGTGGCTGCTCACATCGCGGCCGGCCATACGGTATTTAACGTAGCTAACGTTATATTGTTTTTACCTTTGATGAAGTATTTGGAGCTGGTGGTGAGAAAGCTGGTTCCAGACAAAGCCTACAAGGAGCAGAAGAAGCTGGAGTTTTTTGGTGATGCGTCCACCACGTCTCCGGCCCTGGCGATTGGCCTTGCGCGCGCGGAATTGATTAAGATGGCGGAGTTGGTGACAAAGCTCTTTGATATCACCAAGACCTTTTTAAACTCTCCCCAGGAGTTGACGGAGCTGATTCAGAAAATTAACAAGTTTGAGCATATCACTGACAAGATGCATATGGAGATCACCGTCTTCATGGGAAAGGTGATGGAATCACAAATGACCGGTGAGGAGAGTAATCGGGTAAAGGCAATTCTTAGGATGGCTGAGGAGCTAGAGAGTATTGCTGACTACTGCCAGTCGATAATGAAATATGCCCAACGCTCCTTTCGACAGGGATTTGTCTTTGATCAACCAACCAAGGACGAAATCGAGGCCCTTTCCAATAAGGCCTCCGAGCTTTACCAACACGTTGCGGATCGCATTGTTCGCTATGAGCATGTCAATATTGATAGGCTCCGGCCTGAATGGAATGAATTCAACGAATTAGTGGAAAAGATCAAAGAGACCCATGTGGAGAGGGTGGCTGAGGGTAAGTTCCTGCCAGTGGCCTCTCTCACTCTTAGCGATATTGTGGTTTCATTTCGTCGGATCAAAAACCATACAGTCAATCTGGCCGAGGCCTACCAGGGCGGCAAGCAGTTGACGCCCACAGTTTGATGAGTGGAGGTCTAATGGCGCCGACACTTGTGCAGCAATCGTCCCCTATTCCTCTTGCTTGACGGCAGGAAGCCCTTCAGTGACCAATTGTTTGTACATGCAATTCAATAGAT
The DNA here is from genome assembly GCA_020635075.1 of Pseudobdellovibrionaceae bacterium. Taxonomy (NCBI): domain Bacteria; kingdom Pseudomonadati; phylum Bdellovibrionota; class Bdellovibrionia; order Bdellovibrionales; family Pseudobdellovibrionaceae; species Pseudobdellovibrionaceae bacterium. The sequence continues at coordinate 402,589 of JACKAM010000003.1, read as the reverse complement.
TTCTGGATCGGATCAATAGGCTGTCCTGCCAGGGTGGGTCGTTGGGATAGAAGAATTCCAAGAGTTGAGCCTTGATATTGCGTTTTGTTTCATCGTCACTATTTGGATTCCGTCTCAGCCAGGCATCGAGCATAAGGGCGTTGGAGATGGACTTGTTGTCTTTGGTTCCCATTTCGATGACGAATCCCATTCTTCGGCAGTGAGCGAGCCACCTATCGAGCTGAGCTAGGAGGAGGCCTTCGTAGCGGGGAATCTGACCACCGATAAAGCCCTTGGCCGTCTGCTCCAATTTGCCATCAAGCAGGTTGTTAACCAGTTGGTACCTGGGCGAATCCACCTCGTGCAGGCAAACGTAAAAGTCGTAGCCGTACTCTCCGAGTCCAGTGTGCCAGTCGATGTAAAGGACGTCCTCACAGCGACCAAGCTCCTTTTTCACAATAGTCTCAAGAGTTTCCGCTGACCATTCTCGGTGATGTCCCCCGTACATCACTCCGACGGGATCCTTGTATTGGCCCTTCATAAATCCATCGACCAGAACCTGCCAGGTGATGTCTTTGGCCTTGTCCTCCAATTTCGCTGTCATCACTTCCATTTTCAGCTCATCCAGTCCATCAGGGCACAGGAGTGGGCGAAGATCATCGTAGATCGGGTTTTTGGGGAGTGGCCCCGAGAATTCCCGGAAGTTGCGGTTGAGATCCACGTTGTTCTCAGTTGTGCGGCTTAAATGAGCAAAGCCATAGGGGTTAATGGCATGAACGAAGTAAAGACCAGTATCTGGGGCCAGCGATTTGAAATCAAACTGATCCAGCCAATTGATAAAGGCGGTTCGGCCGGCTGGGCATTCCAATCCATGGGTGCCGGAGATACAAAACAGAGCCTTTTTTGGGTGAATGGGACCGAAGCGAACTAGATCAGTGAATAGGTCTTCCCCGGTTGGGCCCTTAGCATTAGGGTTAAGAAAGCTCTGAACAATCCCGCCCCTTTTCAGGCAAAAATCGACAAAGCTCCTGCGAGCATCCCCGTAGTTGGTGCTAAAAAGTAATTCGGAATTCATGAATACTACCCCGGTTCATACGTAAAAAATCAGAACTCGATCCTGGCGTCGTCAAAGATGTCATAGCCATAGCTCGAAAACTTGTAGCCTTTCAATTTTTGGCTAATCACCCGAGTGTAGTTGCCATGGGCGATCGGAATCCAAGGGGCCTGGTCAATAAATATCCCAATGGCCTCTTGATACATCTTCTGTCGCTCAGCTTGATCATTGGTAGATCTGGCTTTTTCCAGTAGTGCCTGAAAACTCTTGTCACACCATTGAGAGACATTAAATCGGGTGTTACAGGAAAGATTGTTGCCTAACATGATATCGGGATCACCCAAATCTGACATCCATCCAAGCATAACCATGTGATGCTCACCTTTTTCGGACTTCTCCAAGTAGGTCCCCCAATCGTAGCTGACAAGGCGAACGCTGATGTTCAGCTTGGCAAGATCAGCCTGAATCATTTCTCCTAGCTTTTTCCCGTTTGGGATGTAAGGGCGATCAATGGGCAGAGTCCACAGTTCGGTACTGAAGCCATTGGGAAAACCGGCCTCTTTGAGAAGCTGTTTAGCCTTGGCCAAATCATAGCTGTAGCGATTGTCATAGACTTTGTGAGCCCAAGAAACCGCCGACAAAGGTGTGTCAGCAAGCTTCGCATTGTCGTGATAAATGGCTTTGATGTAGGCTTCACGATTAAGGGCATAGTTGAGAGCCTGCCTGACTTTAACATTATCAAAAGGACGCTTTTTTATGTTGAGTCCAACATAGCCCACATTCACGCCGGGACGTTTGACAACTTGTAGCTGGGGTTCGTCCTTTAAATATTTCAATGTTTCCACCGGCGGATTAAAGGCAATGTGGCATGAGCCCACACGCATCATTTGCATCCGCACGTTGCCTTCAGGAACGATTTCAAAGACGAACTGGTCAAATTTAGGCTTGCCCAAAAAGTACTGTGGATTGGCGGTCAGACGAATCCGTTGGTCGGGGACGTAGGACTTAAAGATCATGGGGCCTGTGCCGACGGGCTTTTGATCATAATCCACTTTTTTGTCCGCGGCGGCCAGGTGATCAGCGTACTCCTTGGACGTGATTCCCATGGGGATTGCGCTGAGCAAGGGAAGTAGTGGTGCAAAGGGCTTGTTAAGAATGAACTTTACTTCTAAGTCACTGACCTTAACCACATCCTCGATCACCTTATCCAGACCATTGCTCTGAAACATCAGGTATTTGCCATCTCCGACCAAGTGGAAGGGGTGATCTTTTTTAAGTTGGCGCAAAAAAGAAAATACGACATCGTCAGCATTTAACTTGCGCGTCGGCTTAAAATATTCAGTGGTGTGAAAGCTCACGTTCTTCCGCAACCTAAACTGAATGACCTTGCCATCATCCGACACCGTCCAGGACTCCGCCAAGTCAGGTTCGACCTTTCCATCATCGACGGAGAGGCGAACAAGCCTGTTGTAAATGTCTTTGTTAAGGTGGTGAGTCGTGGCATCGATGGATAAGGCGGGGTTGAAGGTCTGAGGTGATCCTTCGGCACAGTAGACGATTGTTGAGGCCTTTCCTGCCCAGGCATACCTGCCGCCTAAGGCTGAGGCAACCAACAGAACAATAGAAAAGAGCCTAAATACACATTGAGCCAAAAGACACCCCCATATTTTGGTTTGCAATCAACCATACCGGGGGGGGTGCGGGGCTGCAAACCTTTAGGTGGCTGGTGCATGGCGCAGGTGTATTTTTGTCACTTCCTATGAGCCTCTTAACGGATTCTTTTCAGTGAAGTTTTCAAAGTGGCGGGAATGTTAAGTCAGGAATCAGAATAGTATTAGAAATACGATGGTCGTAAGTTGATGGATGGTGATCAAAACAACTAATTTGGCTGAAGTTGATCGAAAAGTTAAAAGGGCCTCGCCCATTCAGGGGCCCACATCGAGCAAAGGGGAACAAAATGAAAGCACTCATTCTAGTTATGTCCATATTGGCTGGACTATCGGTTGCACAGGCCAATATTGACTGCAGCAATGCCGACCAGAGCATTCAGTATGAAATGGTTGGTTACAATCGCGGCATTCCGCCACGTCACGGTGATACCTTATCAACCGAGAGAATCTTTTTGGACGGTACTTTGATTTCTGAAAACATCCAATATGAAGGATTGAATCCACAGCGTGGACCGGTTGTCGCTGAGTTCGACTACAATTCAAAGGTGGAGCTTGAAAATAGCAGCTCCCGTATGGGTTTTAGGCAGGTGTATGTCATTAAGCTGACTCTTTCGAATCGTGATTACAGTACAGGCCTGGTAGGCGACGACGCAGGAACTCTTGCTGCTGATATCACGGATTATGTATTGTGCAGGGATATCTTTCTTGCGGTTCCTTGATCTCAGCGTGTGATTTCCACGAGGGGTTTTAGGAGTTTTTACAAATTACGAATTCAACCCATAAAGGGAGGCGCTTAGTTCGAAGCGCCTTTTTTTTGTGATTGCCGGAACCTGTATCGCTTTTCGAATTCTGGGTGAGAAATCTGCGATTTTTGTAATTTGAAATTAATTGCTGAACTGCGATGGAGGCGGATAGGACGATTTCACGTCAATTCACTCATTTTTAATTAGGAGAAGGACGATGAAATCATTGGTACTTGTTTTGGCGATTGCCATTTGCACACTTTCTGTCATCGAACAAGCTCAGGCTCGTGGCGGAGACGGCAGTGCTATTATTGAACTCACTCGCGAGCTTCAGCGTTGTTATGCCGAGAATGCGGAGCTGCAGGTTGCCGTTTCCCGCTGTGATTCCACACCCACTCCCCCTCCTGCTGTTGAGGTTTGGACTTGCAAGCTAGTGCGCAATTCCTTTGGTACCACCTACTATGGCGACACTCGGCGCACAGAGGGTGAAGCCCGGCGCTCTGCCTATGACAAGTGTGTGCGCAGTGAATCTTTTGAGAGCAGCTGCAGTGAAAGAGAGTCTAAGACAACCTGTACCCGAGATTACCGTTAATTCCTTAAGACCCTATAATGCCTCATCTCTCCGATGCTCACGTTGCGGGCAGGCGGCCTTTAGATTGGGAAGGCTCCTGCCCAATTTTCTTAGCTCCAAGGGAAAAGGTCGACCGAGAGCTGGTGGATATTCTCCTGGCCGTCGTCCTCGATGACGATAGATTCGGACAATTTGAGAAAATCAACCAGGGCGAGACGAATCTTTTCGATTGATTTATTGGAGCAAGTGAAGACGTAGGTCAGGGAGTTCTTTTCACTTGGTTTGAGGCGGCGAATTCTCTGTTGGGCATTGGATTTTGCCAATTCGTGGTAAACTTCCCAAATTAATGAATCCTTTTTTAGAACCAGATGTTCCGATTTGGAGATAATCATTTTGTCTTTAAGTTCAATGAGTCGGGCTTCCAGAAGAAATGTGATCAGGCCATTCCACTTGTCCTCGCTAATGGCAAGGGCCTGACGAACCTGGTCCGGCTGAATTTGGAACCTGGGAATAGTGAAGTACATGTGGGTGAGTTGGGCAAAAGGGTCGAGAAAGTACTGCAACAGAGCATTTGGCTCTTTGGTATCGACTTCTGAAATTGGGGTTCTCAACTGGTCTTCGGCCCTTAGGGCCTTTTGGCGGATCTTTTCTAATTGTAGCTTGAGCTCCTGCTTTCGTTCTTTCAAATGGGAGCGCTGATAGGCGTGGAGAGTCCGAAGATACTCAGATTCAAGGTTTTGAAAATTGAGAAAACGCAGAGCCAGATAGAGTTGGTCCTCATTGAGGTCTGCATCGCCGCGAAAGACTTTTGAGAGATAAGGACCTTGAACCTGGATGCCGGCAGAGAGCGCATTGAGGTTGTAGGTCTTTCCCAGGCTGCGCTTGAGAAACTGTTGGCGAGCCTTGAGGGCTTCGCGATAGTCTTTGTAGGCGAAATATGGCTTTTCCAATAGTATGGCTATCTATTTAATTATTCGTGTCTTTATCGGAAATTATAATCAAAAATTAAGAAAAAAGTGTGATTTAATTAATATTTAATTGCCCATATTGACGCAATGAGCAATAAGGTACAAAGAATCTTGGAGAATTCAAGTGTTGGTTCAAATCAAAAACCTAGCATGGGCAACGGGACTTGCCCTGGGGCTAACCAGCCCAGCTTGGGCGGGGTCTCGGACGATCAAGGTCGTGGACGATGTTCCATCTCAGCTCACCACAGCAAAGTTGCAGCAGCTTCAAGGCGGTTGGAGTGGGGGGGGAGGCGGAACCAGTGTTCGCTGGAACGGGCGACGTCTGTTCTTGGACCTTCTCATGTTCAATCAGAGAGGACTTCGTTATAAGTCCTTTCTTCCTGACTATGGCGGTGATCCTTACAATCTCGCGAACCTTGTTTTGAATGAGTGGACTCAGACGGAGTTCAGTGTGGGGAGCATCCAGGCCCAGGCTGCTTTCTCCAGTGTAGAATGGTACTACACCAACGAGCTTCCTAGAGAAGTTACGGAAGGCTACGACAAATACTATATTCCGGACACTTTGCGGGTTGAGGAGTTGGATCCCAAGTTGGTTGCCTACTACAGGGGTAAGCCGCATAAATTTCAGGTTCACATTGTTGAACAAGACTTTTTGTCTTTGGATCTCATCAGCCAGGTGGCCCTGGTTCTCCATGAGACACTTCGTCATGTGCAAATCGGATTCGGGGTGGAAAAGGAAGATTATTTCACTGAGATGAACTTACAAAAGGCCACGGCCATTTATTTATTTTGCCGTCCATCCATTCGTTGGGGAAGTTACCTATTATTCTTGATGTCTCCAAAAGCCCATCTGCTTGAACAATTTCACGGACCCGAGCAAGCCTTTTTTGAAAAACATTGTCAGGAGCCAAAATGGTTCGCCAATTGATTTTTGTTTTTATTCTATTTGGTTTGTCCTTTCCAGTTCAGGCAGGACCTCCCAGTGATGAAGCCGTCAACCAGTGGGTGCTCTTGGCTTTAAATGCCAGTGTGGAAGCCCTTAGCCAAAGGGACGGGGTTCACTTCTGCACTCATGATATTACCGGAACTGGAGCTGAGCCCACGGCCTGGGGAAAGAGCAAAGACTTAGCCCATGGTCGTCTCGTCGCCCTATGTATTAAACGTCGTTGTGGACAGATTCAGGGCGAGGTCAACAGTCGTATCGATCAAATGCGCACGTCCGATCCGGACTCAGTGCGGGAGCTCCTAGAGTCTCTGGGAACCCCACCTGATCAGGTGGAAGCACTTATGCAAGTACTCGCTGGCGGAAGCTATGGTCCCCAGAAATCCAACTGCGAAATGAGCCAACTGGCCCGCATCCTGGCCTATGACAGCTGCGCGCTCAAACTCCATGCCTGCGGAAAAGAGTGAGGGTGTCTGAAAATACAAAAGGCTGTCCCTACTGGCGCCGTCTTCGTTGAATTCGCTTTTCAATGAGTACAAACTGCAGGCCAAAGCTGGCCCAGGCACCTGGTGCCTGATACCAGCGAAAGACATCCTTATAGATCTGTTGGCGGTCAAACTTTCCAGCAAAGGGGCGGGTGACAATTTCAGCATGAAGGCAAAACATACGAAAGAAGTTGGTCAGCTCTTCTGGGTTCTTGGTTTGAATTCTCAAGGCTTGAGAGTCCAACAATTTGTAGCCAAATACGGAAGCTCTCTTTTGAATTCTCTCGGCTCCGTTGCGCAAGCCTCCGGACCTCTTTTGTAGCTCGGCCAATCGTTGGTACATGTCTCGCAGGTGGGGGACGCTGGGGTTGAATTCCAGCATTTCATCACGGGCATCGATGACTAAGATCCTTCCTCGGTCTTCCAGGTGATCCAGCAATCCCTCCAGGAGAACACCGTGATGGCGGACGTGTTGGGCGACAAGATTAAGGCGAATGAGATTAAATTTTTTATTGCCCACAACTGACGCGATGTCGCGTAGGTACTGTTTGGCCTTAGTTTTTCCCTGAAACAAATAGCTAAGAGAGAGACCCACCTCTTCTCCTTCATAGCCCGGGAAATCACTGTGGTGAGAAACTATGGGTTTACCAAATCCCCAAGAAACATCGAGAAACTGGCCTTTGGATTGGGACAGCTTGGAGTGGTTGAAGACATTGATTTCATGGGGAAAGGAGATGGCATCCTGTACTTGAAGGTTTCTCGTCCAAATGGCTTCGTTGCTGAAGGCCGCAAGCATAGTCATCAACTGACTTGGCGAAAGTTCGGAATCAATCTGCAGATAGTTAGGTTGTGGAGAATGACTCATGTGGAGAGCTTAGTGAATGGGCCCAATCTTGTCACTGTGACACTTTTTTTCTGCCCTAGAAATAGTTGAAGCTTCAGTGAGGGAACCGTGATCGGCCTGTAAATAGTTGAAATAAATTGATAAAACCGATCTTTTTCAAATTTCTCTACAGAAATTTGAAGTCCACTGACCATTTGAACCTCCTGTGCCCAAATCGGAGGTTTCAAATGAGTCCAATTTCTAATCACCCCTTAGCCAAGAAAACAGTCATTCACCCACCATTTTCTCTCTACTCGGGAATTCAAGCCCACTTTGAATCTCAGAGGACCACCCGCATTTGGGACGAACTGCTTGGAATTCAAGCAGAAGTCACCAAAAACGAGGATCTCAAGTTCTTTTTCAACTCTCAGGCCTTCAAGTCTGCAAAGAAAGTCTTAGATTTTGGCTGTGGGCCCGGTGATCTCATTCGCACCTTGCTCGCCTATTTCCCTGATAAACAATACACTGGAGTGGATCTCTCTTCGGATTATATTGAGTTTGCTGCGCAGAGATTTTCAGAAGCAGAAAATGTCGAGTTTATCTGTGACGACATCTTTAGTTACTCTAAGGGATCCTATGATGTCGTGATTCTTCGACTTGTCGTTCAACACATTAAAGACAACAGAAAGCTCCTAGATAAACTAAAGAGGATACTCAATCCCGGGGGAAGCGTCGTTGTTATCGACACTATGGATTCCATGAAGTGCTTCTCGCACCCTGTCTTGGAACTGTCGAAGATGTACAAGGCTCTTCAGAGTAAGCAAAAGGGCGAGCGAGGTAGCCGCAATGCCATTTGTGAGATTGAGAGCTATTGCGGTGAGTTGGGCTATCGACTGCGATCCTCCTATGAGATGCCGGTGACAGCGATCAGCGAGGAGGAAATCAAGCGGATGTCTAAAATGTTCATGTTTGCGAGCGAAATTGTTAGTCGCAAGTTTGCCGTGAACGTCAATCAATTTGAATTGTTTCGTCAGCTTGCCCACTGGCAGCAACAACCTGGAGCCTATGCCCAGATTGGCATGAAATACTTGGAGCTGACATTTTTAAGAACATCATGAGAGCGGCTCCAGCCTGAACTAAAGCCTAGAGACAAAAAGGTTTGCTCTGAAAGGTACCCAATGGCCCCGGTTTACCTTAGGATTTCATGAAGTCTAGAGTCCGGGGGTAGGGAGTTCACTTGGCAATTGGCATAAGGGCCTGTCTGGGTTGGATGGCCATCTTTTCGCTTGTTTCTGTTTCTGCCTACGGGAGTGACAATAGACTGAGTCGAACGGCCTGGGTGGAGAAGGTATATCGGACCCTCTTGGGAGGTGAAGAGATCCGCCCGGGTGATGAGCTGGAAAAGCTGAGTCAGAAGTCAGAAGACCAGATCATTGAGTATTTGATGAAGGATCCGCGCTTCGTAGAGACAGTCCTGGATTTTAATCTGTACTTTCTCGGCCTGAAATCAGACCCAGTCGTCAGTCAATACAGAGGTAAGGGTAAGGAACGTACTGTAACGTATTCCCCCCATATTTATTATTCCTCACAGGCTATACAGTCAGTTCGCAATCTCATGAAAAATGGCGACTATCTCGCCCTATTCGACTACGACGTCCCCTATTATGTGGGGCCGATGAAAAAGATAGCGGAAAGACCGACCAAGGATGGTTCCACGGAGAAAGTACCTCCCGAGGAAGTTAAGGATTATAGAAGGAGAGTGAAGGCAAATTTAGTTGCGCAACTTGACGGCATCATCGCGGAGATCAAAGAGAAGGGCGATGATATTGATAAAGTGAAAGTCTGCCAGGAGCTGATTCACCTCAAGGATCTTCAGGTTCTAACGTTAGGCATCCCATCTTACTTATCACATGCTCTTCCATTGTTTGGCTTTGATACCTGTTATCAAAACCACAAGGCGGAGCACATTCTGGGAATTGCCAAGATGTACAGGTATAAGGCTGAACTGATCTATGATCAGCTGGACGCCCTCGATGAGGATAGCTACCAGGTTAGGACACTCTTGGATCTCAAAGCCTTCGATTTCGGAAAATTCAGGGACGCTAAGGGGCCGCTTACAGCCCCGATGTGGAGGAATCTTCCGGTTTCAGTTACTAACATGAGCTGGGGTCGTAGCGCCTATTTTCTCTCAACCTATTACTGTGATGATCTAGTCCCGGTTGAAGTCACCATCAAGGATTGGGACAAAGACAATAGGCACGGTTTCCTGCAAAAGTGTATGAATTGTCATTACAAGCTGAATCCGATTTCGGGTTTTTTTCGCTACTACGGCAAATTTGGTGTGAAGGCTCCCTATAGCACCAAGCATGTGACTCCATTTAAGTCTAATAAGGAAGAGTACTATGAAAATGTGATCGTATTTGACGACCGAGCGAGAAAGCCCCTGAGAAATCAGGAAGCAATATGGACGAGGAGCGACGGTTCTCTGAATGTTGGAGTCGCTCGCTCGCATCTATACCCCAAAATAAACGACAAAGGCGAAAGCCTCGAAGATCTTTTTAGGATCATGAAGCAATCTCCTGAGGTTCGTAATTGCCTAGTTAAAAAGATGGCCAAGTACTTTGTTGGTTCAGAACAGCAGTTTGATCAAGGGTACCTGACTGACCTAAGAGTGAGGTTTGATCAACAGGCGAAAACAAATTCATCCGAGGCCTTCAGGAGCACAGTAAAGGCTCTTTTGAAGTCCAATACGTTTCGGCAAGGTCAACTCGATTCCAACACATGCTATGATTTGGCCTCTGGAGAAATGAGGGGAGATCGCCCTCCTTGCGAAGTCGCCGAGATTCTTGAGCAGAACTGTGCGCAATGTCACTCTTCAACAAAGAGTCAGCAAAAGTTGGATATTACCAAATGGATCAAAATAGGAGATGGATTTGGGTTCCCTCATCTTGACCAAGCGGGAAATCAACTCAGTCACTATGATTCAATGAAGAGGTTTGAAAAGGAGATGTTCACTCTGAGACCAAATTATCAGTTGATGCATCGGGAAGAGTATTTGTCCTCTTACGATAGGGAAAAGGTGTTTGTGTGGGTGCAAAATTCTCTAGCCAAGGCCGCGCATTAGTTTTTTTAGCGCTGAGTTTAGTGTTTATCATACCGATGGTCTGTGGCCCGGTGGCCCGGTGGCCAGGGCAGCCACTCCGTCAGGAGAATTCATTGGCTACGAGGCCTACGCAAACCGGATTCAGAGTCGAATTTGGAATCCCGATGGGCCGCAGTTTACAGTTGCGCTGCTCATTGGGAAGCTTGAGTATCTGTTCGGGGGATATCAGGGATTTGGCGTTCAGAACTCCTACCGAAATGGTAAACCAAGTCCTCAGTCGTTTTTGGTTTACCATCTGGCTGCGAGAAAGATAGCCAACAAGGTTTCCTCTACCTGCCTAAAAAAGACGGACGGCTCCAGTTCTAGTGATTTTCGTGTCGAGTTTGCCGCTTTAGTTCAGACGTTTTGTCGCGATGCGATTGGGGGCAATCAGTTAAATGAAAAATTAAGATCTTACTGGGACTTTTTTATGGACTCGGCAGCTGGTGATGAGGAATTTGCAAGGTGGGCGGCCCACATTAGTTCCATAAGAAAAGATGGACGACCATCGATTCAAATTGTTGAAGATATGACATTCACTGTTTTAATGAATTCACACTTTCTATTGAGGCGATAATACTGTGGGACACGATGAATCTCGGCGAAGATTTGTAAAGCATTTGGGGCTTCTAGGCGGCGCATGGGTGTTTCCGATCTTTTCCTGGCCCGGGCAGGCCTATGGAAAAAACAAGGAGTTTAAGTCTCACTTTTTTCTGCAAGTTTTCTTTGAGGGTGGCTGGGATTCATCTTACTTATTTGACGCCCGATCACTCAAAATGACTCAGGAAAATTTGATTCAGAACTATGTGAATGAAGAGCCGTTTGTCTGGGAGGCGGCTGGTGGTCGGCGGACCCTGGCCTCACCCTTGGTTCGCCCGTTAAAAAAATTTCGCCGTGATTTGACCATCATCAAGGGAGTTAACACTTTGCCAAATTTTGATGGTCATCCTCACAATCTCAGATACTACTTCTCTGGTAAGCCCTTGAGCTCTGGATGCTTCTTGGAGGGTCTTGGTAAAAGGGTTCAAGGTTATCCCTTGGATTATGTGCAAATCGGAAAACCGGTGGGAGTTGCCAGCCTTGGGAATAAGGGGTTGAATGTCGACCCCTCGGAGATTGGAGTGTTGCACGATGCGGTCGGCTTGGTGCCTGAGAGTCTGGATGGCCCCAGCGCCCAATATCTAAGAAATCAATATGCTGCCAACGCTGGGGAGGCCAGTGAATTCCAAAGGGGACAGCGGGATCTGTTGGCGGCTCTTGACGGGCAGGAGAGCTTGGTAAGAGCCATGAAAAAAGTGAACTTGGCTGCCGACAATATTGACATTAGGCAGAGAGGACTGGGTGTGGTTAAGAGCTATTTTCAGGCTGGAGTCTGCCAGGGAGCAATCATCATTTATGGCAGAGACAGGTTTGATCTTGACTCCCACTCAGATGTGCTAGCAAAGGGTCAGCCCGCACAATACAAGAAGCTGGTCGCAGAGATCGATGAGATTCTGAGTTACTTGAAGAGAACGGCCTTTGACAATAGAAAAAGCATGTTGGACGTGACCACGGTTTCTTTTGGATCTGAATTTGGCCGGAGCATGAAGGTCAGTGGAGCGCGGGTCGACTCATCTGGGACAAATCACAATACCTTTAACAACATGATCTTGCTAGCCGGTCGCGGGATTAAAGGGGGTCAGATCGTTGGCGAAACTGACTATCATTCGGGGAGTGAGGTGTTATCTCCAGCCCATCTTGGCAGGGACCCCGATAAGGTGAAGGTCATGGGAAAGCCTTACGACTTTACTGCCCAAAGAGTGATTGACCGACCTCTAGAGGTCTATAAGAGTGGTGACTACATCACCATGGCCTCCATTCTTAATACCATCTACCATCTGCTGGATGTCGATAAAAAACGATATTGGGCACTTCCCGACGACCGTAAGGCCATTGCACCGATTTTAAAATCAGTGCTCAGTTAAGACTGGAGTACCAACTCTCAGGCTTGAAAGTCTTAGGTCCCCTAATTACTCGTCAATCTCAGCCACCCAGCCGGACCTGTAGCAATTGGAGTTAATGCAAAAGGTTTCAGAGATCTTGCCTCGCCAAAAACTGATGCCACCGAATTGGTGACAGTCACTGTTTTTGCAAATCACTTCGCCGCCCGGGCCATAGGAGGCTGCGATATCCCAGCCATGGGTCAGGCAGCTATCACTTTTGCAGGTGACGATATCGATCAGCACCATTCCATTGTCGTTTTGGACGGACTTCCAGCCCTTCGTAAAACAACCGCCCACTTTACACTCAACTGAAAAAGTGGAATTGCGATTGTCTGCGCTCTCCCAGCCAACATTCATGCAGTCACCATCGGTACAAGTGCAGGTGAGCTGGTAGTCGGTGCTGGGCTCAGTCGTCATCCAGCCAAACCTGAAGCAGTCGTTTTTTATGCATCGGGTTTCCAATGTTTTGGCAAAGACAGAGCCAGCAGAAAGAACAACGGCAAAAAGGATGAGAACTTTCACAATACCCCCTAGGAATTTGAGTCCAGGTTGATCATTGCAATTGGTCTGTGCTCGAGGCAAGCGTCTGGAGAAAATTGCTGGCGTCTTTTTGAAGCTCAGCGCAACAAGTACGTGAAATCTCCTCGGGCATTGAGCCCTCGTCGATTGGCAAACTGAGCCTAAGCGCCTTTGGCGCTCTCAGTTTGCTGGGAGTCTCACCCTACGGGTTCTCCTCCCTCCGGGAACGCCAAATAAAAAAACCACCTTGCGGTGGTGTTTTTATTTGGCGTTCCCTACGGGAGTCGAACCCGTGTCTTGTCCGTGAAAGGGACATGTCCTAGGCCTCTAGACGAAGGGAACCCTAGAATTGGCTGCTCATGCGAAATCAGTGTCAAAAGTGGTGACCCGCGATGGACTCGAACCATCGACCCTCTCATTAAAAGTGAGATGCTCTACCGACTGAGCTAGCGGATCACATAACAGTTCTTTTCGAACAGTTACACTTACTTACTCAAGTGCCTGAGGGTCCACATATTTCAGGGTTTTAGGCCTTCATGTCAACACGCTTTTTTAAGATTTTCCCCTGTCCAGGGCCGTAAGCAGCGAAAATTGCTCAAATCTTCAGCGAAGCCCCACCAGGAAGGGACTTTGCCTGAGCAGATTTTCCATATTGGATTGATCGGTCAATTTGGCTGACCCCTGTCATTGAAACAGGGGCTTAATCCAAAGAGTCTGGTCTCGTCCCGGGCCTATTGAGACGACATCGATTGGGGTTGCCAGCTCATTCGTAATGAAGTCCACGTAGGCTTGAGCGTTGCGGGGCAGATCACGCATAAACTTAACAGCCGTGATTTCTTCTTTCCACCCGGAAAGTTCCTCATAGATGGGATTACAGCGAGCCAAATCACCTGGAGTCACTGGGAATTCAGTGATTTTCTCCCCATCCAGCTCATAGGCCGTGCAGACTTGGATTTTGTCAAAGCCGCTCAGTACGTCGATCTTCATTAAGGCAATATTGGTGATCCCGTTGATGCGGATGGCATAGCGAAGGGCAACGAGATCGAGCCATCCACAGCGGCGCTTGCGGCCCGTGGTGGCGCCAAACTCCCGGCCCTTTTCCCTCATCCGTTCGCCCACTTCGTCATCACACTCGGTTGGGAAGGGACCGCTACCCACGCGAGTGGTGTAACCTTTGGTAATCCCTACGACTTTACTGACCAGGCCGGGGCCAATGCCCGAGCCCACGCAGGCCGATCCGGCCAGGGTTGAGGAGCTAGTCACAAAGGGGTAGGTCCCATGATGCAGATCCAACAAGGTTCCCTGTGCGCCCTCGAATAAGACCTTCTTGCCGGACTTAAGAGCCTTGTGAATAACCAAGGAGGTGTCCCGACAACGATAGGGCTCCAATTCCTTGGCCAGTTGGCTGATCTCAGCAATCAAATCGTCCAAGTTTATGGGGGCGACACCGTAGAACTTCTCAAGCAGAAAATTCTTTTCCTTGAGTGCGGTTTCCAGTTTGGCCTTCAGTGTGTCCGGCTGAAAAAGGTCCCCAAACAACAAGGCCTTACGGCCGGCGCGATCCTCATAGGCTGGGCCAATCCCTTTACCAGTGGTACCAATTTTTTCATGGCCTGCGGCGACCTCGCGAGCGGCGTCCAGCTGTCGGTGGTAGGTCATGAGGACAGTGGCCGAGTCCGAGATCATCAGTTGACTTGAATCCTGCAAGAGACCGTTTGCCTTCAAAGCGCAGATTTCTTCCCACAAGGTGGCAACATCAAGCACCACACCTGAGGCAATGATGCATTTGGTTTTAGTGTGTAGAACTCCAGAGGGAACGAGGTGAAGAACTGTCTTTTGTCCGTCAACAATGAGGGTGTGGCCAGCATTGGCTCCACCTTGGTAGCGCACGACAAAATCCGCTTCAGCGGAAAAAACGTCCACAACTTTGCCTTTACCCTCGTCACCCCACTGAGAACCCACAACTATGATGCCTGCCATCTTGTCTCCTTATCGCCAATTCCAGGTCGTTTCAGGCCAACGCAGGATCATACCGGGCTAGGTCCATTTATCAATCATAAAGACCGGGAGGTGGGTCAATACGGCTATAAATGCGTCGCGCAAAAAGGGTGGGGAGGGAAGTCAACGGGGTAGTGGCTGATACCAGGGAAAGGGGGGTGGTAAGGAGTCTGAAAATTCACCTGTGGAGTGAAAATCAATCACCTTTTTTACAGCCACAGCCGAGGCTCGCTGGAATGCCTGCTCCGTGTAGGCACCGACATGGCAACTCATAACCACATTGGCCATATTGAGCATTTTTGAAGTATGAACGACGGGTTCTCTCTCAAACACATCCAGGCAGGCTCCACGCAGTTGCTTTAACTCCAAGGCTTCGACCAACTCTGTTTCGGCGACCACAGGCCCCCGCGAGGTGTTGACCAGGATGGCGTCGGGATTCATGTGGGGAAGGGTTTGGTGGTTGATGAGGTAGTGGGTTTCTTTGGTGTAGGGCACATGAAGGGTGAGAACGTCAGAGGAGGTCAGGATCTCCATCAGGCCCATGCGCTCAACCCCCAGTCTGGAGAATGTCTCATCGCTAACGTATGGATCAAGAGCAGCTACCTCCATACCAAAAGCCTTAGCCACTTGCGCGACCCGGGAACCAATGCGTCCGAGCCCAACGATCCCGAGGTGCTGACCACAAAGTTCTTCGCCCCAACTGAGATCGTCCTTCCACTTGGCGGATTTGATTGCGGGTTTCATTTCGTTCAGTCGACGAAATAGAGTCAGTATGAGACCAAACGTTAACTCCACTACGCTGGTGACATTGGCCTCAGGCGTAAACAACACTCGGATGTCACGAGTCTCACATGCCGACAGATCAATATGGTCAAAGCCGCTTGTGGCTGTCACTATGAGGCGCAGACGAGGGGCCTGGGCAATCAACTCAGGTGTGATTTTTGTTCGGCTGCGGATCAAGAGATACTCAGTTTCCGCCAACTGCTCCGCCAAGGGACTAAAGGTCGAAGTTACTTCTACCTGGCCTGGAAATGCAGCTCGTAAGGCTGCCAAGGCATTGCCAGTAAATGTGTCGGCGACTAAAACCTTTGCCATCGTTAAGACCCCTATCTCGTTTCCTGAAGAAGTCGACGGGTGAGATCAACTGCTGCCGTAATATTGGCGTCAGTCGCCTTCTTCCATCCGCACTCCTGAAGGGCCAAACCCAGGGCCTGAGCAAGAAACAATTGGTCCCCGTCCGTGATGTGACCCAAGTGCCCAATACGGAAGATCTTTCCCTTTAGGTGATCTTGGCCGCCACCAATAAACAAGTTGTACTTGTTGAGCAAAACCTTGTTGAGTCCCTTGTCTTGAATGGCCGCAGGAATATTAATGGCCGTGACGGATGAGGATGGGGCTTTGGCGTAAACTTCCATGCCGTAGCACTTGGTGCAGATTTCCCGGGTGGCGTGGGCTAGAGTTTCACAGCGCCGAATCTTTTTGATTCTTTCATCCTCGGCAAAATTTTCTTTGAGGGCGGAATGAAGGCCACGGATCAGGCTCACGGCTGAGCTAAAGCGGGTTTCATTTTTGCTATTGGCTTCCAATTCAGCGGCCAAATCAAAATAAAACTTTGGTGTTGTGCATTTATTGGCGGCCTTCCACGCGCGCTCAGAAAGCGCAATAAAGGAGAGGCCGGCTGGCAGCATAAAGGCCTTTTGCGATCCCGACACAACCACGTCCAAATCCCATTCGTCCATAGGCAAGGGCATAGCTCCCATAGCAGTCATGGCATCAATCACAAACAGGCAGTCGTGAGCATATTGCCGAATGGTGCCGGCCATCTCCTGGATGGGATGGGCCACAGCCGTGCTGGTCTCGCAGGCCTGACAAAAGACCGCCTTTACCCGAGGGTGTTTTTTGAGTTCTCCCTCAAGCTGGCTGAGTGAAACCGCTTCACCCCATGGGACTTCGAGTACATAGCACTTGACGCCATAAGCCTGCCCCATCTTCCACCATCGCTCGCCAAACTTTCCCGACACCACGAACAGGGCTTCATCGGCTGGAGAAAGGATGTTCACCAGCGCCGCCTCCATGGCTCCGCTGCCGGCGGCACTCAACATCATGACCGGCTGACGAGTTTGAAACACGTGCTGAAGAAGATCCAAGGACTCACGTAAAATTATCCGAAAAGCCTCACTGCGGTGGTGAATCATGGTTTCGGACAATGCTTGCCGGACGCCTTCTGAAAGGGGAACTGGGCCGGGGGCAAAGAGCCGGTAGGGATGTTCAGGGTGGTTGGCCATCTGATTGGAATCCTTGTGAAAATTTGCTCAGAAATAACGCATTCGACCGCTGTTCGCAATAGGCATTTGATTCTTGAATTGGGGCTCCAGACTGGTTACCTTGTGGCTGTGAATCTCTCTAAACGCCTGGTTTTTCTCAGCTTGGCCTTCATTTTCGCCCTGATTGGTTCAGGTTGTGGCTATCATTTGGGATTCCGACCGCGAAAGTTACCTGGTGGCTATGATCAGGTGTCGATTCCAGTATTTAAAAATCAAACCTCTGAAGTGGGAATTGAAAGCTATTTTACCAATGAAATGATCCGCCAGTTGGCCCGCAGCGGGGTGGCTCGAGTGGTGGGTAAGAATGAATCTCCGGTCACCCTTGAGGGCATTGTTGAAGACATTGTCTTTGAGCGAAGTGCCAAGGCTACGCAAAATGAAATCATTCACTTGCCTTTGGGGGCGGTTTTGACCACTGAGTATCGTGTTTTGGTGACCACTCGTGTTCGCCTGCGGCGGAATTCGGATAACAAGGTCTTGTGGGAAAGTGTTTTTCAAAACGAGAGAGCCTATTTTGCACCCCAGTTGGGTTCAGCAGGCTTGAATTCAGCAAATGCGCTTTACAATCAGAGCGCCCGTCATCAAAATATTGCAAAAATGGCAGTGGACATGATGGTCGAGGCTCATGACCGATTAACCGAGAGTTTTTAATGGCAGCAAGTGTGGCGTGGGACTTAAGAAAACTGCAGAAGTACTTGGACAAAAAGGTTCCAGGACCTTTGTATTTGGTATTTGGTGATGAGCCCTATTTGGTGGATGAGGCAGTCAAATTACTGAAGACCAAGGCTTTACCTGATGGCGTGGACGACTTCAGTTCCGATCAGTTTCATTACCCGGAAACATCGCCTTCGCATGTTAAAGATGCTGTTGAAACTTTGACTATGATGAGCCCCCGTCGGGTTGTGGTTTACAAGATTGGCAAGGGCCTCAAGGACAAGGAATGGGAAGAGCTTGTTCCGGTGATGGAAGATCCAGTCCCCACGACCACCTTTATTTTGGTCGCAGAAAAGGCCGACAAGCGCAAAAAGTATTTTCGCAAGATCAAGGATGCCGGTGTCATTGTAGAGCTCAAGAGGCCCTTTGATAACCAGGTTGCCTCGTGGATTGAGTACATTGCTTACCGCCATGAGGTTGAGCTTGGCCGTGGAGTGGCTGCCCTGTTGCAGCAGTTTGTGGGCAGTAATCTTGGAGAAATCAACAACGAGATGCTCAAGCTCCGCCAGTACCTGGGTGATGAAAACCGGCCGGTGAGTGAAGAGGATGTGATGCGACTGGTGAGTCGCTCGCGAATCGATAGTATCTTTGATTTGGCTAATGCCATTGGTCGCCGCGACCGGGCTCATGCTCTGGTGTGTTTGGCCAATTTGCTGGAACACGGACAAAATGAAGTGGGGGCATTGAGCTTAATCACTCGCCATATTCGCATTCTCCATACCATTCGTGAGGGCATGGCGGCAGGATTGGCGGGTGCACGCCTTAGCAGCCAGGCAGGAGTCCCCCAGTTCTTTCTGCAGGAGTACGTCAACCAATCGCGGGCTTGGTCGCCTGATAAGATCAACCGCGCCTTACAGGCTTTGCACGAGACAGATAGGGCTCTCAAGTCATCTCCCATCTCAAGCCACATCTGGTTGGAGAATTTCATTATTCGCACCTGCTCTTAGGGTAATCGCCACCGACGGAAGTCGAGTCTAAGAAATCGCTGTCCCAAAACGTTTCACTCGCTCATGTCTTGGCTTTTATTTGCCGATCCAGAGAAGGGTCTTTTCTAGGTGTAGTGGACTAGATTGAAGTCGAGGTTAATCCATGGCTGACCAGGCCGGAAAAACAAATGAAGAGCTTTCTGGGATTCGCCGCCGGCGGGTTCCTCGCCGGGTATTTGAAGCTCGTATCGGCCTATTGATTGGGGGCAGGTATTCCATTGGCCGTAGCTTTGAGATCGGCGAGGGGGGCATGCTCATCACTTGTGAGCACAAGCTTTCGGCCGAGCAGAGGTTGGTCATCACCTTTCGCATTCCAGGTGCGGGACAAACCGTAGTGCGCGGAATTGTTCGCTACTGCCAGCCCAACGGGACTCGCTATGGTGTTGAGTTTTTAAATTTGGATTTCAATATGAAGAGGGCGATTAGGACATTTGTGGCTTCTAAGACAGCCGACGAGGCTATCTTAAAAGCCGTCTAATCATCGTCAGGTGAATTACTTTCCAGCAACCAACTGGTGAACGTTCTTGGACAAGCGGCTGATCTTGCGAGAAGCGGCCTTTGCTTTCAAGATTCCTTTTTGAGCAGCTTTTCCTGCCTTAGAGGTGTAGGCCACCAGCAGTTTTTGAGCGGCATCAGCATCCTTGGCGCTCAGAGCTTTTCTTAGGTTCTTTTCAAAAGTACGAACCGCGGACTTTGCGCGGGAATTCACAGCCGTTTTTTTCTTGGCTTGGCGAGCACGTTTTGCTGCCGACTTATGGTTTGCCAACTTGTAACCTCCAATGATTAACTCAAAGTATCGGAATGACCGAAGGACCGGGAATACCATAAGCCGGGGCGGAGCGCAAGTCTTACGCAGGTGGGGGAGAATCTCGGGGTAGGCTCAGTAATTGGAAAAAACGCAGCAAAAACAATCAGTTGTAAGATCAGCCGCAGCCATGTCCTTGGGAACCCTCTCGAGCCGGGTGCTAGGGGTTGTCCGTGATGTCCTCCTGGCGGCTTTTTTTTCGCGTACGGTGACTGACGCCTTTGTGGTGGCCTTTCGCCTGCCCAACATGTTCCGGCGACTATTGGGCGAAGGTTCCCTCTCGGTCAGTTTTATTCCCATTTATATCGAAAGGCGCACTCCTCAACAGGGGCAGGGGGAAGAGGCTGCCCTCAAGTCCGCCCAGGATCTGGCCAGTGGAATTCTCACTCTTTTAGTTATTGTAGCGGGAGTTCTGTCGGCGTTAGGTGTGATTTTCATGAAGGAGCTTATGGCTCTTTTGGTAGGAGGTGATGGTTTTCTGGCCGTGGACGGAAAGCTGGAAATCACCATCTATTTGGGGCGGATCATGTTTGGCTATCTGTTCCTGGTAACTCTTTATGCCTATTACATGGCTATTGCCAATGCCTGGAAGAAGTTCCTCGTTCCGGCGATGGCTCCGGCCTTGTTTAATTTGGTGTTTATTCTCTTCGCTTTGGTTCCCGATGGACTGTTGGGTTTTGAGCCGGGTGAGTATCTTGCTTGGGGTGTTTTGGTTGGTGGTGTGGTGCAAATGGCCCTAGTTGGACACCTGCTCTGGAAGATGGGGATTTTGCCCAGGCTGCGTTGGCGCCCTTGGTCCGTAGGTGGGGTGAAAAGAGTTTTGGTCAATATGGTACCTGGAGTTGTCGGCCTGGGGGTGCTGCAACTCATGAGCCTGGTAAATGTCAATCTGGCCAGTCGCCTGCCGGAAGGCTCCCACTCCTACATTTACTGGGGTGATCGCATATTGGAATTGCCCCAATCGCTGATTGCGGTCAGTTTGGGTGCCGCCCTTTTGCCCACCCTCTCCCAATTGCATGCAGAAAAAAAGCTAGACGAAATGCTAAACACGGCTCGGGAACACCTCCAGCTCTTGTTGTTTTTAACTTTGCCTAGTGCGGTTGGCTTGTTCTTGATTGCCCAGACCTTGTCCGAGGCTTTGTTCATGAGAGGTCAGTTTTTGCGTTCAGACGCGGTGATCACGGCAAATATCATTCAAATCTACGCTTTGTTGCTCATGGCTTCGAGCTTTAGCCGTGTTTTAGTTCCCAGCTTTTACGCGCGCAAGAATACCTGGCTCCCGGCAACAGTGTCGGCCGTCACTTTGGTTTTTCATGTATTCGTGGCCCTTTGGAGTACGGACCGCTATGGGCTGTTGGGTTTGGTCGGGGCGACAACTCTGTCAGGTTTTTTCAATGTGATGGTCTTGTCCCTTTGCTACCGCGCGATGATAGGACCGCTGGGTGTTAAAGATATCATAAGTGTGGGTTGGCGATGGCTTCCCGGTCTTGCCGCTATGGCTGTTTGGGTGTGGGTGGTGCAGGACTTGTTGTTGGCCGTCTGGCCAGAGGGGCGAAGTTTGACTCGTGCAGTGATCCTGATCGCAACTGTTCTGCCAGCAGTGTTTTTGTATTTGGGCATTAGCGCCAAAATGAAAGTGTCGGAAGCCGAAAAAGTCATTGGCCTTCTGCGGCGCAGATTTCGGCGACCAACACAACCTTAACAGTGCCTGCCAGGTAACAATTTCAAATATCGTTTTCTTTTGTCCAAATGGAGTCTAGCCGTTAGGTCTTCCCCTGTTTTCAGCAAAGGGGGAGATTATGAAAACAGTTGTAGCCGCTATGGCTCTCGTTCTTTCAGCCAGCGCAATGGCATTTAGTCATTCAGTTACAGATACCAACCGTGAATACGTCATGAAACAAGTGACGGCCCAGGGAGTTCAGGGAGTAAACCTGACCCTCGAAGTTGAAGTATTGGTCGATGACTGTAACCAGCGCTCGATGGATGCGGATTTCACATTTGTCGGGGGCAACGGTAACGGCTGGTACGATAAGTATTTTGCCGATGGATACGTGATGACGACGGAGATGTTCTGTCCGATTCCAAATCCCTACAAAGCGGTTGTGAGCTCCAAGCCATTTTTTGTAAAGGCCTTTAGCAACCGTAACCTTGATCGGGAAGTGAACATTACTGTGGTCATCCCAAAAGGTTATGTCTTAAAGTCGACTGTTGTGAAGTAAGTGCTAAGATCGTTTTGGGTCTGGTCATGGCCAGACCCAAATATCTGAGAATCACTGGGTGCCGGGAGTGCCACCAGTAGGTAGGTAGCCAGGTGAAAGGCGACCATTGCCGCCACCACCGCCGCCAGGGGTGCCTCCGCCGGGAGGAAAAACCGGTACGGGTACGGCAAAAATATTGGTTCCTTCATTTGCCATCACATCGCCGCTGCCGTCGCCAGTACTGCCAGGTGACTGGTTGTAGCGTTCGGCGTAGTTAGAAATGGAACCACTGCCTTTTTTCTTCTTCTTTTTTCCATCAGTAGAGACGAACTCAGTACGTTGTCCGGACTGTTGGCTGTAAGCTTCCAGTGAACAGACGACGAGGCTCATACAGGAAATTACAAGGACACCAAAAATCAGGTGGTCAAATGCTCTTTTCATATCCCCCTCCGCACAAGAACTAAAAGAGCAAGGACTAGGCCAATTAAGGGAATGTGTCAAAAAGGTGAAAATCTCACTTTGATACGTCTAATACCTAGAAAAACGGCTAAAATCCTCAATAAATCCGCGAGTCTCAAAACTGTATACCAACTTGAATCAAAAAGTTATGGTGACCAGACTCTTGACATCTGAACAAGTGCGCTCTCAGTCAGGTTCGTCGGCCTTGAGATGCTCTTTTGCCCTGATCCAGTACTCTTCCATCTGTTCGCTATCGAGCTGCGCGAAGTCCTTTCCATCTTGCCGACAGAACTCCTGCATTTGAACAAATCGTTTTTCAAAGCGGGCGTTCGTGGTTCTAAGCACTTGCTCACTCTCGGTGTTGAGGTGACGGCTCAGTTGAGCAAGGCTAAAAAACAAATCTCCCAATTCATGTTCGATTTCAGCGGAGTTCCGAGTTGCCAAGGCCTCTTTAAGTTCTGCAATTTCCTCTTCTACCTTGGCGAGAACATCCTCCGGCCGGTCCCAATCGAAATGCCACTTCTTGGTTTTTTCACCAATCTTGTGAGCTCCGATCAAGGCGGGTAGGCCAGCAGGTAGATTAAAGCGAATGAAGTCATCCTCATTCCCTTTTTCTTTTGCTTTAATCTTGCCCCAATTATCCAATACCTCGTCGCTATCCTTTACTTTGACATCAGCAAAAACGTGGGGGTGGCGGCGGACCATCTTCTCACCAATACCGGCAATGACATCGGCCATGTCAAATCGACCCTCTTGGCGGGCTATTTCCGCATGGAGGACAACTTGCAGGAGTAGGTCACCCAACTCCTCGCAAATCTCCTGGTTGTCGTCCCGGTCTATGGCCTCGGCCAGCTCATGGGCCTCTTCAATGGCGAAGCGGGTCAGGGATTTGTGGGTTTGCTCCTTGTCCCAGGGGCAACCATCTGGACCGCGCAGAGCAGTGACAATGCTCACCAGTGAACTGAATTCACGATAATTTTCAGGTGCTTGTGGCATTCCTCTTCCTCCCATCGACATTCCCTGCAAATTGTCCTATCTTTTGGTCGGGTTTTGCCAGGAAGGGTGTGAGATTCTTCCTTTTTACCCGCAAAATGCCGAAAAATATTTAGGAGATTTACTAAGGAAATCGAAGACATTGGTCAAGGATAAGCGTAAAAACGGCATTCACTCCCGCACGAAATACATCGACCATTCACGTCGGTTTTTGGAGTGGGTAAATAATCTCGGATTTGAGCAGACTAATCTTGGAAGAATCATTCACTTTTTGGATGAGAAATTTCAGGTTCGCCGGCTTTCCGTTTTATTTTTGTTCATGCTCTTCCTCAGTTTTTTGTTGTTTTGGGATATTGATTTTCCCTACTTTGTCCAGGTTGGTGATATTGCCAGCTCAGACATTAAATCTCCAATTAGCTTTCAGATTGTCGATGAGGTGGCCACCGAAACAAAGCGTCGTGAGGCGGAACAAAGCGTGCCTCCGGTCTTTGATTTTGATCCCAATGTCTATGAAAACCTGACCCACAATGTCTACAAATCCTGGCGAAAAATGCGCCAGATGGTGAAGCAGGCGCCCTGGCCGGAGGCTGAGGGAAAACACGCAGAAGCGGTAATTGATTTTATGCAGCACAAAAAGGTCTTTGAGCAGGAGCTTGGGACTCCAGTAACTGACTCGGTCTTTAAGTGGCTCATTGAAAAAAGATTTAGTGCCAGGCTGGAGAATATTTTGATCGAGGCCATTGCCAAGTGGTCCTCGTTCAGAATTTTTGATGGGTCAGGCAACCTGCTTCCTGGCGTGGACTCCCCCCTGATCGTGAGGGTGATTGATCGCGGCAGTGGGGAGGAAGAGTACACAGCCGTGCGTGGGGAACTTAAATCTCTGCGAGAGCGCAAGAATTTCACATTTGAAGGCGTGCCTGGCGAAGGAAAGCTATCGCCAACAGATCGGAAGCAGCTAGGCGCATTTGCGAAGCAACTTCGAGGCCCGAACCTGACGTTTAACCGTCAGGAAACTGCTGACCGCAAAGACAAAGCTCGATTGGCAGTTTTACCGGTTCAGTTGTCGATTGCAAAGAATCAGACTGTTGTGGCCTCTGGGGCGATTGTCCAGCCGATTCATGTGACCCTATTGGAGGAAATTCGCAATCTTAAGTCAGACCGACGTTCTGACTTCGTATCCCTGGTTTCTGCCCTCCTATTCATGACCTTGATGTTGGTTTTTTTCTCCTATACACGGCGGTTCACACTTAACCGGGTGCGGGTCGAGAATAAGGATTTGGCGGTCATGGGTCTGGTGACGGTCTTGGTGATTTTGATTACCAAGATTTTTCTGTTTATGACTGATGCGGCCTTCGTGGTGAAGTATGGAAACCTCATACCAGCAACTGTGTTTTTGTTCGCGGCCCCGATTGCGGCTGGCCCAATGTTGGTCGGTCTGTTGATTAACTCTGGTGAGGTCGTGTGGCTGTTTACAGCCTTCCTGGCTACGGCAGGGGCCGTTATGGTGGATTTCAACTTTGGCTTTCTGTTGGTTTCGATGATTGGAGGAATTGCTGCGGCCAGAGGAGTTTATTCATGTAAGAAACGAAACGACATTTACTTTGCCGGAGTCCGCACTGGCGCCGTCAATTCTCTGGTCATTTGTTTGGTGACGGTCATGCAGGGAATGGGAACTCCCGACCTGTGGAACGATCTCATATGGAACGTGCCAGCAGGCTTTTTGGGAGGTTTATTGTCATCTATGGTAGCAATGATGTTGGTGCCTCTACTGGAGAGTGCTTTTAATTATGTGACTGATGTGAAGCTGTTGGAGCTCAGCAACCTCAATCACCCCCTGATGCAGGAAATGATTGTCAAAGCTCCAGGAACTTATCATCACTCCCTGGTTGTTGGCAGCATGGTCGAGGCAGCAGCCAATGAGATTGGTGCCAATGCTCTTCTGGCGAAGGTCATGGCTTATTATCATGACATAGGTAAGGTTCCGCATGCCCAGTATTTTATTGAAAATCAAAGACCAGGGCATAATCCCCACGATCACATTTCACCCTATATGTCGAAAACCATTTTGATAGCTCACGTTAAGGATGGGGTGGAAATGGGATTACGCCATAAGCTGGGTAAGCCGATCATCGATGGGGTCCTTCAGCACCATGGGACAACCTTGATTTCCTTCTTCTACAATAAGGCCCTCGATGAGGCCGATCAGGATATTGACCAAGTGATTGAGGATGACTTCAGGTACCCCGGGCCAAAGCCACAGTTTCGTGAGGCAGCCTTAGTCATGTTGGCTGATAGCATTGAGGCCGCCGCCCGCTCTCTGGATGAACCAACCACAGCCCGATTACAAAACATTGTCAAAAATATCATTCAGGCCAAATTTTTGGATGGTCAGCTGAACGAGTGTAATTTAACTTTGGCAGACCTATCAGTGATCGAGTTGGCATTCCGTAGGATTCTGTTGGGTATTTATCACCAGCGGATCGATTACCCTCACCTCAACATGAGCCAGTCCAATCCTTATAAGTTGCGAGATGGAAAACAAAAGGGGGACAAGAAGGGCATGACTTCGGCATGACCGTTCTCGTCCTTAATCAGGGTAAAAGTCCCGTCCCGCGAAAGTTTGTAGAGTCCAGCCTAACGTCATTTGCGAGAAGCCTAAAGCGAAGAAAAGTTGGTCTCGGTGGCGAGTCCCGAGAGCTTGTTGTGGTTTTCGCCGACGAGAGGCAGGCCAGGGCCCTGAATTTTCAGTATCGAAAAAAGGACTACGCCACTGACGTTTTGAGTTTTGAAAGCCTAGACTCCGACTCCTTTGGTGAGTTGGTCCTGTGCCTTGATGTGGTTCGTCGACAGGCCAAAGAACATGGCCTGACAGTTCGCGAGGAGCTATCCTATCTCCTTCTCCACGGGTTCCTCCACCTATTGGGCTATGATCACGAAGGCAATGAAACGGAAGCCCAAAGGATGTTTGACCTCCAGGATTCGATATGGAAATCCTATTGGGCTCGGAGAGGTTAGTCGAAATGATTGCCTGACCTGCCCTGGTTTGCTAACGTAGGCTCCAGCGTATTGAAGGAGCCGGTCATGTCGATGGAGACCCAGTTAGCTGAAGTAAAATCCCAATTAAAAGACCTCAAGGGTAAAACCCTCGACCTTCGGGGGTATCTTTGACATCCTCAGCAAACGAAAACGGCTTGAGGAATTAGAGCAGCAGGCTCAAAACCCGGACGTCTGGAACAATCACAGCGAAATGCAGAAAATCAACAAGGAGAGAGTTCTCCTGGAGAAGTCCGTTCAGGATTGGGAGGTTCTCAACCAAAAGGTAGAGGACAGTGAAGTCCTCCTCGAAATGGCTGTCGAGGAAAAGGACGAGGCTTCCTTTCAAGAGGTCACGAAAGAGGTCTCCACTATGGAGGCGATCGTTGGCGAACTGGAGCTAAAGGTTTTACTCAGTGGCGAAACCGATGCCAATAGCTCCTATCTGTCCATCAATTCAGGTGCGGGTGGAACTGAGGCCTGTGATTGGGCTGGTATTTTGCTGCGTATGTATACCCGCTACTCAGAAAAGCAGGACTACAAGGTCGAAGTTTTGGAAATGACCGAAGGTGAAGAGGCGGGAATAAAATCAGTGACCCTTTTGATCGAAGGTCCCTATGCCTATGGACATTTGAAGGCTGAATCGGGAGTGCATCGGCTGGTACGCATAAGCCCCTTTGACTCCAATGCCCGACGCCATACCAGCTTTGCCTCGGTTTTTGCATGGCCAGAGGTGGATGACGAAATTGAGATTGAAATCAAGTCCGAAGATCTCCGTATCGACACCTATCGAGCTAGTGGGGCGGGTGGACAGCACGTCAACCGGACGGATTCAGCAGTTCGGATGACTCACTTACCAACTGGTGTGGTTGTTCAGTGCCAGAGTGAGCGTAGCCAGATTTCCAACAGGGACAAAGCCTATAAAATGATGCGGGCGGCTCTTTATGAAAGGGAGATGGAAAAACGCCGAGAGGAAAAGCAGGCTCTGGAAGGTACAAAGATGGACAACGAGTGGGGCAGTCAAATTCGCTCCTATGTTCTGCATCCCTACAAAATGGTGAAAGACCTTAGAACAGAAACCGAATCGGGCAATCCCGACCGAGTTCTCGACGGGGATTTGGATCAGTTTATTGAATCCTATCTAAAGCAACAGGCCCAGCAGGCAGCAGGTGGTTCTTAGTGTATCAGGTTTGGCTGGTGTGGAGATTCTTGCGTTCGGGACAGAGATTTCTGAACCTCACCACTTCATTAAGTATATTCGGAATGGTTATCGGCGTGGCATCCTTGGTCGTGGCCATGGCGGTGGTGAGTGGTTTTGAAACCACTTTAAAAAACTCGGTTATTGATTCGGTGGGACATGTTTTGGTGATGAAAAGAGGGGGCCCACTGACGGATGACGAAACTTTCCTAAAGGAAGTTAGAGACCAGGTTCCAGCAATCATTGCTGAGACGCCATTTGTTTATCTGGAAGCTGTTGTTGCCCACAACAAGAAATTGTCCGGAGTCGTTGTTCAAGGTGTAGATCCTGACACTTATGAGCGTGTCTTGCGACTGAAACAGCGGCTGCGGGAAGGTGAGTTTGCGTTCGGGCCGAGGGAGGATGGAATTCAAGCTGGCTTGGTTGGCAAGGGGCTGGCCAAGAAGTTTGGTCTTAAGATAGGGGATGTCTTCAAGGCCGTTATGCCAGTGGCCAAGGAGTATGACAATGCGAGCTTCAGACCTCGCCTAAAAAAGTTTTATGTCCGTGGTATTTTGGATTTGGGTCGTCATGATTGGAATCAGCGTTTTGTATTGACCCACATCCGGGCGGCCCAGGATTTTGCCCAGATTGGTGATCAGGTCATGGGTTACCGCCTGCGGCTGGACAAAGATGAAAAGGCCAAAGAGGCTGCTTTTGTTTTGAGTCAGCGTCTCGGTCATGCGTTTTGGACTAGGGATTGGGAGGATGTTAATCGTAACCTTTTTGAGGCGGTCAAACTGGAAAAGGTTGTAATCTTTTTTGTTTTGCTGATTATGGTGATTGCAGCCTGCTTTAATATATCCAGCACTTTGTTTGTGAGTGTGCTTAGGCGTTTTGGAGACATTAGTATTTTAAAAACACTGGGAGCCAATCGGGGATTTGTAGTTAAACTATTCACCGCCCAGGGGTTATTGATTGGGTTTATTGGTTCATTGATTGGCGTGGTCCTGGGCGTGGCTCTTTGTTACGGCTTTGTCTATGCCGAACAGAAGTGGGGGCTTCTTCCCGGTGAGGTGTATAAGTTAGAGCGGGTGGACGTTGAATTTCGTTGGACGGATATCTCGGCTATTTTTGCTGCATCCTTGTTTATTTGTTTTCTAGCCACCCTGGCTCCGGCCAGAAGGGGAGCCAAGTTAGCACCAGTGGAGGGGCTTCGTTATGAATAGTCAGTTACCCTTGTTATCAGCCCGCGGTGTTTACAAGTCATTTCCCATGGGTGGCTCGCGTTTGGAAATCCTCAAGGGTTTGGATCTCAATATTGATAAGGGTGAGGCGGTTTGCATTGTTGGCGCCAGTGGGGCGGGAAAGAGCACCCTGTTGCACATAATGGGGACTTTGGATCGTCCAACTCTTGGTACAGTTCTTTATCAGGGGAAGGATCTGTTTCGCCAATCGGATGATCAGTTGGCGAAGTTTCGGAATGAAAAACTGGGCTTTGTCTTTCAGTTTCACCACTTAATGAGTGAGTTTACCGCTCTGGAAAATGTCACCATGCCCGCCCGCATTGGTGGTATGAATCCGCGAATGGCCCGGGAGAGGGCTGAGGAACTATTGGCAGGAATGGGACTGATTGATCGGAAAAGTCACTATCCTTCTGAGTTGAGTGGTGGAGAGCAACAGCGAGTCGCCATCGCTAGAGCCCTGTTGAATGAGCCTGAAATTCTTCTCGCAGATGAGCCGACCGGAAATCTGGATACCAAAAACAGTGGTCGTATTCAGGACTTGTTTTTTGAGCTTAAAGACCGCATGGGCCTCACTTTGGTCGTGGTTTCCCACGATCAGGAGTTCGCCAAGCGCTTCCCTCGGGTCTGTCGCATGAAGGATGGGCTTTGGATCTAGCTGACCTCATGCAAAACCAGGTGAAAGGCTCGTCTGGTTTAAGAGGGCGTGTCTCCTAATTCCAGTCGATTCCAGATAACATTATGCAATAAGCTTTTGCTTTTCTATGAGTGAGAGAGGTTGCTCGTGAAGCCTGTGTTGGTGTTCATTTTATTGGGGTTCGTGCTGACTTGGAGTGCGCAAGCCTACAATCGTTACAAGCCAAAAAAATATAAGGTGTCGGCGGCCCAGACGGAAAAGATAAAGGTCAAAGTCTGGCAAAAGAAAGTCTATCCAGGCTTGATCGGGGGCGTTTGTGAGCAAGAAGGCTACTTTCAAACCTGTTTCAAGGTCGTTGTTAGGGAGTGTGAAAAGGAGGCCAAAGAGCAACTCAGTATATGTCGGGCCAATATGAGGATGCCGAAAACCTTTAGATCCGATCATGAAGCCGTCTACTGGAGCCAAAAAGTAGGAGAATGCTTGGGTGGGCGCCTTGAAAAAAAATGGTCGACTCGAAAGTCTGATAAATCTCAGTGCCGTCAGGTGGGGGCTTGGTTGTGATGCCATTTTTGAGGATTCTGATTCTGGCTTCATTCGTGTTTGGGCAGGCCCATTTGATTAATGCAGCCGGGCCTGAGTACGCTCAGGGGAACGACCGCTGGTGCCAGGATGCAGAGAATTTTCCGGAATATAAAAAAATGGTGACGGAGCTGAACAACCAGCTGTCCTGTCAGCTTTTGGAGCCATCGGATTGCATGATGATCACTGGAACCCTGGGCATGGGAACGCTTTATGGAGGCGCAAAAGGTGTTCAGGCCCATCGAGACGCTCATGGGCCCAAACCAGCCATCACTTGTCAGGCAAGACATCCAAGTCAGAGTGAGAGGGGTTATCTTCATGCCTTTCTGGACGTCCTCGATCCGGAGGTAATTGTCGATCTGATTTTTCCCCGTTCTCATGCTTTAAATGGCTGTCATATGTCCAATGCCTCGCGAATGAGGATGGAGAATATGGCGAAGACAGGAGCTAACTTCCACCAGGCGGAGTTTGTCAAAGCCAACAGTGAGTTGAAGGCGATTGAGGGGGAACTCAAGGGTGTGCAACAGGTGGTCGATGATGAATTGCGGGCGGTGAAGGCCTCGATTGGAGACAGCAGCGCCAACAACCTGGGATTGGGAAAGATCGAGCAGCATCTGGCCACGGATCGCAAGGCCCTAGCCGATGGTTGGAATCAGTTTCTCAAAGACCGAGCCACCCGGTTGAGAGCCGAGTACGTGGCCGCTCTTGGTTCCAGTGATGAATCGGCGGCGCGGATTGCAGCCATGGAGATCCGTGAATTCATAGGCACTAATTTTACGGAAGAGGTTCAGCGAGGCATCAAACACACTACATCAGCACAAGAGATTGCCAATTATAAAAAAGGTCCCCAGTTGGTAACCAAACAACTGGATGTTCTAATTGGCCAGGCTCCAGAGAGTTTCGGCCAGTCGGCGGACGAGTTATGGAAATTGTGCCAATCGCGAAAAGTCGAATGTAGCTCCAGAATGCGAGATGCTCTCAATAAAATTCCCGGCTTGCAGAGCCGCCTGAGTGTTGCCAGCCGAACAACAAATATCGCTGCCTCCAAGCATCGCTTACTAAGTGGCGTGGCTAAGACAGTCGCTCAGCGCGGGGCCATCATCAATGGCGCTCAGGCGCGGGAGCTGATGTTGACTATGACAGAGAACTTGGATCGACGGTTTTTTATTTTCGGTGATTTCAGAGCTCTGGCTGGTGAAATGGGATTTGCCACTGAACAGCTGGGACGTCTGAGTCTTAATACTGAGGGCGCCAGATACATGGCTTTAAAGGGGGGGCAGACGGTGGAGCAGGTATTTGCTCGTCGGGGAATTGCCCGCGGCCTGGTGGGGCTCGGCGGTCGGGCACTGGCCGGGTTGGGAGTCATGGCGGCCGGAACAGCAACTGTTTTGGCATCCGCGCCGGTTGCGGCGGCCTCAATGATTCTCATGCCAGACAACATGACGGGTGTTTGTAATGGATCTGTGCCGACCTCAATGTACGCCAACGTGGACGAATATTGCCGGACCCAGGTGGCTTACAATGAAAAGACTTTGGCCTTTGTCACCATGCCTATTGAGGAGCAAATCCATGAGATGGAGCGATTCCCGGAGATGTGTTCGGTGATTCGCAAATCCTATGATGGAGTTAAACCCACCCGTTGGCAGGCCAAGTGTGAAAAGGGGGCTGATGGGAAATCAGGAGTTTTGACTGCAAAGCTTAGAGGCACAGATGAGGTGTTTCAGGAAGCCCGCTGGGGGAATGATGGGGAGCTGAGATTCTTCCGGATGTACAGCCCCAAGGGTGAAGGTGGGATCATTCGTGGTGGATTCGGTATGAATTTGGACAAGGGATTGCCCGCAGAAGTCAGATTTCGGGACGATATGGGAGTGACGGGCTCAGGAGATTTTCATCGTGCTCGTTTAGAGGCTCTGAAGTTCGAAGATCCTAAGCTCTACAAATCCTATAATCCGTCTGCTTTCAAAGATGAATCCGGTCACTTTGACTGGGAAAATCTCTCCGGGATTGAAAAGGATGTCGCTCATGCAGCCTCTCAGTTTGCCGGGAATCGAATGGCTTTGACTGAAATGGCCGCCTGCTGCCAGGGTGGGCATGCCTCCGATCGCTGCGCGCTTTATGGAATCAACACTCCGCAGAATCAGAGCGCTGGCGGCCCGGGAACGACCGGCACCCACTAATTC
This sequence comes from Pseudobdellovibrionaceae bacterium, assembly GCA_020635075.1. Classification (NCBI taxonomy): domain Bacteria; kingdom Pseudomonadati; phylum Bdellovibrionota; class Bdellovibrionia; order Bdellovibrionales; family Pseudobdellovibrionaceae; species Pseudobdellovibrionaceae bacterium. The sequence continues at coordinate 370,383 of JACKAM010000003.1, read as the reverse complement.
AAGTATCAGTTTCCTCTAATTCCATGAACTGTGAAGGCCAAGCTCGAATCCCATGGAATCATGGTGCAGGGAGTGGACTTGGCGATCGAGTTCCATTCGTGGCAAGCGGGATCAGTTGCGTAGGGGACCATCACCTTTGCCGATTCATTGTAGTTAAATAATGCCACAAACCAAGATGTGAAATACTCAATGCTCGGATCATCTTCATTTTTGAGGTGAGCCGAGAGAATTTGTGAAACCCAGTATTTTCCTTCGCGCAGATGAACCTGGCGATCCATTGCAAAATAGAGAGCTTCCACTGGAAAACCAAAACTTCGCATTGTAATCTGAAATTCGGGGACAAGGCTGCGCTGTTGATGGATGATGTCGCCCGGCTGCCCATCCTGATCGCGAAAGAGGGTGATGAGCACCTCTTCTCCACGAAACTTCTCAGAGTCGCCATCCAAGTATCCGGTAGTATAGAAAGTCAGGCCGCGCACATCCCAAATTTCCCCTTTAGGCACATCGAAATCGTCAGCAAGATACTGCTCCTGTTCGCTTGGCGAGGGAAGGTCAGTGGGTTTCAAAGACTGCAGGCCGAAGACCACTGTGTGGGGGTCCTGGTGAAAGAGGAGGGGGCCTTGATCCTCGGGAACCCATGCGAGGGCGGTGATGCCACTAATTGCCGTAATAATCAGACACAGGGTTGTTTTGACTGCGTTTGCCACGCTTGCCTCCGGGGTTCATGTAAAATCACGAGTCTTGCCCTCGAATTTTAGGTGGTCAAGAGGGAGAAACCCCTTGATGTCCATAGTGCATCAAGCACCTGATTATCTGTATGCTGCACTATGGACAGAAAAAGGTGAGTGACCTCTAGGGGAAATTTTGACAAAACCTCGTCTTCAGGCTAGGCTCCGGGCTTGGTGTTGAGTTTAAGTGTTTAAAACTACTAGGAAATTTACAACTTGGCGAGATTGATAGTTGGACTTCTCATAGCACTAGTGATTCCCTGGAGTTCTGTCCAGGCTCAGGAGACACCCGGCGATCGTGAACCGGCTGCCCGCAGCCAGAAGGTGAAGAAGGCGAATCCATCTTCGCCGTTGGTGCGAAAGATTGTCGTCAAAGGTATGCGCAAAATTGAAGAGGATGCTGTACGTTCACGACTAACCAGTAGGGTGGGCGAACCCTTTGATATTGAAAATGTTCGTCAGGATGTGCGCGATCTTTTTAAAACCGGTTATTTCTATGACGTCACTGTTGACCGGGAAGACAGAAATAACGGGGTGGAGCTGACCTATCTGCTGATGGAAAAACCATCTATTGTGTCGATTGATTACAGAGGTAACACCGAGCTGGACGATTCTGAGCTTCGTGAAGCTTCGGGCATGAAAGTCTATCAGATTCTGGATTACCCAAAAATTCAGGAAGCCATCGAGAAAATGGAAAAGCTCTATGAAGACAAGGGCTTCTTTTTGGCGAAGGTCAAATATGACATCGACGCCGTCAAAGAAGGGGAAAGTGTCGCTCTCAAATTTGTCGTTGAAGAGAATGACATGGTCAGAGTTAAGCGTGTGAGCTTTATTGGCAACAATCAACTGAGTGCCGGTAAGCTCAAGTCCGTCATGGCCACTCAGGAGGGTGGGTTTTTCAGCTTTATGAGTGGTTCCGGGGCCTATAAGCAGGATGCCTTTGACCGCGATTTGCAGATATTAAACTACCTTTACTTTAACGAGGGATTTGTTCAGGTCAAGATTGATCGCCCCCAGGTTTACGTTACGCCTGACAAAAAGGGCATTTATATTACCATTCGCATTGATGAAGGTCAGAAGTTCGATATCGGTTCAGTGGATTTTACTGGCGATCTGCTTTTTTCTCATGACGAGCTAGCAAAAGACGTCGCGGTCAAAGAAGGCGAACAGTTTGTATACGAAACTCTTCAGAAAGATTTGCGTACCCTGCAGGCAAAATACGGCGATTTAGGCTATGCCTTCGCCAACATTATCCCCCGCACCTCTATTCGCGAAAAGGATCGTCGGGTGGATATCACTTTTGAGGTGGATAAGGGGAACAAGGTCTATATTGGACGGATCAATATGTTGGGTAATACCAAGACCCGTGACAAGGTGATTCGTCGTGAGCTCGAGATTCGCGAAGGCGAGCTTTATAATGAGACTCGAAAACGCAACTCCATTGATGGGGTTCGCCGGCTAGGATTTTTTGAAGAAGTGAACTTCAACACCAAAACTCCTAAGGGCGATAACGACAGAATGGACATCGATATTGTCGTTAAGGAGCGAAACACCGGAACCATCCAAGTCGGTGCGGGCTACAGTAGTTTTGCCGGCTTTGTCTTTAATGGTCAGGTCAATCAGACCAACCTTTTTGGTAAGGGACAAAAACTCGGTGTATCCATCGATATTAGCAAGAAGCAGTCATTGTTTAATGTGAACTTCACGGAGCCCTATTTCATGGACTCCGAATGGTCGGTGGGTTTTGATGCGTATCAGAGTAAGCGGATTCTATCGGAGTACGAGGAGACCAAAAAGGGTGGTGCCGTACGTGTTGGTCACCCATTGGCTCCTTACTTGCGTGGGTTTGTTCGCTACAAGCTAGATGACACCGAGATTAAGTTAGCCGAGGAGGGAGACCCGGCAATTTTCCCTGTGGAGACCGTGAATGGTGTGACCAGCTCCGTCACCCTGACGCTGGAGTATGACCGTCGTAATGATCGCTTTGCTCCATCTGATGGAATTTTTTCCAGTGCCAGTGTTGAGTACGCGGGCTTGGGGGGAGACCTCCGCTACACCAAAGGCTTTGCAACCTTTCGCTACTACAAGAAGGTTTTTTGGGATGTGGTCTGGCGGAACAACCTGACTTATGGATTTCTCAGCTCCAATGATCCAGACAAGGATCCACCTTTTAACGAATTGTTCCTGCTTGGTGGAGCCAACAGTCTGCGGGGTTTCGACTGGTTTAGCGTCGGAAAGCGTAAGTATAGTGCCAAGGCCTACGGAGAGGCGATTTCCGCCGGAGATCCCCTAGCTGAGTACTCGGCTCTGCGGCCATTTGGTGGTACGCAGCAATTCTACTACAACCTGGAATTCCAGTTCCCTCTGATCGACGAGGCTGGAATCAAAGGGGTGGTTTTCTACGATATTGGTAACGCTGATGATTCACTGTTACTCAGTGAGTTCCGCAGTGACGTGGGTTTTGGGTTTAGATGGTTTTCTCCCATCGGACCTCTGCGCTTTGAATGGGGCTTCCCCTTTGAGCGCAAAGAGGAGTTCCGAGAGGATTCTGTAAACTTTCAATTTGCCATTGGTTCTCCCTTCTAACCTGTGTTTTAATGGGCGGAGAATAGTGGCCGATGCCGCAATGCATAAGGAAGGATGAAGTCATGAAGTTTGTTGGATTGCAAACAGCGCTTTTGAGTTTGGTTTTTGTTGGATTTACGGCTGGGGCTATGGCCGAGGCGGATTTCAAAATTGGCTACGTGGATATGCAAAAGGCAATTCAGTCCACGACTGCTGGTAAGACAGCAAAGAAAAATTTGGAAACTGAATTCAATAAGCGGAAAAAGGAACTGGAAAAGAAGGAAGGTGACATCAAGAAGATGAATGAAGACTTCGAGAAGAAGAAGCTCGTTCTTTCTGATGAGGTAAAGCAACAAAAGGCCAATGAGATTCGCACGGAAATGATGAAGTACCAGGAGCTGGTTGGAAAGAGTCAGCTTGAGATCCAGAAGAAGGAGCGCGACCTCACTATGCCCATCGTCAAGAAGTTGCGGGAAATTCTGGAAGGCATCGCCAAGAATGAAAACTACACCATGATTCTTGAAAAGTCAGAGCAGAGCGTACTCTATGCCAAAAAGGAAATTGACCTGACAGATCGATTGATCAAGGACTTCGAAAAGGCTAAGTAAGTTTTATTTTTTTCATGAGAGAGGGTAGAGGTATCCAATGGGAGTGCCGCTAGAGCCGGGCATGCGAGCCGATCAAATCCAAAAGATTCTTCCCCATCGCTATCCATTTTGTTTTGTTGATAGATTGTTGGAGAGAGAGTTGGGGCCAGATCCTAAATCACGGGAAGGCTCCAAGATTGTAGCACTTAAAAACGTCACCATTAATGAACACTTTTTCACTGGCCACTTTCCTCATCGGCCAGTGGTTCCAGGGGTGATTTTGATTGAGGCCATGGCCCAAGCTGGTGCTTTGGCGGCATATCGGTCTGAAGATCCTCAGATGGACGTTTCAATTGCCTTTATCAAGGGAGCTAAATTTCGGGCCCCCGTTCAGCCTGGAGATGCAATGATCATTAAGGCTGAAATTGTGAGGGACCGTAAACGCATGATCTTGATGGACTGCTACGTTGAAGTTGATGATGTGCGAGTCGCCGAGGCCGAAATCATGGCCTACGTGACTCCTATTGATCAGTTTTTGAATTGATGAGTATCAGGAGAAAGAGTTGTCCATTCATCCTACCGCGATATTGTCCGATAAAACTGAAGTTGCAGATGGTGTTAAGATCGGCCCCTATGTGGTCACAAGGGGTCGAGTTAAGATTGGAAAGGGCACCGTCATTGATAACCACGTCACCATTGGAACTGACAGCGGTATTGTGGAAATTGGCGAAAATAACCACTTTCTTGCTGGTGCCGTGGTTGGGAGCCCCCCTCAGGACCTCACCTATAGAGGCGAAGCAACCAAGTTAATTTTAGGCGATAGGAACACGGTTCGGGAATACTGCACGCTCAATTTGGGAACGGCAAAAGGTGGAGGGGTCACTCGCATCGGGGACGACTGTTTGCTTATGGCCTATGTTCACGTCGCCCATGATTGCCACATAAAGAACAAGGTTGTCATTGCCAACAGCGCCCAATTTGCTGGTCATGTGACGGTTGAAGATCATGTTAAAATTGGTGGAGGTTGTCTGTTCAGTCAATTTATCACCTTGGGTGAATACTGCTACATAGCAGGTGATACGGCAGTAAATAAGGACATCATTCCTTACTGTATTGCCTACGGAAATTTTGCCACCATTCGCGCGACCAATAAGATTGGCCTTGAGCGGGCAGGGTTTTCCAAAGATGAGGTCGAAAACATTCACCGTGCCATAAGACTGGTGATCAAAGGCGGTCACACGTTGGGTGAGGCCCTGGTAAAAATTGAAGAGACTTGTACACCCTCTGACCACATTAAGAGAATTCTTGATTTTATTCATAAATCCGAAAGAGGTATTGCCCGATGAGTTTCAGCCCTCTTCGATGTGCGGTTGTGGGTGTCGGGTACCTTGGTAGATTTCATGCACAGAAATACAAAGCCCTGCCTGAAGCCGAGTTGATTGGAGTTTGTGATCTGCGTGAGGAACAAGGGCGGCAAGTGGCAAATGAACTTGGTGTTGAGTGGTTTGCAAGCTACCAGGACTTGAAGGGGCAGGTTGACGCCGTCACTGTGGCCTCGACCACCTCCTCTCACTACGAAATAGCCAGATATTTGCTAAGCAATGGCATTCACGTTCACGTGGAAAAGCCAATGACCAGTACCAGTATCGAAGGGCAGGAATTGTGTCAGCTGGCTGACAGCCATGGCCTTAAGCTTCAGGTCGGACACATAGAAAGGTTTAATCCAGCGTTTGTGGCAGCCCGTGAAAAGCTGCAGAGACCTTTGTTTATTGAGTGCCACCGACTTGCTCCGTTCAAGCCGAGGGGATTCGACGTTTCTGTGGTGTTGGATCTCATGATTCACGATTTGGACGTGATTCTGTCTCTGGTCAACAGTGAGCCCGTGGACGTGTCAGCGATTGGCACCCCGGTGTTGACGGGAGATATTGATATTGCCAATGCGCGTGTTGAATTCGCCAGTGGAACGGTGGCTAACATTACGGCCTCCAGAGTCTCTCAGAAGTCTGAACGGAAGTTTAGAGTCTTCCAAGGGAGTCAGTACCTTTCCATGGATTTTGGAGCTGGAGAAGTACGCCTTTTGACTAAAACTGGTGAATGGGGGGGCGACAGTCTTCCTTTGAGCCAGGATGTATGGAGTCTTGAAAAGGGTGATGCTCTACTGGCTGAAACCGCGGCCTTCGTCAGAAGTGTTCGTGAAAATCAACCCTGTGTCGTGACCGGTCAGGATGGCTTGATGGCCCTGAAGTTGGCTGAACAGATTGAGGCCGATATTCGCGGACGATTGGGACGAATCGGAAATTCATGAAACCGAAAATTCTTATTGTAGCAGCCGAAGCTTCGAGCGCTCTCTACGCCAAACGACTTCTGGAGCTTTGGAAGAGTCAAGGCAAGGAAGTGGAGGCCTTTGGTGTTGGCACGCGGGCTATGGAGGAAATGGGTTTTGAGTGTCTGGGCCGCTCTGAGGAAATGGCCGTAGTTGGCTTTCAGGAAGTGATTTCTCACTGGGGTCTGATCTCGGGGGTCTTTCATCAGCTATTAGATGAGGCGGACAAACGTAAACCTCAAGTGGCTCTGTTACTCGACTATCCCGATTTCAATTTAAGGCTAGCTGCTAAACTGAAGAAGAAGGGTATTCCCGTCGTCTATTACATTTCGCCTCAGGTTTGGGCCTGGCGACAGGGGCGGGTCAAAAAAATCAAAGCATGCGTCGATCGCATGTTGGTGGTTTTTCCTTTTGAAAAGGACTTTTACGATCAGCATAAGGTGAGCTGTTCCTTTGTTGGTCACCCCTTGTTGGATGAGTTGTCAGACTCCCTATTTGATCGGGCAGAACTGGACAAGGAAAGATCTAAGTATGGGATAGGTCCCGAGGAGGTTTTGGTCGCTCTCATGCCGGGCAGTCGTAACTCAGAAATCAACCACCATTTGGCGACCCAATTGGCCGCTGCAGAACGGCTGAGATTACAACACAAGGATGTGAAGGTGGCCCTGTTGGTTGCCCCCACTCTGGACAAGGATCAGCTGCAAGCCAAGCTCGGGGAGCTGAAGTTCCCATTGATTCTCATGCAGAAAGATCCCATGGAGATGGTGAAATTGGCTGATGTGGTTTTGGCGGCGAGTGGGACAGCGACACTGTTGGTTGGGCTATTGGAAAAACCTATGGTCATTATGTACAAGATGAATGCCTTGACGGCTTACCTGGCCCGTAAATTTGTGCGTAACACACCATTTTTTGGCATGATTAACTTAGTCTTGGGCCGGGAGGTCTGCCGGGAGTTTTTTCAGGAGCAGGCGACCGCGGAAAATTTGGCAGATGCCCTGGGTGAACTGGTTGCCTCCAAGTCGAAGCGAGTTCAGGTGAGTGAAGACCTGAAGGGGGCAAAGACCCATCTGGGCGAAAAAGGGGCAACAAGTCGAGTGGCCCATGAGCTGGAAGATTTTATTGCCTGAGGAGCTATATAGGTGCTGACTCCCTTGTCATGGATTTATACGGCCGGAATGAAGGTTCGTAACTGGGGTTTTGAACAGGGCTTGGTCCGCAGTGAAAGGCTGTCGGTTCCAGTTGTCAGTGTTGGTAATCTGACAGCTGGAGGTACAGGAAAAACCCCCATTGTCTCAGACTTGGTCGATTGGTCCATCGGCCAAGATATTTCCGTTGGAGTCGTCAGTCGCGGGTATAAAGGACAGTTTACTGAAGTCACCCGAGTCCCCAGTGATCCCAAGAAAAATGTTTATTGTGGGGATGAGCCTACCATGCTGGCCCGGCGTTATCCGGATGTGCCTGTATACGTTCATCCTGACCGAGTGAGTGCAGGGAAGACTCTGTTGGAAGAAAACCAGGTCCGCTGGATTCTTGCCGATGATGCTTTTCAGCACCGTCGTTTGCGTCGAGACTTAAACCTCGTGGTCTTTGATGCCACAGCCCCCTTGTGGCACCTTCGCCCTCTTCCTGCGGGAAGAGCAAGGGAGCCATTGAGTGGTCTGGGGAGGGCCGACTTCATTATTCTGACAAAGACGAATCTGGCGGATGAGGGACTCCTTGATCAATGGCGGACTGTGCTGGATCCTTACTTGCGGGGCCGTGAACTTGTGGAGTGTGAGTACCGCCTGTCAGATTTAGTCTGCCCCATGGACTCGACTAAAATCCAGAGCGGAGCCAGGGTTTGGCTGGTATCAGGAATCGGCAACCCGCGAGCGTTTGAGGAACTTGTGCGAAGAGCAGGAGTTGAGGTTGCAGGCCATACGGTTTTTCAGGACCACCATGCCTACACCCCAAAGGATGTGATAGACTTGCGGTCTAGTTTGCGGCAGTCGGGCACGACATATCTTGTTTCGACATCCAAAGATGTCACGAAGCTGCAGACCTTTGAGGAACTCGGTCCCATGTTGGTTGAGGCAAGGTTGGGGCTAAAGTGGAATACTCAGCGAGAGAGTTTGATTAATGAGATTGATCGCCTGGTTCGCTAGAGCCGTTTCTTTCATCGTAATTTGTTTCCCGCGACGTTGGCAGCTGTGGTTGGGAGACATTATTGGCATCATTTGGTTTGATGTGCTGCGAATTCGTCGGGATCTGGTGATAGCCAATATTGGCCGGGCCTTTCCACAAATGACCTTGTCTGAAAAGGTTAAATTGGGAAGGCGCTCCCTTTGTCATCAGGGGAGAACTCTCATAGAGTTCTGTCACTTTCCATTTTTTGAAAAACAGGATGTTGATCATCATTTTGATCTTGTCGGGGTCGATCATGTTCATAAGGCCCTGGAGCAAGGTAAAGGCGTATGTTTGATGACTTGCCATGTGGGCAGCGGTGATTTTGCCACGGCGGCTTTGTCCTTAAAAGGGTTGCCAATTTACCTGATTTCTAAAGAATTTAAACTGAAGTGGCTCAACGATTACTGGTTTGGTCTTCGTGGACGAATGGGAACTAAATTTATTAAGCCACGCAATTCGAGCTATGAAATTTTAAAGGCGTTGAAAGACAACGGTGTGGTGATTTTTGTTCAGGACCAGTTCATGGGGCCACCAGTTGGAGCGAAGACCACGTTCTTTGGTATTGAAACGGGTAGTGCCTTAGGGCTATCGGTAATCGCCCGTAAGACCAAATCTCCGATTTTGCCGATTTACACCTATCGCCGTGATGACGGCCATCAGGTAGTGGCAATTGAAGAGGAAATCCCCTGGGAAGAAAAGGGGAACAAAGAAGCAACTCTTGTTCATATGACACAGGTATTTAATGATCGCATTGAAGAAATGGTTCGTTTGCATCCAGACCAGTGGATGTGGTTGCACAGGAGATGGAAGCGGTTTAAGCATTAGCTTGAAGGTGCTTGTTGAGTGAGATGTGACGGCTAGGCAGCTGATGTTATGTCGTCTTCAGTCCAAGGATGGGGTTTTTGACCATGAGTGATGGAGTAAGTTTGGATCGAAAATCTTGGGTGACCCGAGTCCTGGTGGCATTTGGCTTAATGGCCGTTCTGGGTTGTGCGTCGGGAGTACTTCAATACGAAGAGGTTGAAAAACTGGAGATAAACGAAGAGTACGACAAGATGATCAAGGTGAAGGAGATTGCACCAGCTGCGGCCTCGGCAGATGGATTGAAACCGGGTCCAGAGGAGGCGAAGCCACCGGAAAAGAAGAAAAAAAGCAAGGTGGTGAAAAAGGTACCTAAGACCAAGAAAGAAAAGGAACCTGTGAAGGTAGACAAGGAACAACAGAAAAAGCCCGAGGAAAAGGTGGAAGAGAAACCCGTTATTGAAGTAAAAAAGAAACAGCCAGAATTGGAAGATGGGGAGGGGTTTGATGGGCGTCGTCCTGAAAACGACCCTTTTGGGGTTGGCGAGCGAATTGTCCTTAGTGTTAAGTACTTCGCCATGTCAGCTGGCGAGTTGACCCTTGAGAGCCGTTCAGTGGTTGAGGTAAATGGGCGCCTTTCTTATCATTTTGCGATTGGAGTTAAAACCCACAGTTTTTTTTCTCGGGTCTACGAAGTTGATGATTGGGCCGAAACCTATATGGACTACCAGGACATGGTTCCCTACAATCTTGCGGTTCACGTTAAAGAGAGCAAACAGCTGAAGGAAAGTCGTTCGGTCTATGACTTTAATACGGGAAAGGCAAACTATTGGGAGAAGAAAGTTACTAAAGACAAAGGGGAGAAAAACCGCAAAGTTTCGTGGGACATCTTGCCCTTTTCCCAAAATGTGATTAGTGCCATTTTCTATCTTCGCACTTTTACGCTGCGTACGGGTAAAAAAATTGCTTTTCGGGTAGCCGATGCCGGCAAAAACATTATCTTTCGAGCCGAGGTTTTGCGGGAAGAGCGGCTGGAAACTGACAAAGCGGAAATGAACACCCATGTTTTGAGGCTTGAATTTGAACAGGATGGGGTATTCAAGAAGACGGGTGATGTTTTCGTTTGGCTGACCAAAGACAAAAGAAAGTTTCCCGTTCGGGTGGAGTCCAAAATCAAAATTGGGACCTTGGTCGGGACTCTAAAGGAGCTCGTTCCCGGTCGTCAGCCCTAAGCTTCCGACTAAAGGCAAAATCTAAGGAGATTTCCCTCCCTTGCCACCTTAACTTCCGGATATCCGATATAATCAGGGCATGGCGCGTCCGGAATGCCTTTATTTTACTGGTTACAAGCCTTGTGGGAGGTCGGTTCAATGCGACTACTCCTGCCAGGAGTTTCAACCTCGTGGCGCTACGATATTGGTTGTCCACCTGGAGGCACTGGGGGCGGTGGTCAGAGCCACCTCGATCTTGCCATCCATAAAGAGAAAGTGTCCACAAAGTCAGATCACATGGGTGACTCAGGCGCCCGCTCATCACCTGCTGGCAAACAACCCCTACGTGGACAGGATACTCACCACCTCGGCATCAGACCTTTTGGCCCTGTCGGCCCTTCACTTCGATTTTGCCTTTGTCGTTGATAAGTCCTTAAAGGCCGGTGGTGTGCTTCATCGGGTTACCTACGACCACCTGTTTGGGTTTCAGGTGGATCGGGAAACTGGCGTGATCATGCCGGCAAGTGAGGCTGCCCGGGAACTATGGGAATTGGGTCTTGATGACCATCGAAAGTTTTTTGTAAACAAAAAGCCCGAAACTCAATTGATGATCGAGGCTCTCGAGCTGGGACCTTACCGCCGAGACCCCTACGTGATTCGACTGAGCGATGTCGAAACCCGAGAAGTCAGCTTTAGGCGTGCGGCCTGGGCACCACAAGGAGAAATTCTTGTTGGCATTAATACTGGCTGCAGTCCGACTATTCCTTACAAGAAATTGAGCATTGAGAGACAGAGAGAGTTGGTGGCTAACCTTATCAAGGTTTCAGGGATTCGCGTAGTTTTGCTTGGTGGACCTGAGGACGATGAACGAAATAGACTAATTGGCGTGGGATATCCGGTAATTCAATCTCCGACCGGAGCGGGTTTAAGAGATGGTCTTGTCAGTACGGCAGCATGTGACATTGTGGTCTCTGGGGACAGTTTGGGAATGCATATGGCGATCGCTTTGGGAAAGTGGGTGGTGGCCTGGTTTGGTCCGACCTGTGCCCATGAAATTGATCTTTACGATAGAGGGGTGATTGTTCATACCGGGGTCCGCTGTGGCCCTTGTTGGAAGCGCAGTTGTAACCGTTCAGAAATGTGTTACGATCGGGTCGCCTTGAATGATTTGCTCTCCGGCGTGCGGAAAGGAATTGAGTGGCGAACCTCATCTACCAGACAGCCTTCATCGGCGACCTGCTCTTATCCATTCCCCTTATTTTGAGGATTCAGCAAAAGTTTCCTGGAGAACAGTTGCACCTGGTTTGTCGGCAGGGATTTGGTGATTTTTTCGAAAGATCGGGCCTTGTCGACAAGTCCTTTGAAGTCAAAAAGGGGGAGGGCCGGTCTCCTTACAAGACTCTGGTTTCAGAGCTCCGGGAAGTTGAATATGAAAAAGTATGGTGTTCTCACCAGTCGGTGAGGACGGCGCTCATCATGCGCCAGATTCGAGCCAAAGAGCGAGTGGGCTTTGCCAATTCGTGGAACGTTTGGGCTTTTGAAAAGCGGGTGAGACGCGAAATGTCCTGGCCCGATGCTATTCGACAACTCTCTCTCCTGTCTCATCATGATTTGGCTTTGGCCGAGGATTTGTCTCAGCTTACGGGATTTGAAAACCCCAATCGCCAGGATGTTTGGCAGGCAATGGAATCAGGATCAATTCCTGAGTGGTGCTCCATGAGTTTGATCGGTGAGGGGAGACTCAGTAAAAAGGCTCAGGCGGATCTGGAGAGGACCAAGCAAGAGGTCCTTTCGTTGGTCGGGAGTGAGAAAGATAGGGAAATTGCGATTCTGGCTCCCGGGAGCGTTTGGCCTACGAAACGATGGACGACCGAAGGCTATGCGGAAATCGCTAGAACATTAGTTGAAAATGGCTGGCGGGTAGTGGTGACCGGAACTCCCAGTGAAATGGAGATTTGTGCTAGGATTGCAGGCAGTTCCCCTGGAATTGTGGACTTGGCGGGTAAGACGTCTTTATGGGAAACTTTTGCTCTTATGACCGCAGCCCGGGTATTGATCAGTAATGACAGTGGCGCGGCCCACTTGGCTAGCTGTGCAGAACTACCGACCATCTCCGTGTTTGGACCAACAACTCTCGACCTCGGATATCGTCCCTGGCAGGATCGGGTCGTTGTGATGCAGAGGGAACTTCCTTGTCGTCCTTGTGGTAAGCATGGGTCCCTCGAATGTCCGATTGGAACTCATGAGTGTATGACGACTATTTTGGCTGACGAAGTATTGGCCTATCTGCGCCTGCTTACCCTTTAAATTCCGGAGCGGGAGTCGCCTTCCCGCCCCGGAGGGCTTTTTGTCTATAAGGAATCAAAACTCAATTCAAATCCTGGTTTAGGACAACAGTCTTAGTGCCGCAGAGGGAGTTTGATTGGCTTGAGCCAGAACTCCAATTGAAGCATTTAGCAGAATACTGTTACGAGTCAGCTCTGCAGAAGACTGGGCCATGTCTGTGTCGCGAATCCGGCTGTTAGCAGCGGAGAAGTTCTCAACCGCGACACCCAAGTTTTCTGACGTCGAAACCAGACGATTCTGGATAGCACCAAGGTTGGCACGCATTCCGTTTACATTTTTCTGAGCCTCTTCGAGAGTGGCCAGAGCATCCCGTGCGTCCATTTTGTCGGAAAAGTCAAAACCTTCAACGCCTAGTGCATCGAGAGTAGCGTTCTGTTCTGATGAGTCGAAAGCGATCCGGTCCTGAAAGTCGTCGTTATTGATGTCAATTTGAAAGGCATACTCGGCCCCTGATCCATCTAGGAGTTTCGCGCTCCCATACCTAGTGGATTCGGCGATACGTTGAATCTCAGACTTAAGTTGCTGGACTTCTTTATTCACAAATGCCCGCTCATCATCTCCGACTGTGTCCGAGGCCGCCTGTACGCCCAATTCTCGCAGACGAGTCAAAATATTGGAAATTTCGCCCAATCCGCCTTCAGCCACCTGAATCATTGAAATTCCATCATTGGAGTTGCGTTGAGCCTGCTGGTATCCGCGAATGGTTGATTTTAAAGTCTCGCTGATAGACAAGCCGGCAGCATCGTCGGCAGCCTTGGTAATTCGACTACCACTACTTAATTGTGCGTAGCTGGTGTTGATGTGTCTTTGGCTGGAAGCCATTGTTCGTTGTGCGTTGATAGCAGCGATATTGGTGGCGACTCTGATACCCATGGTATCCTCCCTATAGAAAGTAGTTGTGTAAAAAGCCCCACAAGGTCCAGTGATCCAGTCTAGTCTGGCCCTTGTGACAACCACTCTTTCGGCGAGTCGAGTACAAGCTGAAGTCGAGTCGAGAATATCCGGAACAAGGTCGAGGGGTTTCTGTAAGAAAGTCGGGTAAACCTCGACCTTTGAAGGAAGGTTTTCAAGACTCAGGTCAAGTCTTAATACCAGAGTCTTAGGACTATGGGAGATAAGACTATTGTAGATAAGGTTGAAAGCCTGGTCCAGGGGGCCAGGCTAGTCCAATCCAATCCAATCCAATCGGCTACTCGCGGTTGAGCTCTTTGACGTTAATACCATACTTCTTAATCTTGCGAAGTAGGGTGTTCTTAGGAATATTTGCTTCGGCAACAGTCTTATTGATGCGTCCCTGATTGGCCGACAAGGCTGCAGTAATAAACTCCTTCTCGGACTCTTCCTTAAAACGATCGTAATCCATGGGGCCAGAGTAGTAGCTAGGCAAATTTAAATGTTGATCGCCTTCTTCACTAGCTTCAAGTACTGTCTCAGGAAGATTTTCCTTGGTGATGGTGGTACCAGATTCGATGATAAATGCTCGCTCAATCACGTTTTCCAACTCCCGGATATTTCCCGGCCAGCGGTAGGACTTGAGAACGGACATGGCTTCGTCACTGACGCCGAGGATTTTTCGGCCATGAATGCGGTTAAACCGACGTACAAAGTACTCGACCAAACCAAGCAGGTCATCCAGACGCTCACGCAGGGGAGGCAAAAACAAAGGCATGACATTCAGGCGGTAAAACAAGTCTTCACGAAACTTGCCTTCTTCAATCATTTTCTCCAGATTTCGGTTTGTGGCAGCAATGATTCTTGCGTTGGTCTTAATTTCCCGGTTTCCACCAACTGGTACAAACTTTCTTTCCTGGAGTACCCGCAACAGCTTTACCTGCATGTCCGGGCGAAGCTCGCCAATTTCATCGAGAAAAATAGTTCCCTTATTTGCTAATTGGAACTTCCCGATCTTACGTTCAACAGCTCCAGTAAAGGAGCCCTTCTCGTGACCGAAAAGTTCGGACTCCATAAGATCCTCAGGAATTGCACCGCAGTTAATCGCAACAAAGTCGCCATGCTTACGGGGGGAGTTGAAGTGAATGGCCCGGGCAACCAGCTCCTTACCAGTCCCGTTCTCACCGCGCACCAAAACGGTGGTGTCCACCTGGCTTAAGCGGGAAATAAGATCAAACAATTCGCGCATTTTTTCAGAAGAGCCGACAAACTCGCTATCCACATCGTCGTCAAGAATGGGATTTGAGAGTGCGAGACTTGAAACCAGCTCACGGGCATCCAGAGCCTTTTGCACTAGCTCCTTAAGTTTTTCGGGTTGGACGGGCTTCTCAAGGTAGTCATAGGCACCACACTTGATCGCCTCGACGGCGTCTTTCAAGTTACTATGGGCAGTCATGATCACAACAAATGTGCGAGGGTCCTGCTCTTTGATGAGTTTGAGGGCGGTCAGCCCGTCCATTTCAGGCATGCGCACGTCCATCAGGACAATGTCGTATTCCTGTTTTTTGACCTCTTCGAGAGCCTTTGCGCCATTTTCAGCTTCAGTGATGGCGAAAGAAACATCCTGAAAACTACTTTCCAAAATGGCGGCCACTGTTTTGCGCAGTTCGCTTTCATCGTCCACTATTAGGGCTTTTAACTGGTCAATCATTAGACCTCTCCTGGAATCAATTGGCCTCCAAGGCCGATTATCTCATTTTCCTCATCGCTCGTATCGACTGGTAGAGAGAACTCAAATCGAGTTCCTTTGCCCAATTCACTTTCCATTTTGACCTGGCCTCCGTGTAGCTCGATGAAGTATTTGACCAGATAGAGTCCTAGGCCGGTTCCTTTGGTGTTTAGGCTGTGCTGTTGACCGCGGACAAACTTATCAAAAACACGGGTTTGTTCATCAGGAGAGATTCCCACTCCAGTGTCCTGAATCACCACCTTCACCATATCATCCTCTTCTCTTGAGAGGATCAATACCGTGCCTCCGTCAGGAGTGTATTTGATCGCATTTTCAATGAGATTGAGTATCACCTCGCGAATCAAAATACTATCCATTTCAATTAAAAACATGGGTTCTAATTTGGTATCAAGCTGTATGTCTTTCGCAGCTGCCAAAGGGCGAAGTTGATCGATGACATTCACCACCAGCTCATTGATGTCAGAAGCCTCCTTGTTGAGCTTAAACTCTTTGGATTCAACTCTTGTGATCTGGAGGATCTTTTGGATGTATTTGTGTAACTCCGTGCTCTCATGACGAAGGGCGGCGAGGTCCCTTCTTAAGGGATCCTCTCTGTGTTGAGTGAGCAGGCGGTCACAAATGGCCTGGATTTTTGCAATAGGTGTTTTCAGATCGTGACTGAAAAGCGAGACGAAGTTGTTCTTCATCTCTTCAACTTCCGTTAGATATTTCTTCTCTTGCTCCAATCTCCAGTTGAGATTTTCGTTCACGGTTAGGTGGTAACTCAGGAACATGATATAGGTGGCGAAAAGTTGAACCACGACGGCTTGAATGGGGATCCACAAATAAAAGGTGTCGAACACCCAGAGAGACAGTGCCGTTGCGGCCGTTCCCAGCCAAAAGGTAAATACGAAGGCAATGGATTGAGGGTAGGCAAACTGAATCCAAATGGAGATCACCAGCAACAGGAACAGGTAAAGGACCATCCACCCTTTGGCTGGGCGTTTGATCCATCTGTTTCGAGAGAGGTTATCGGTAATGTGGGCCATCACTTCAGCTCGGCTTAACTCGCCCACAGGTGTTCGGTAGCGGTGACCCTGGGTATCCCGGCTGCCAATAATCACAGTCTTTCCGACAAAAAAGTTTTCAGGATAACGTCCATCAAGAAATTCCCTAAATCCAACGCGTGAATAGGAACTCTTCTTTCCCTGAAAGTTCACCAGGTAGTTCTCGCCGGAAACAAATTGAACTTCATTTCCTTGGGACTTTGCCAGGGTGGACGCCAACCGCTGCGTCAGGTGGGGGACTTGCACCAAGGAGCTTGAAAAGTGACGAAGGACACCATCTTCATCTGCGCGAAGCTCATTGAGACCCGTTCCCAGTGAGTAGTTGCGGGTAAACGGGGGAAATAGGGCTCGTCCCTCACTGTCCTGACTTGCTGACCAGACGATCCTCTCATCGGAAAACACTTTCGGGTAAGCAGACAGATTGGATCTTCTTCTTAGGTTCCGCCCAAAGAAGTAGCTGATCCCAACCTGCTCGGGCGCCTCTTCCATTAGCTGTTCAAGCAAAATCCGCCAGGTTCTTTCGTTCCAGAAAAAACTGTCCGTTAGGGATGTGATTTCCTTCAGTGGCCGGATGAGATTGCGACTGCGTCCATGAAAATCAATCCACTCGTTCTGCTCGATCTCCAGGAGAACAATATTTCGATTGGGAGTCTGTTGTCCGCGGATTTGAAATCGCAAATCGTAATTGGTGCTTTCGTCGAGAAAAACCAGCACCACCCCGATCACCAAGGCTAATAGAGCGCGAAGCCAAATGGCTTTCCTTCTCCAGATGTAGCGAATCCATAAGAGGAGACTCGCCTTTACATTTCTTATCCAGGGGTTTTTCATGTTAACGCCATGTATCAATTTTGCTAAAAAAAATCAATGGGTTAGAAGAAAAAAGTTGGTATTTTCTCAGCCATGAAACTCGTAAAAGGCCTCAGCTCCAGTCTAATCCCTCCTGCCCGCGGATCAGCCCTCACAATTGGCAGTTTTGATGGCCTTCACCTGGGGCATCGTGCCTTGGTTGGGGAGATTTTACGGGAGGCCGAGTGCCAGGGGTTGGTGTCGGTGGTGCTGACCTTCGACCCTCATCCCATCCAGTTTTTGCAGCCGGATCAGCGTTTGAGACGTCTATTTCCCATAGAGGATTTGTTTCATCAGGCCGAAATCATGGGGCTCGATTGGCTGGTGGTGGAGGCGTTTAACCAGGACCTGGCAACCATGGACCCAGAGGAATTTTGGCTAGCGAAAGTTCAACCCAAGCTGAATCCCAAGGTTTTGGTTGTTGGCCATGATTTTAACTTTGGTGCCGGCCGAAAAGGGAATTTGGATTTTCTCGACCGGCTCGCAAAGCAACAGGGGTTTGAGTTGCGAGTTCTTCCTCCCATTCGACAGGGTGGTGAAATAGTATCGAGTTCGCGGATTCGCAATTTGGTTCAGCAAGGGCGCATGGCGCAGATTCCCCCATTACTTTGTCGGCCATTTGCCGTTAAAGGGCAGGTGTCAAAAGGTCAGCAAAAGGGCCGGGGGTTGGGATTTCCGACGGCCAACATTGAGAACTTGGAGACTTTGGTACCGGCCTCGGGGGTGTACATCACTGAGGTCCTGATCCCTTCGGGCCAATCCGTTCCCGCGGTAACAAATGTTGGCGTGGCCCCGACCCTCAGGCCAGAGGATTCTGGACTGAGGGTGGAGACTCATTTACTAGCAGAGGGAGACTGGTCCCTTTATAATAAAGAGATCACCGTGATTTTTCATCTTCGGCTGAGGGAAGAAAAGAAGTTCGCCACCGTCGAGGAACTGAAAAAACAGATTCAGAGTGACGTGAAGGAGGCTCTGGAGTTTTGGCGAAACCAAAAGAAGAAAGATTATGGACCGAAATCTCCGTAAGTCCCCAGCATGATCGCTGGCAGATGCTTTCGAATATTTTAACCGAACAGGGCGTGAGCAATCGATACGAGCCCTCCGAAACCACCATCGACAATTTTTCTGAGACTCTTCACGCTGCTACCGAAAAATGTGCGGCCATTAGAATTGGTAGTCCCTTTGGTGAGTCGATCACTCGGCATTTTTCCCATGAACCGGCCTTGATGATGAGTTTGGGTTCCGCCGACTGTTTAGTCCCTGCCCACGGTAAATGGTGGACCCGCTCGGCCCTTTACTCAGCCTTCCACCATATGCTTCGCGAGTTTGGTGACCATCTCAATACCACTCAGACTGCGTTGATTGTGGGGGCCGGCGCTGCGGCCCGGATTGCCATTGCCAGCTTGGTCAAGATTGGCTTTAAGCATATCAAAATCACCAATCAATTTCATGATCAGGGAATCGACATGATTGCCGAGCTAAAGAAAACCTACTTCGGCGTTCGCTTTGAGTTTATTCCCGTCAATCAACTCATTATGTTGCCTGGAACTAACAGCATCATGATCAACACAACCCCCTATATTCCGGAAAACGAGCTGGTCAAGGAGCTGTTGTATTTCAACTTTCTCGAGCCAGGTGGCGAGGTCTGGGATATGACGATGACTCCGGTTGAAACCGCCCTGGTTCGGGAAGCTGAGGAAATTGGCACCCGGGTGGTGAGAGGATTTGAAATCGCCAGTTGGGTGGACGTGGTCTGGGCGGAATGGGCCTTTGGCCACGAAATCAACAGAAATAGCTACCTTAAATCACTGGAAAAATTGCTGCGAGAAAATTGTCCCTCCTCTACGAATCAATCTGAAACAGGACCGTAAAATATCTCTTCTCATCCACCGATAAATGAGTCGGCAGAAAGAGCAATTTCTGTCCAAATGCACAGACTTATGTCCAGACTTGGGTTGTTTGGAAAGGTTGGAAGATGGCAGCAAAAAGAAAAGGTTTGGGTGAGCTCCTTGTCAAAGAAAACCTGATTGACTACGAGCAGTTGGAACAAGCTCGAAAGGAGCAAAAGTCAGGTGGAGGGCGCCTTACGGCGGCTCTGGTCCGCATGGGCTACGTGCGAGAAAAGGACTTGGCCGAGTTCTTGGGTCAGCAGTTTAATGTCCCGACCATCGACCTCACCTCATTTGAAATCGATGATGAAGCCACCAAGCTGGTTTCACGCCAGGTATGCGAAAAGCATATGGTGATCCCGGTCACTTTGGCAGGAAAAAACCTGGTGGTGGCCTTTGCTGATCCGAGTAACATCTTCGTCAAAGATGACTTGGCGCTATTGACCCGCTGTAAAATTGAAGTGGTGGTAGCATCAGAAGCCGCCATTGCCCAGGCGATTGAGAAGTACTACGGTGCCACCTCTGCGCGATTTGATTCAATCATGTCAGAAATCGTCGAGGCCGATGAATCTTTCACCGGTGGCAAGTCCAGCGCTGAGCTTGTAGATGCAGAAATGGCGGCAGATGCCGGCCCCATTATTCGCTTTGTGAATGCCATGTTGGCAGAAGCGATCAAACTAAAAGCCTCAGATATTCACGTTGAACCTTATGAGAAGCGCTTTCGCATTCGTTTTCGAATTGACGGTACTCTTCATGAGAAGACTCAGCCGCCTCCCGGTACTGCGGCTTCGGTGGTGAGCCGAATCAAGATTTTGAGCAAGATGGACATTGCTGAAAGGCGCCGTCCTCAGGACGGTCGTTTGAAGGTTCGTCTAAAAAACGGTCGCGAGGTGGATTTTCGTGTGAACAGCGTCCCCACAATGTTTGGTGAAAAAATCGTGTTGCGTATTTTGGACAAATCCAACCTCAACGTGGATATGACCAAATTGGGAATGGATGAGGCTCAGCTCAAATTGTTTAAAGAAGCCATCTACCTGCCTCAGGGCATGGTGTTGGTAACTGGACCAACGGGCAGTGGTAAGACGACCACTTTGTATTCAGCCCTTTCCGAGTTGAATCAGCCCAGTCGCAACATTTCAACGGCCGAGGATCCTATCGAGTTTAACCTTGATGGTATCAATCAGGTTCAGGCAGCTCCCGATTATGGAGTGAGTTTTGCTGACATCCTCCGAGCCTTCCTGCGTCAAGACCCTGAAATCATTATGCTTGGTGAGATTCGAGATTTGGATACAGCGAATATTGCCTATAAGGCGGCCTCCACTGGTCACATGGTGTTGAGCACCCTACACACCAATGACGCGCCTGCCTCAGTCACTCGTCTACTCGATATGGGGGTCCCCGGATTTATGGTCGGCGAATCCACTAGTTTGATTGTGGCCCAGCGACTGATGAGAAAGATCTGTAATAGTTGTGCCACTGACCATCGTGTGCTTCCGGAAGCCCTGATTGAATTAGGAGTGAGAGAGGAAGACCTTGATAAATTTAAAGATTTGAAAAAAGGCGAAGGTTGTGGAGAATGTAATGGTACGGGTCTTCGCGGCCGGATCGCGATCTATGAAATGATGAAGATGACGACCGGGATCAAAGAGATCGTACTAAAGGGTGGGACACCACAGGATATTAAGCGCCTGGCGATTGCTGAGGGGATGATGAGTTTGCGGCAAAGCGCTCTACAGAAGTTACGGCATGGACTTTCAACAGTCCAAGAAGTGATGAATTCGTCGGTTGGAGACTATGTATGATTACACTCCACCAGCTGCTGAAGGCAGCGGTGAAGCAAGGGGCATCGGACCTACACATTGTGGCGGGCTCTCCACCTGTACTCAGGATCGACGGAAGAATTGTACGAGTAAAAACCAGAGATCTATCGGCAGACGATGCGCGCAAACTCTGCTACTCCATTTTGACAGATTCGCAGAAAAGTCGCTTTGAGGAGCGCAAGGAAATCGACTTCAGCTTTGGCATCAAGAACATGGCTCGCTTTCGCGCCAATTTGTTCTTTCAAAGGGGAGCTGTGTCTGGGGTATTCCGTCGTATTCCTCTGGATATACCGGATTTGCGGATGTTGTCTCTTCCGAACTCAGTCGAAAAGGTGACTAACTTCCCCTCTGGATTGGTTTTGGTGACCGGCCCCACTGGGTCAGGTAAGTCGACGACCATCGCTGCTTTGATCGACAAAATTAACCGGGAACGACGTGGTCACATTATCACTCTTGAAGATCCGATTGAGTATGTGCATGGCCATAAAAACTGTATTGTTAACCAGCGTGAAATGGGTTCAGATACCCTGGGTTACAGTTCGGCACTTAAGGCAGTGTTGCGCCAAGATCCAGACATCTGTTTGATGGGTGAGCTTCGTGACCTGGAAACCATTGAGGCCGCCCTAGTGATTGCCGAGACAGGTCATTTGGTTTTCGGCACCCTTCATACCAACTCGGCTGTGCAAACCATTAATCGTATTGTGTCGGTTTTCAACGCCGAACAACAGGCGCGTATTCGTGTTCAGCTGAGTTTTACCCTTAACGCCGTCATCAGTCAGCGGCTGATTCCTGGTACCAAGGGTGGCGTGATTCCTGCTGTTGAATTCCTATTGATGAACACGACAATTCGTAACCTGATCAGGGAGAACAAGCTTCATCAGGTTTATGGTATGATGCAGGTTGGACAGGATAAGACTGGGATGATTACTTTGAATCAATCTCTTCTTAATCTAATTCTAAAACGTAAGGTTGATATTCGTAGTGCTTTTTCTGTTACACCAGATCCGGAAGAGCTGGATAAATTGCTGAAGCAAGCCGGAATTTGATAGTCCAGGTTTGTTATTTTCAACTTTGAACTATGCCAGTTTATAACTTTCAGGCGAAAGCCACTGATGGGAAATTTGTTAAGGGTGAGGTTGACGCCGCCAACGAGGCCGAGGCTCGCGTTAAGATCCGCGCCCAAAAAATGATTCCCATCAAGGTTGCAGCTAGGGGTTCTGAGGAGACCAAAGGTAAGGGGATTAAACTTCTTGGCGATAAGGTAAATCCTAAAGATCTGCAGGTGTTTACCCGCCAGTTTGCAGTTTTGATCGGGGCTGGTGTGCCGGTCGTGCAAAGCCTTGAAGCACTTATTCAGGGAGCAAGAAGTCCGGCCATGGGTCGTGCACTGGAAAAAATTGTCGATGACGTGGAGAAGGGCAAGCAACTGGCTCAGTCTATGGCCAATCAGCCCCACGTGTTTGATCGCATGTATGTGAATCTGATCACTGCCGGTGAAGAGGGTGGTGTGCTCGATGGCGTTTTGAACCGTCTTGCTGAGTACATTGAAAAATCAGTGAAGATGAAGGGCAAGATTCTGGGAGCCCTCTGGTATCCTGCTGCGATCGTTGTCGTTGCCTTTGCCGTCATCACGGGGATTTTGGTTTTTGTGATTCCCCAGTTTGTGGATATGTTTGAAGGCTTGGGGCAGGAATTGCCCATGCTAACTCAATGGGTGATCAATGCCAGCGAATTTGTTCAGACATACTGGTACATTGTGTTGGGTATTGTGATAGGGGTGCCCATTGCTTTTAAGGTCTATTATGGTACCCCGGACGGCAGAAAGGTATTAGATGCAGTGTTTTTGGAAATCCCCATTTTTGGGGATTTGATTCTAAAGGGTGCCATTGCTCGATTTACGCGAACCCTTTCCACACTGCTGCAAGCCGGTGTGCGAATCATGGACTCGCTGGAAATCGCCGCCAACACCGCAGGCAATTGGGTGATTGAGAATGCCATCCTAAAAGCCAAGGATTCGGTGTCCAAAGGTAAGACTCTCGCTGAGCCCCTCAAAGCTGAAAAGCATATGCCCAACATGGTAGTGCAAATGATTTCGGTTGGGGAGCAAACTGGTAACTTGGACACCATGTTGGGAAAGATCGCTGACTTTTACGAAGATGAAGTGGAGCAGGCAGCAGAAACTCTGACGAGTATGATTGAACCCCTTTTGATGGTTTTCCTAGGCGGCATTATCGCAATTCTAGTTGTCGCTATGTATCTGCCGATTTTCAATCTGGCCAGCGTGGTGTCAGACTAAAATGGCTACTCTTAATTTGGTCACTGACATTGAGCCTGTCGAGTCCATGGGACTTGGTACGGAAAAGCGACGGCTGTTGGTCATTGAAGCCAGTCGAGTCCTTTTTTTGATTGCCATTCTTGTAGTGGCTCTGGCCTTTCAAGCCAGTCAGGGCCCATTTATCAGTCTGGATGTGTGGCTGCCCTTCTATGTCCTTCTCATGACTTCCTTTGTACTGAATTCCATTTACCTGTTTCTTTTTGATGAAATGGAAGGGTGGCATGGTTGGATCAATTCGACCTTGTTTGCCTACGACGCTTTGTTCGTCACATTTTTGATTTATTACACGGGAACCAGCCAATCGATCTTTTTGTTCCTGTATCTGGTAAATATCATCTTGTGCGGACTGGTTTTTCAAAAGCGTGGATCTTTGTTGTTGGCTTTGTGGACATCTATTTTATTCAGCTTTTTGATGATCGTGGGGCCTTCAGCGCAAGGGCAGAATCTCTATTTTGCAGTGGGTCTTAACAACATTGCCTTTTTTGCCGTGGCCTACCTTGGAGGCCTTTTGAGTGAGCAGCTGAACTTCATGGGTTCAGAACTCGTAGAGAGGCAAAAGGATATTGAAGCCCTCAGAGATCTGAATCAAATGATTGTTGATAATATGGCAACCGGCCTGTTAACCATGGGCCTAGATGGAGTGATTACCCAAGTGAATCAGGCGGCTAATACCATTTTGGAAGATAGTCGTCTCCTGGGGCGACCTCTTGGCGAGCTTTTTCCCGGGATATATGAATCAGTAGATCTCGCACCCATCGCCCGAGGAGATATCCCCAGTACTCGGTTGGAACTTCTCTATCGCAATTTTCGCAATGAGAAGGCCATTATTGAGCTGACCCTGGGGCCGCTGCGGGATAGTTCCAAAGAAGCCGTGGGATATGTCATGACCTTTCAGGATATGACCCAGGTAAAAAAACTGGAGTATGCCATGCGCCAGCAGGAGAAGCTGGCGGCTGTGGGTCAACTGGCTGCGGGTATTGCCCATGAAATTCGCAATCCATTGGCGTCTATTAGTGGTAGCATTCAACTTTTGTCCAGCTCAGATGCCTATGGTGCAGAGGACAAAAAGCTGATGAATATTGTCCTGCGTGAAATCGATCGACTTAATCATTTGATTTCGGAGTTTCTGGATTATGTTCGACCACAGACTCGAATTGAGGACCCGATCAATTTGAACAACCTCGTTCAGGATATTATGGAATTCGTCAAAAATAGCACCACCTTACCCCAAGGGGTTGAGCAGGATATCAGTCTCAAAGCAGCGCGATTGATTGTTGGAAACAAAGACAAATTGAAACAGGCCCTGCTCAATATTGTGATGAATGCCTACCAGGCCATGGATAAAAGTGAGAGTAAGTTGATTAGGGTTTCCACGGTAGATTTGGACTTAGCTAGCAAGGTCCAGCTGCGCATTGAAGACAGTGGTTGTGGCATGGACGTCGCGAACAAAGACCGAATCTTCGAGCCTTTTCATACAACCAAAACCAATGGAACCGGGTTGGGTTTGGCCATATCCCATAAGATTTTGGAAAGTCATGGCGCCAGTGTCGTGGTGGAAAGTGAAATTGGCAAAGGTACGACCTTTGTTATTGAATTTCCCAGTCCCGATGGTGAAAAGACTCTCCCTCCCAAGCGTCACATCGCTTAAGCGGCTAGTCTTCCGTCGAGCTACAGGGACCTGTTCTGACTGGTTATGGGTTGTAAATCCTTGAGATACATTGGAAAATGGAAAGTGAACGTAAGAGGGGTCAACGGATGAAACCAAGAATTCTGGTAGTCGACGACGAAGAGTCTATTCGCGAATTTCTAGACATCATGTTGCGCAAAGAAGGGTACGAAGTCACCTGCGCGGAAGATGGCCAAAAGGCACTGGATATTCTCAAAAAGAAATCCGTCGATATGGTCATTTCTGATTTGCAGATGCCAAACATGACAGGTATTGAGCTGCTTCGCCACGTGAAGGATCAGTTCCCTGACATGCTGTTCATGATGATCACGGCATTTGGTTCTACAGAAACCGCTGTGGAGGCCATGAAGCTTGGTGCTTACGACTACCTCACCAAGCCCTTCAAGATCGACGAAGTCCGGATCAACATTGCCAATGCCCTTCGCAGTCAGAGCTTGGAAGTTGAAAACCGATCTTTAAAGAAAGAACTAACTAGGGAATACAGTTTCCAAAACCTCGTTGGAAACTCTGAGGCCATGCATCGGATTTTCGAAATGATTCGCCGAGTTTCTCAAACTCCAACCAATGTGTTGGTCACCGGTGAAAGTGGTACGGGTAAGGAGATGGTGGCCAAAGCGATTCATTATAATGGCCCTCTCAAGGACAAGCCTTTTGTTACCGTCAACTGTGGAGCCATTCCTGAAACTCTGATGGAATCGGAGATGTTCGGTCACAAGAAGGGCTCGTTTACGGGTGCTGTTGCCGATAAGGCCGGTCTCTTCGAGGTGGCCGACGGAGGAACCCTGTTTTTGGATGAGGTGGGTGAGCTTGCTCCCACTATTCAGGTGAAGCTTCTTCGCGCCATTCAGGAGAGGGTGATCCGTCGTGTGGGTGCCACAGATGACACTAAAGTGGAAGTTCGCATTATCGCGGCCACCAACAGGGACCTGGAGGACATGGTTTCCAAAGGAGAGTTCCGGCAAGATCTCTTTTATCGTCTTAACGTAATCAACATTCGTATGCCCGCCCTGAGGGAGAGAACCGACGACATTCCTCTGCTCACACAGCACTTTCTCGCCAAATATAATGATAGATTAGGGAAGGCCATTGGAAGTATCAGCGCAGAGGCTATGGATATGATGCGCAAATATCATTACCCTGGTAACGTGCGCGAGCTGGAAAATATCATTGAGCGCACCGTGGCCCTTGAAGGTGGAGCGACGATCCTACCCGAAAGTTTGCCCCCATTTGTAAATACCCCTAGCGGCAGAAAATTGGCATCAAGCCATGAGATTGAAATCACAGATGATGGAATCGATCTCGACAAAGTCATGGGCCAGATTGAAAAGGAGCTTTTGGTTAAAGCCATTCATGCTGCGGGTGGCGTGAAAAAGAAGGCGGCGAAGCTCCTCAGCATCACCTTTCGCTCCATGCGCTACCGGGTTGAAAAGTATAACTTGGGCTCTATTAGCGACGATGAGATGGACGAGGATTCGGCCTGATCTTTAGCACTGGAATTTGGGTAAATTGGAAAAGCCAGCCTTTCAAGGCTGGCTTTTTTTATTTTGGCCCAAATGGAGCCAATTCAGAAGAGATTAACGAGCTACACATTGCTTCAGCTTGAAGCTGATTTCAGCGCGGCCGGGGTAAGTCTGAGGAGGATAAGCATATCCTTCTTCATTGGCAGCCAACTCTGGGGAGTAGACTTCGATGGCGATGGAGTCAGCTTTGTAGACGCGGCCATTATCATAGACACCCTTGGTTTGCACACTCTTGGAGGTGAATCCAGAGTTGGTGGGCTCGTGGAACTCACGGGAAGACTTGCGGCAAGATGACAGCAGGCCATCATTGTGAGCAAATGTGCACTTCAGATTAGATGCCAATACGACTGAAGAATTCTCAGGAGGAGCTCCCCAGCCAGGAGTGGCAACATTGTAGATCACGTTGTAGCGGCCATTGGCTTGCTTCACCAACTGAACCTGAGTCAAGGCTCCGTCAACGGGCCGCATGTCATTGGTGCACTCAAGGGCGATTTGGCTCAAAGGTGTGGAGAATTCCTTAACCAGGGCAATGGGGCCATCCATTGTATTGATAGTGAATTCCTTGGTCACAGGAGTGGGCATAGCCAAGCAAACAGCGCCAGGGTTGATCAAAAGCTTCACTTCGACTTTGATTTCGCGAATTCCCAAGTCATTCTGCTCACCAGGAGTTTGAACGATACGCAGAAACTGGTCGCCGCAGCCTTGCATAAAGGTCACGTATCCAGTGGCGCGTGGGAACATGTGGTTTTGGGACAAGGAAACAATTTCAGCGTTTCCTTCATAGGGCTCAGGAATAATGGAACGGGCAGTGGCATTGCCGGCAATCACACAGCCAGCAAGAAAGAGTACGAGTTTTTTCATGTCATTTCCCCTCGAAATGGTGTTTTGTGGATGGGACGATTGGAGTCGTCAGCGGGGCCCAACCTACCGAAAAGGGCAGGGAAGCGAAAATGATTCCCTTTGAAGTGAAGACATTAGAGAAATTGATGCCCGGCGTGGTGTGAAATGACTCAAAAATATAGAAAATATTGCCCTTTAGACCTCAAAAAGCCCTTGTCTTATCAGGGTCTTAACCTTAGTTCTAAGGGTATGGGACCACGTAGCTCAGTTGGATAGAGCAACAGTTTCCTAAACTGTAGGTCGGAGGTTCAATCCCCCCCGTGGTCGCCATTTATCTATGTGGGAATTCCAGCAAAGCTAGAAGTTTTTTGTCGGGACGAGCCTAGCTCCTCGGCTGTGCCTGCGGGGCTCTCATCCCGACTCCCCCCCGTGGTCGCCATTTTTTGATGTGTATTGACTACTTTACCTTTTCAAAAATATTAATCGTGAAGGCAGGAGGGGTGCACCGACCGTGTCCATTAAAGCCTGGGGAACTTAGGATCAATTGAATTCCATTGGTACTGATAACAGCCGCAGGAAGCTGCAAAAGATAGGCTTCCATCGACTCTTTAGTCATAGAGGAATTTTCTGGAAATGATATCGAAACAACCTCTATATACCTAAGCACCCCGCCCGGATCTAAGCTATATCGAGCGACATACTCTCCTGATGTTTCGGGTGATTTTTCATTGGCCATAGCAACGCGAACTTGATTCTTATCAAGAAACTCCATCGAGAACTGAATATCTTTTCTTGTTGAAGTGAGAACATCTGTATCTCCAGTATAAACAGTTCCATCAGAGCATAACTCGCTGACCCCTTTGTACAAGCCTTTTGAAATCTGCGCCTGTCCGAGAGCTGAAAAACCAAATGCCATAACTGGGGATAGAACTAGGCTTTGAAGCAATCGTAACATATGGGAACTCCTTTTTCGTCAGGGATGTATTCCGTTCATTATCTAATACTCTCTATGCCATTGAGGAGAGCACGACTGACCTTATTGCGGTCATGGCCCTTAGAGGTTGCGGTATTGAGTTCCAGTTCACCCGTGTTTTGAAAAAACACCTTTTGGTTTTTGGGATTATAAAGAGCCAAAAACGGGACGCCATTGACCTGAACCTGCTGTCCCGAAAGAGCGATGATATCTTCGAGGACCTTTATTCCAGATGGAATCTTGTCTGCCGACTTAGGGTGGTATACGCCAATCTCAACAACTTCTAGCTGGGAGGATAAAGGAGCTATGAATTCGGGATCGGTAAAGATCTTGTGCAAGGACCGACACCAGGGGCACCAATCAGCTCCAAATTTGACAAGAAGTATTTTATCAGATGCGTTCGCACGTTCGAGCGCGCCAGTAAATATCTCCTGTTGATCTGAACATATCTTGTAGATCAGGCCCGAATCATTGCAAGGCTCATTGCCAAAACTTGGCAATGCAGTAGCGAAAAGGAGCACTAGAGCACATGCAAATTTAGTCACTTTAACCTCTTATCGCTAGGGTGAGACTATTAATGAGCAAGAATTCACCTTTAATGCATGGATGGTGCCAGGCCGGACGGAGGGTTGGTCAGTTTTTATTCAGAGGTCGGTTGACATCATTTGGAAGGATGACCAACCTTCCGGGTGATGGCCTCTGCAAGGAGAGCGTTGAGTTTTCCCGAGGGGTGTCGATCCCAGGGGATAAAGTATTCTGACTGTAAGTCTTGTTGCTCCCTCGTGAGTTCAATTCGAAAGATTTCAATCCCGTGGTCGGTATAAAGACCGTCATTGATTCTTGAGTGAAATGGGTAGGGAACAAGTAGGAAATTCGATTTGGGAAAACGGGAAAAAAGCCCTTTTTTGAACTCGGCGATACGACGGGCAACATTCTTTTCGTGTTGTCCCGACTCAAATCGCCAAAGGCGAAGAGGCTCTAAAATGGGCTTCCACAGGAGGGCCATTTGCGAGCTGGCCAATCCTGCCGAATGGAGGAATTGGAGCGTTGAGGTCTGTCGGGGAAATGCCTGAGCCAACTCCTCAATTTTAAAGTCTCCACTTTTGGTCATGGAAATTACAGGGAACTTGGACTTTTTTTCGGGCGAAGACAAAAATGTGGAGTATGTCATTATGGCTCGGTCGATATGAAAATCTGGGTACAAGTATATAAAAGTCGTCGGCACTCGGGGACTGATACGATTGAAAATTGGGTTGTTGTTGTAAAAGAGCTCAAAAAGGTGGTTGATGGACCACCCACCTTTAGAAATGGAAATAGTCTTTACGGTAGATTGTTGTTCTGTTGAATTAAAACTCAATTGAGTCAAGCGCTGCAGAGTCTGATCGTCGTTGAGACCATCCCCTTGAACAAAAGAGCAGCCCAGAAGTACAACTTGGTGCTGCGGCTGGGTTGGGTAAAGGCCGGTATCGGGATCAATCCTCAGCCAATAGTCGGCAAATCGCCCCTCCGTTTTGGTCGTCCTAAAGATGGTTTTCTCTCCATCAGAAGTGTCGATATGAAGGCTTTCATTTACCATCCGGGTTTCTGTGGAACTAGAATCCTGGATAATCTCATGAGTGTAGTTGTCCTCAGCTATTGGATTCTGACTCTCCAGGTATCGATTTGTGACCCATAGAATACCAGCAATCAGTACCAATTGACAGAGAGCAAGTGGAAGTCCCTTTTGTAGCATGCCATCCTAATTCCCCGGTTTTTCAACCCGATCTTTAGGGGGGCTGGGGCTGAAGTCAAGACTGAGGATGAATTAAAGCTTCGGTCCTGCGAATCGAGTCGGATGTACCCAAGAGATAGAGGGTATCATTGGCTTCAAATGTGAAGTCTGGACCCGGAACTGTCGTTCCCATTCCCTCTCGGGACACAGACACGATTGTTGCTCCCGTTTGTTTACGCAAATCCAGCTGAATCAAGTTTTGCCCGATGGCTGGGCTTGCGGCTATGATTTTCATAGGAAAAAGGCTGGCAAACATCTGCCAGTCGGGCAAATTGAGGCTGATGCGATGGGATCGGGCCAGGCCCATAGATGTTTTCTGTAAGCGTTCATGAGCATCAAGAGTGAATTGGTGAATCTGGTGATCTTCGGCACCATAGGCCTTAAGGGTGCGGGCCAAGATCTCCAAACTGGTTTCAAACTCGGAAACAATAGGCTCCACATTCTGGCTGGCTTTCAATTGGTTCAGATCTCTCAGGTATTGGAGGCGGGCGAGAACTTCGATTTCAGGACGCATCTTATGGACGGTTCTCAGGACGGCCGTCGTGATATCAAGGCTATTGACCACCAGAATAACCAGGTGTGCTCGCTCGAGGCCAGCTTGCTCTAGGATTTCGTGTTTGGTGGCGTCGCCGTAAATTATGGGATCTCCTCTCTTTTTTGCCGCCTTAACTGTATCTGGATTCATCTCAATAACCTGGTAGGGAAGATCCAAAGCCTTTAGGGCCGAGGCAACCTCTTGGCCGGCGATACCAAAACCAATGATAATGGTGTGTCCCGCCAATTCACCAGCGCCGTGCTTGACCGAGTCTACAGAAACCTTGGTTACCCACTGATCTCGAAGTTGATGGGCCACTTCGCTGATGGATCTGGGAATCAGAGAGCGCAAGTTGGATTGAAAACTCAGTTTAGGTGCCAATCGATAGAGTACTGGAGTGAGGGCAAGAGAGATAATCGCCACACTTAGAAAGAACTGGTACTGCTTGTCGGTCATCATGCCCAGTCCTCGTCCCTGGTCAGCTAATATGAGAGAGAATTCTCCAATTTGAAACAGAGTGAGGGCTGTGACCATGCCTACAGTGGAAGTAATGCCAAACATCCACAGTACGGCGAAGATGCAAAAGAACTTGATGAGTAAAATTCCAGAAGAAAGGGCTATGACCTGGAGCCAGTGCTCCTGGACAAACTGAAGACTCAAAAGCATGCCAATGGAGACGAAAAACAGACCTAAGAAGTTATCCCTTAAAGGAGTAAACTCGGCCATGGTCTGTTTTCCATAGGGGGAGCTGGCAATCATCAGGCCAGCAAAAAAAGCTCCCAAGGACAATGACAGACCCACGAACTCAATTAGAAAAGCTGTGCCGGCGCAGATAAAAAGGATGGAAAAAAAGAAGATCTCACTACTGCGGGTCTTGGCCACCCGATCCAAAATCCAGGGAACCACCCATCGAGAACCAACGAGGACAAAAAGAATAAGCCCACCCGATGTCAAAACAAAGGTACCTATCGTCTCTAGTGAAAGAGGAGACGCGGTGGCTTGGGCGGCTTTGGCTCCGGCCAAGAGGGGAAGAATGAGAAGCAGGGGAATGACGGCAATGTCTTGAAAGAGCAGTATTGACAGACTTGTTTGTCCGAGTGGGCTGTCTAGATTTCGGCTATCTTTCAGAAGTTTCAGCACCACAGCCGTTGAACTCAATGCCACAATAGAGGAAAAGAAAACCGACCGCGGCCAACCAAAGCCAAATCCAAAGTGAAAGATCAGGGCAGAGAGCCCCATGGTCAACGCCATCTGCCCTAGTCCCAGGCCGAACAAGACCTTCTTCATCGCCAGGAGTTGTCGCAGAGAAATCTCCAGGCCTATGGTGAACATGAGTAATACGCCAGCGATCTCGGTCAGTACTTCCACACTGGGCAGGGTCTTTACTAATCCCAGTCCATTGGGGCCGGCGAGAATGCCGGCAAATAAAAAACCCACCACCGGAGGGAGGTGGATTGAATAAAAAATGGTGGCCACCAGTGTGGCGGAGCCAAGAATGACAATGAGGTCGATAAGTAGCTGATGGCCGGCATTCATAGTGAATATCTAACCTTGTTGTTCACTGGAGAACCTGAGTTCATCCCCAAATCATACAGTATGGAAGTCATCTATACATATGTTTCAATTGAATTCTGCGCTGTATACAGAAATGGATGCGGACTAGGGGAGAAGCTCGGGAAACAACTTCCCCGCCCGAGCCGCTAAGTCGGCTTCAATCAGAGAGAGCCCTTTACCATGTCCTTGGCCGTGACCGGAAAACGCCCAGTAGCCTGGCTCTTTTTCAACAGAATCTGGACAACTGAGAAGCCGGAGTTGATTGCGTAGATCTTCGCACTTCAACCTGAGGTGTTGTCCCTCTTTTGTGGAAACCAGCCATTTGTGAAGACCAGGCTTGATTTCGTTGATGTCTCCATTAAGAGCCAATTCCTTACCGATAAACTTCGGTGAAATCTTTTTCCTCCATGGTTTCAAGCCACCCAGAGAGAAAAAGAACCATTCCTTTTCAAACTTGATGTTTTGACGCCGATTGAGGACATCTTCGACAGAATCCCGAATTCTCGCTTCAAGGTGATGAGCAATGCCATGCTGATGGGCAAACACCTGGCAATGAGTTGTGTCGCAAACAGGCCGATCCGGGTGGGGACTGTGATGAAGATTGTGAAGGACGCCAAAGGCCAGAGCCTTAAGAGTCTCTCCGTGCCCCCTGGGGAACTCCGAGGCAAGGACTTGTTCAGCGTAATGCCCTTCGCTGGTGATCAAGGTGACGGCTGAGCCCCGGCGGGCCCGAAACCGTCGTCCGTCCGTTGGCAATGGGGAGGACGGAATCTGTTCCAGCACATCCTCTGACTCCACTCTCAGGCGTCCGTAGTAGGAGCGGGTGAGTAAAGTCCCTTTGCGACTCTTAAAATGCAGTTGACCGGGAGTGCCCAAACACATCCACTCTGTGTTTTTACCCATAGGGATAGGGTTCCTAGGCTGACGCACTAATGTCCATCGTTGACCGATTGGGCGCTTCAGCCCCAGTCCCCCATTTGGGCAAGAAAAGCGGAGGTCAGTAAGGGGTACCAACCCCAATACTTGCACTTTGGCGGCATTTGATTGCTGCCACAATCTGCGCGCCAAAAGACGTCGCAACTCGGGTAACAAATGAGTCGTTGCCCGACCCTCCCCATGTATCACCGCACGAAAGGAGCTCACTCCCTCCTGATTGCGTGGGCCGAGGGCTACGATCCAGGAGTGAATGGGTTCTCCAGTACTGGACCTGACAGATCCAGTCTTAAGAGCAATTTGATTACGTACAAACCACTGAGCATCGGGTGCGCGGGCGATTGTACCTGAGAGAGGTGTGTCCCGTAGTACGTCAATGATATCGGGTGAGGTCAAGTCCAGCCACTGGTAGACGGCGAGTACCTTCTCTAAGCTCAGCTCAAAGCCAGGAAAAAGACCAATAGCCTGGCCCATGGAGTTTGCCCTTATTGGCATATCCCAAAACTGCCAAAAGGAGCGCCAGGTCCTCCATTGCTTTTGCGGAATGGGATGATCGAGGAAAAAACCATTGCAGGAAGTCACTAGGGCCTGCTTCCAACTCCACTGTCGGGTCCGTAGTGGACGAGATGGGCAATGCCAAGTGAGATCGTCGCGAGAGGGAAGACTACCTCGCAGAGCGGGTAGGAGTTGAATCGTCAAGGGCTTGAGAATTGATCCAATGGGGAACGGCTGATGTGTGGGTTTGTGGGCGGAAAGTGTGACGCCACTGAGGCCGTCCTGTAAAAGATAGTGGATGCGCCCTAGTTTTTGTTGATGATCGACATTGGCGATCAAATTCCAAAACTCATCACGCATTTTCTCGGCGGATCGACATTGAGGCACAAGGGTTTTGAAAAAAAGAGCCCACTGGGCTTTGGCGTCATCGATAGTCATCAGGCGAGCGAGTGCAAGTTGATCCAACTGAGCACTCTGGTGGTCCAAAGGGCGACCCTTGAGACGCAATAGTCTTTCCCGGGCCTGGCTGATGAAGGCGATATCGTGGTTGGCCATCATCAGGCGATGGCTGTCGTCCGAAACCCATAGTGCGAAGGCTTCGTGAATGATCTCATCCTGGGTCTTGGTTGGGCCGCAGTGGCTGAGCCAAAGTTGATGGGCTAATTCATGACCAAAGACAGAAGGCCAATCGGTTGCCGACAACAGGGGGCTGAGAGCGATCTTTCCTGGCAGAGATCTTCCGCCATGAGTGAGTGCTGGACGATCCGTCAGCGGCAGAATTTGGATGGTCTCGGCAGGAAGAGTCTCGAAGGAAAGTGCCTGCCACTTGGAGGCGAGAAGGGTCAGGGCCTTGCGACCCTGAACTTCATGATCTGCCGAAAACTTGCCATCCCAGGAAAGTGTGAATCCCAGTGCTTCAGCGCTGATAAGGAGCCACGCGCAGACGGCTACCGGCAGTCTGAGCAAAGCTGTTCTCGTCATAAAAATCCTCTACTCTGGCAACGCCTGAAGAAAAGATCCCACCGTAGTTGGCCCTTAGGAAATACCCAACCTTGCGGGTCTTACTCATCCAGCGGTCATCGTAACGAAAATACCAATATATCCGATCTTGCTCAATGCGACGGATTCTCAGGCCTTTTGACTTGTCCGGATCGTACCAAGCAAATCCGGAAAACTCCTTGTCCTCCTCAAGGGCTAAAAATCCTGCCGGTACATCATCGTGGAGAATGAAGTGACTAGGACTGTACATTTGGCGCCAGCCCTGGCCATCCATCCGATGACCAAAATCCAGTTCGACAAAGAGTAAATCACCAACCCGAACGCCCTCTTTTGTGGGATCAAACGGGCGACGGAGGTGCCCGCCATTTTCAATCTTGTAATAGGATTTTTTAAGTTCCCATCCCTGACTCTGTTGGGCAGATTGTTCGATGGGAAGCATACGCACTAGGCGCAAATCAGCCGAGAGGTACTTGTCCCGATCGGCCTCAAAGGTGTGATCACCGGCTGTCAATAGAGAGCCGTCCACTTCCAGTTCCCATCCGCTGAGGCTACTCAAAGTTCTAATCTTGTCTCCAACAATGGCTTGGCCATCAATGCGCACAGTGGGTGGGCGATCAGATGCCTTTCGATTCATGTCCTCCTGTAACAACCAACTGCTATGGAGCAAAACCATTGAGGTCTCGTAGGTGGACCCAAAGTGAGAGCCATTAAACTGGCGCAGGAGCATGGTGATGTAAGAGGACTTGTTGTTATTGTCGAGAGCAGCGAAACTGTGCAGGGCACGAACGGCAATAGCCACATCCGACAGGAAGTTTCCGGGGTATCCCTGCCATGAGGCTCGGAGTGGGCGCCACAACTGTGGAGTCCCTCCGTTATTAAAGAACTCAGTCACTCCACCTTGTAGATTGGCGATGAGTAGTTGCTGAGTGGCCTTCGCGTCAGCGGTATCGCGAAGGCCAAAACTGTCCAATGCCAAGAGGGTCAAAGCCTGGAGGCCCAAGCCTAAATCCTTGGCACGAGCGCCAATCTGATTTATTCGTGATACGGCATCAGAGCGTCCGGACTGAACGGTTCCGGCCTTGTGTAGGCGAGCCTGAATGTAGGTGAGGATTATTCCTCTCTCCGAATTGCGATCTATATATTGTTGGTTGATCCAGGACCAGGACTTTTCCAAATCCAATCCGTCCGACTTATAGAAGGGTTTTTCGTGACTCATAAGCATCATCATAACGGTCAGGGTCATATCCAAATCGCCTTCGCCTTCCCCGGCAAACCAGGAAAAGGCCCCATTACGGTTTTGATAGAGAGCCAACTTCTTTAGACCGGCGGATGCAAACTCCTGGGCGTCGCCAACGAGTTTGGAAAATGTGCGATGGATTTTGATTTGAATCGTTTCTCTTTGGAAGAGACCCCTAAACCAGCTCATGAACCGCATCCACAGTCCCTTAAACCAGTTCCAGGCTTTGGCAATAAAACCAGCATCTGTGGGTAGGGCAACAGCGCCCACTGTGGACGCAACCGATGACTTGTTGGTGTCGATGCCTTCAAACAGATCTTTCATCACCAAACTGGGAATGGTGCGGCTCAATGACTGCTCCACGCACCCATGGGGATAGGCAATGAGCCAGCGCATTGAGGGCATCAAAGTACCCATAATTCCCTGGGTCACCACATATCGTACCGATTGAATGGGTGATTGTTCGGACTGACTCAGTTTCCATCCGGATTCGGTTTCGGGTGGGGATTCATAAGACGGAATTCGCGAATCCATTGTTCGCAGACTATGCTCAAACTTCAGGCTATTCTGGGCAAACTGCATCTGGCTGGTCAGGCTGATGGATTTACCTTCGGCAGGAAGTTGAGCGAGCAATGCATTGCCGACCAGATCTACGCTTTTTCCCGGCGTCAGTTTGTCCGCAGCCTTCATCGGTGTCTCTACCTTCAGTTCTGTTGGAGTGTCGAGTTGATAACTCACCTCATAGGTTTGCCCCGAGTCCTTAGTGTTGCTAATGGAAATTCGTGGTTCCATGGAATCGCCCCGACGCAAAAATGCGGGCATGGCTAAAATGAGGGATACGGGCATTTGCGAGCGGAACTCATCTTTAGATTCACCAAAACGCCCGTTTTTGTCGACGGCAATGGCCGTCACTTCCCAAATGGTTTGGTTGGCTGGCATGCGGAAGGTCGTTGAGGCGGCACCTTGATCATCGGTGATTAGGTTGGCCACCCAGTGGGCGGTGTCATCTTCACGCAACTTCTCTTGTTCTGATTTGGCTGCTGAGTACCAGTAGTTGGGTTTGAACAGAGTCGCCAGGGGCTCACCGTAGCCATAGGATTGGAACTGGCTGGAAAAGAAGCTGGTGAGGTTCAACTTTGCTTGAGGATAAAAGAAATCCATCAGCTGAGGACGAAACTCAGGCTGCAGAGCAAGGACGGCGGTGTCAACCACAGACAAGGACACTTCAGAGTGAACGGGCCTACCACCATCGTCCACGACTGTCAGGTTCACGGTTTGTTCCTGTCCGGGCATGACATTGCCCTGGGCAAAGGCCATTTTCACCCTAAGCTGCTTGTCCTTTTGCGGAATGCGGTAAGAGAATTTTCTCTCCACCCAACCTCGGGTGGGATCGGCATAGGCGACAATTATGTAAACCCCGGTGCCAAACTCAGGTTGAATCTTTTCTTCGATCCATGTTGCCAGCCCGTCCACGGCCTGCACCCGGTGGGAAAAAATCTTTTCTCCGGCGACGGTGATGTAAAGAGTGCCTTTGTTACCCCCATGATGACCCCAGCCTTCGGGGAGCATGACCAGGCCTTTGGAGGTTTCCCCGGGAAAGAAATAATCCCTACGACTGAGCAGGGTCATATCCTGAACACGCACCACGCCCTGGCGAATATCGGGATTGAGCACCAACATCTCCACGTCGGCCCGACTAGGAGCATCGTTTTTATCCCACACGTATACCCGTGCCTGAATGGCTCCGGGATTCTCGGTGGGAACCGGCATTTCAAAACGACCGTTCTCATCCGTTTTAAAGACTCGATCGTCTAATTTTTTACTTGAACCATCATAACTGGTCACCGTCCATTGAACTTGTCCGCGGGCGTTCGCATAGGCCTTGCCTGATGGATATACGGAGCGAACCTTCAGGCTGGCGGGAAATCCCTGCCCGGCAAAGGAAGCGGTCATTCGTGCCTGGGCAATCAGCTCGCTCTTCATATCCAAAAAGGTTTTGGACACTCCCGCCTGATTTCCGTCGGCATCCTCGGCGCTGATTTTAAGCATGTACTTATAGTCAAAGTTACTTTGCACAGGGGTGTCGGAGGGAACAGCAAGAGTCAAGACACCTATACCGTTGCGGTTGAGTTTCAGTTCATCTTTGGTCGTCAATAAAGTCAGTGGATTGTATTGATTGGGTGTTTGATCCCAAAAGTATGTCACTTCAGATCCGGATTCCCCCATTCCAGCATCTTCCACCCATTGGGGGGTGTCGGCCTTGGCGCGAAAGAGCTGGGCGCGATAGACCACGTCGGGTGGAGCTCCGCCCGCATAGCGTTCAGCCTTAATGGTGGCTGTCAGTTGAGAGCCAGGTTTTAAAGTTTCCTGACTGGTGTCAATTTTAACAAAGAAGACAGGTTTGACGTAATCCTTTACCCGAAACTCACCAATGTGGGCTTTGTCATCGACCGATGCTTCCAGTCGGTAGACTCCCGAGGCCTGGTCATCATTGAGAGTGAACTCACCGTGAAAGGTTCCAAAGTCACTAATGGTGACGGGGACCTCACCAAGAGTTTGCCCATCGTCAATATCGACTATCCGCACTCGTGCTGCCGTCTGGCCCATGAGTTGACTCACACCACTGTGTTGTTCGCGAAGAACACCTCTGTATCTGACTTTTTCCCCTGACTTGAACATCGGGCGATCCGTATAGAGGTAAAGATCGGGACTGATTGCCGTTGAGGCAAAAAAGTCTGTATCGATAATGGCGGTTCCTGTTTTTTCGATGGTTGCAATGAGTTGAGGGCTGTCAGTCTTAAAGCGGGCGGTTCCACCTTTATCCGTGGTTTCCTCGCCAACCCACTGCCCTTGGATATTGCGCAGCCGAACTTTGGCTCCCGCCAGAGGCTCACCGTCCCGAGTGGTGGCGGACACAAGTGCTTCATGGGAGGTTTGTTCCAGTCGCCCAACGATGTCGTTGATGGCCAACACCACCTGCCCTTCAAGTGCCTGCTGAATCACCTGAAGAACATAAAATCCAGGATCCAGTTTAGGCAGATGGACGACTCGGGTTTTGAGGGCGCTCTCTCGGTGAGGATTCCACCAGTTAAAACCAGGGACATCAAAGGGTTTTCCCTCGTCCTGGGATTCCGGGACGGAAGTGAACTCTTGGACAACAGTAAAGCCATCAGGAGTGGCAATAAACTGCTTAGGTCCTAAGGCGAGAGGGCTTGGCGTGGAGCGAAAAGTTCCACCGCCAAAATTTGGCTTGAGACTGACCTTAAGATCCTGATTGAGTCCACCCCGTACCCATCCCGTGTCCATCTTCAATTTGTTAAAGCCCTGAATCAGGTAGCGAGCCGAATTGACTTCTGTCTTAGGTTGCTTCCAGGCTCGGCGCAAATCGATTTGACTGGCGATAAAACCCGCCATGTCTTTGGGCTTCAACAGCCTAAAGGTGACAGGTGCATCAGACTTGTAGTTGATTTCCACTTCCGGGGTTTCCTTGGGGCCAAAATCCCGGCGAATAGTCATATAGAGATCTTTCCCCCAGGATGTCTGGGTAAGACTCAATACAAACAGGAGAAGGCAAAGCTGAATTTTTGAGCGAGTCATTAGCGAACCTCTTTCATGACCAGGGAGCTGTTGTCCACATCACCTGCAAAAAAGTAATAAGGAAGATCACCAAGAATGGCCTGTGCCTCTTTAACTTCAGGTGATGATTCCTTTCCTTCATCAAGACTCTTGAGGCCCATTCGGTAGGTGCCATGAAGGAACTCGCTGAAATTTACCAACATCGCAGCCGAACTGTTTTGTCCGTGAATCTTTTGAACGGCGGACTGAGAAAGATGCAAAAGATTGGGCACGGTGCCGGCGCAGGCGCGATTGAGCTCTTCAACAGCCGCTGCCGATGCCGCAACTCCGACAAACTGTTTGCATACCCGCGCAAAATGAACTTCGTAGAGAGAAGAGTCATTGTACAGTTCACGAAAGCCCTCCAATTCCTCGGGCTTGGCCTCTTTGCCGATGAGGACTGCGGTCTCCAACTTTTCATCCAGCCAAAACGCGACTAATCCAAGTGTTAGAGCCTCGCGCTGTTGACGTTGGGAGGGCGGTTCCGACAGATAGGTCTTTACGGCTTCGGGAGTAAAACCACCCGGATCTGGAATCTGGGCTGCAAGCACCAGGACAGATGACGCAGGTAGGGCGCTAAAAAAACCACTAGGTATTGCTCCTTTTTTAAACTGATGGTTACTGATCACGGGCATTTCAACTTGCATGGGTTTAAAATTTGAAGAGGAGTTCTCCCAGGCCATTTGCACAGCTAAATTTCCTTCGCTGGAGAAAAAGCGCTTGTAGACGCCCGAGATCGCCGGCAGCAGTTGCAACATATTGATGTCAATCACAGCATCGGCCTTCATCTCGGAACAGGAGCTTGTCAGGTAGGCGGCCACATAGGGATCTCGGCTGAGGCCCAGACATCCCTTGTCTAAACCTTTGGCAAATTTTTGTCCGTGAACATTTAGACTTTGAACCTGTTGCTCCTGACTGGCCGAAAGCGGAACGGTGTGGGTTCCGCCGGCAAAAGGGGACAATAAGCTCTCAAAGAGCTTTTGTTCCACGTCTCCCAGGCCAGCTACCGCTGAGCCAAAAGGGGAATTGAGATTTCTTTGGGGGAAATAAGCCAAAGTCAAAGGGCGACCTGACATTGTCTTCTCGTAAACGTAGTCTAAGAGCCGACCTTCCCAGGTGGCCGAGTACTCACTCCCTAAAAGACCAAATACTGGATGGAGGCGGTAAAACAATCCGCGATAAAGGTTGGACGACAAGAACTTCTTGGCTCCCGAATTTTGATGAAAGAACTGGTGCAGGTGATGAGCATCGCGAAAGCGCACTGACACTTGAGGTAGGACCTTGTGACGAGGTGCGGGCAGCCTGTCTGCTTCGGCCGCTAGGCAAATAGACAAAGCTGTGATTCCGATAAAGCCTATGAGTAATCGCTTCATGGTGCGTCCTTATTATTAAGATTAGAGATCTCTAATTTTAGGGTCTTTGGTTGGGACCAGCCCCTCCAGCGGTAAACGCCCTGGAAAATGGGATTGCTGGGAGTGGGTTGCCAAAGAGAGGTTTGATCGAACAAATTGGACCAACGAACTTTGCGGACCGCCGCCTTAGGTCCCCGGTCACCATTGTGGTAAACCACAAGCGCCTGGTTAGATCCTTTGTCGGGTGCCTTAACAATCATCATCAGATGCCAGGCTTCGGTTGGAGGTTTCGTGGGATTGTAGTAGACGAGAACATCCCCCGTGACTAACTCTGATTGGGTAGGCTGACGAGTGGCAATGCTGAAATTGGCACTGATCAATTCGGCGGCCCCGACATAATCCGTCCATTCGCCATTGAGGTTTTTCCAAATATCAGAAG
Organism: Pseudobdellovibrionaceae bacterium; assembly: GCA_020635075.1. Taxonomy (NCBI): domain Bacteria; kingdom Pseudomonadati; phylum Bdellovibrionota; class Bdellovibrionia; order Bdellovibrionales; family Pseudobdellovibrionaceae; species Pseudobdellovibrionaceae bacterium. The sequence continues at coordinate 329,129 of JACKAM010000003.1, read as the reverse complement.
GAAGGTGGAGGCCAGTGCGATAGACAAAGCGAATGAATCCGGCGCAATCTCGTTGCCCAGGATCCCAGTTCCCCGTAATGGATTCAGCGAGCAGCAAAGCCGCACGAGCCAATTTCTGCTCTTGGTAAGGGCTTGGGCCCATGGTGTCCGCCTGGGCCAAGAGTTGAAAGAGGATAAAGAAGATGAGGACAAAGGCTCTCAATACTCTTCTCCGTCGTCATAGTCGGAGCCCGAGCTCTTTTGCCGTGGATTGAAGTCGAGCACCCATTGCGGCCAAATCGAGGTGCCCTTTGGTTTGGGGTCAGCGGTCGGGGCATAGATGTAGCCGATTTGGTTTTTGTCCACGCGAACAAAAGCCATGGTCACGGTTTCGCCGGGCATCACCAGAGGGTTGCGAATTGTTTTGCGCACTTCTTTGGACGTGCCACCAAACAATACCACGTTGAGGGTAGCGACCACATGAGCTTTGTCCCCGCTGGGCCAATAGTTGGCATCAACACGATAAACACCAAGGGGAGGCGACTTGTGAGTGTAGAGGTAAGGACCATAGCCGGGCTGATCGTAACTTCCGGCCTGTTCATTGAGGTAAAAATTGCCCCCAGTCTTGGACTGGGTGTGGGCCCAAAAAATGTGTTCGTGTTGGTCTTTACTTTGCGTGACCGGATCTGTCAGGTCAGCACCGGGCTCATAGATATGCAAATCGGTGTAGACGTTGTCGGTGTCACTGGTCAAAACAGCCAATAAAGGAACCGGGTTGACCTTGGCATAAAATGTCTTGGCCGTCTTAAACGTGCCAGCCTGGTTGGCCGCCTGTACGGACAAGACATTCTTGCCAGCAGTGACCGGAAACTTTCTACGAAACTCGCCACCGGTGGTGCGAATCAGATAGCGGTCGCCATTAATACTAATGGTGATGGGATTGACGGAGGTGTCACTGACCGCCCCTTCCACTTTCACCATGCGATCGACAGTCCACCCACCTTTGGGCGAGGTGATGGTGATAGTCACCGGCTCTTTGCCTTGGCCAACTACAGCCCCGGAAGCTCCACCGCGACCGGCTATACTCTCCTGGGAGACAAGGAGGAGAACGAATGCGAGGATGGTAGGGAAAAGTATTCTCATGAAGGACCTCAAGTATTGCGAAGTTTTTCGATCGTGAGCAGTAGAGAGTTTAGGGCGTGGCAAATGATCCTATCAATTGAAAACTATGCGCGTTGTCCGTCTTCGTCGCTTGTGTTAACTTTATGTATCAGCCCACCGATAAGGATTTAAGGAGAGTTTACATGTGCCGCCTGTTTGGCTTTCGATCCGTCATTCAGAGCCAGGTTCACCGCAGTCTGATTGGAGCGGATAATGCACTGGCTAACCAGAGTTCATCCCATCCGGATGGTTGGGGAGTGGCCTACTACGTCTCAGATTCTCCTCACCTGATTCGATCGGCTCAGGCAGCTTTTGAAGACAATCTATTTAGCCGCGTGTCAGGGGTGGTCTCATCAGAAACAGTGATGGCTCATATTCGCCGTGCTACCAATGGAAATATTAATCCTCTTAACACTCATCCCTTTCAGTACGGTCGCTGGGTTTTTGCCCACAATGGGAACATCAAGAATTTTCCCCAGCATAGGAACCGGCTTCTGTCGGCTGTGGCCCCTAGACTGAGAAGGTTTATTCTTGGGGAGACAGACAGCGAAGTATTCTTTTATTTGATTCTCAGTAAGCTGTCGGCCCGGGTGGATTTGAGCCGCAAGGGCTGCCCTGTTCAGGATTTGGCGGAGGCTGCTCGAGCGGCTGTTGCTGAAGTGGTGTCCCTGGCTGGTGAAGTTCACGCTAAGGATGATGGCCCATCGGGCGAGACGTATCTAACCTTTCTCCTAACAGATGGAGAAGCCATGCTCGCCCACCAGGGTGGTAAGAATCTCTATTACAGCACCTACAAGAACCGCTGTGGAGAAAGAGACACTTGCCCGAGCTTTTCCTTTGAATGTGAAAATGCCACCAAGACGGGGTACATCAACCACCTCATTTTTTCCAGTGAACCCCTCAGTGGCGAGAATGTATGGATTCCACTTAAGTTCGGGGAAATGATTGGCGTGGATTGGGGCATGAAAATGACCCACTTTTAACCATGATCAGCTGGGCCCGTCTGTAATCTCCATATCCTTTAGGTCTTATCTTTGCATTCTTGGGGACTGTCTAAACACTGGTGACTGAAATGGCCCCTATTGTTCGTAGAACATTGCAGATTTCAATATTACTGACCATTTTCGTCAGTGGTGTCACTGCTATGGCGGCCGGAACCTGTCGGCCGGATGTCCGGCAGAGTGCGGTGGTCGATGCTCAGCCCTGGAGTGCAGAATTAATCATCAGGATTGTTCGCTTTTTGGATTCTAAGGGAGTTGACGTTACCGCCACAGGAATGGCCAATGACAAGAGTGCGGAAACTGCCAAGTTGATCTATCGGATTTCAGGACGGAGGGTGAAGGCATCCTCTCTTCTCGTCATCGCCAAAAATTATTTTACCGGTGGTTGGGTCAAAGTTCTGGAGCAGTCCCGGGTTCGTGTGGGAGCTCAAGACAGGAGAACCCTAAAAACAGGTTTTTGGAATCCGAAAGTCATCATCGAGATTCTGCAGTGGTTGGACTCCAAAGGGGTCGACCTGGAGCAGTCCCCACTTCTCGATAACAGCCTGGAATCACTTGCGGGCGAAATGCAAGGTCGGTTTGGCAAGGTCTTCAATGGCAGCGCCATTGTCCAAGCGGCTAAGAAAAAGCCGCCCCACGGATTTGGTTCTCTTGGTAGGGCCCGAAAGGCAGCTGGTCTACAAAGGCACACAACGCGGATTCAGTGGAGCGAAGATCTCGTTCTTATCTCGATTCGAGCCTATTTCGAGGCGGGCATTAGCCTTCAGGCGGCCCACTTTCAGAAAAAAAAATCTGAAAACCTGAAGTCATGGTTGCTTGAAGAGCATGGTATACCGGCCACTCCTGCTGCCGTGTACAAGGCAGCCGTCCGTCGCTTCACGGCAGAGAATGGCCTATCCGCCTGGGAAGTGGCGCTGTTAAAGACTGGGATTAACCCATTGCGACTGCGTCGGCAGAATTCGCGACCGTGGACCGAAAACGAAGTGCTGGATGGGATTCGTGCCCTGCATGAGGACGGGCGTTCTCTCTATCGGGAGGATGTGGAAACCATGAATCGCGCCAGCTCCATGATGTTCTTCTTTCGCAAGGTGGGGCATGGGGCCTCTGCTATGAGTCTTGTAGGATACGCCACGAGCTTCTTTGGCTCTTGGTACGAGGCTGTCCGCGCGGCGGGAATTGACCCGGCTCCCTACCAAGTCAGAGATCGCTACTGGTCTCGTGAGCTGGTGGTGAGAGTGATTCAGGAGTTGGCCCGATTGGAGTACCCCTTGAATGCCTTCCATTTGATGAAGGACAATAGCTTGTTTCTTCAAGATGTCCTTTTTCGCATCACGGGTCGACGAATTGTGGGCAGAAATCTGATCTCGGCTGCCAACACCCACTTCTTGCCTGATCGGGTAGTTCGTGCCGGTCGCTTGGTACTCAGCAGTTGGGATGCCGCACTGACCTTAGCCGGGCAAGATCCAGTGGAGGTTAGAAAAAAGCAGCACCACCGGCAGAGCCTCTTCGACCTAGACACACATACTGATAGAATTCAAACCGATGATGGCGGTATTCAGTACGTCACCTTTCTTGGTAAGGCCCAGGCAACTCCAGAGGAAATCATGTTGGAGAGGGAAAGGGAGGTAGACCATGAGCGCCTGGGTTCTAAACAGGTTCTCGATCAAATGAGAGATCGTCTTGAGGTGAGTGATCGCCAGAAGGTGGAAGACCTTCTCGACTACCTGAGTCTGCATGAGTCTCTGGATAGTCTTGTCTCGGTCAACGAGTGGATGGGGCTCAACAAAGGCTGGCAGTTTAAGTCTCAGCAAGAATTTATGGATCTTCTTGAGCGGTTGCGGGAGTCGGAAACCTGATAGTTTGTAGAATTCACTGCGGCGCTTGTTGATGTGACAGGGTCTGGAATTTCAGGGTTTATTCAAAGCGATAGCTGAGGGTAAAGGCTGGGTAGATGATCGACCGGGAGTTACTCACTAAAGTAAATGTAGTCGAACCCGACAGCTGCTCAGAGAATGAGGCCGAATAATAAATCAAATGCATACCGGCCAGAAGGTTCTCAGTGAGCTCCGGGCGGTAACCAATCTCAGCCTTGAGGCTGCTGCCTCGCCACTCCACTTCGGTGCTCCCTTGTTTGTAGTCGGCCGTCGCCTGCAGATTATAGGTGAGAAAGATACCCCAGTTTCTTTCTTTGTCGATGAAGTAGCCAAATCGCGGTCCCATCTCCGTCAAACCAAAGGTGGTTTCCGTTCCACCGGCTTCATCGCCAATGCTGATAATTGAGTACCCCCAGCCAATGGTGAAATCGCCCTTTTTGGATAGATCCAAATTGACGGACACATCCAAAAACATTTTTGTCGCCGTGGTGTCTGATGTCACGCTTAGGGCATCAGAGAGATAAAACAAATTGGTGTCGATGGAAAAGGCCGATGCTGACCATGTACTGAATAGTAAAATCACACTCGTAACAATTTTAGTCATCATAACTGCGATCCCTTTTTGATGTCACTGATACCGCCGATGCCGATTCCCAGAAAGGGGTGAAATCCCCCTTGCATTTCCTGATCAAATCCGTAGTAGGCACCGATGATATAGGTGACCGGGAATTGGTAGGCCATGGTGGTGCGCAGTTTGAATTCAAGGCCGGCGGAAAAGAATTGCTTGTCCAGTTCGACTCTCTTGTAGCCACCAACCTCGGGATCAAAGGCTCCCCCATCGACCGCCACGGCATCGGCAAAGACGGTGGCAGAAATGTCTTTGAAAAATATGGGCAAAAGATCTCTCCCTCTAAATATGTCCGCCAAGGGAAAGCGATATTCAAGGTTAGCGTTGAGTATCTTGCGGCCAACAAAAGCGGTGGACGGATAGCCCCGCATTAAAAACGAGCTGGTCACCAGACTAGCAATGTAGTTGCCACCAACAGTTTTATCTCCAAGGGTGACCACATAGCCTAAGTCCATTTCTGGCGCGAATGCACCTCTCAATTGTGTGACAAAGCTGTGGCGGGCAGGAAGCCACTTGGTAATGACCTGGTGCCAGGAAAAGCTGGTGCGACCATAATCCAGGAGTTCTTCACCCTCTTGGTACTGAGTGTGCCCAATTGATACTTGTGTGTTGTAGTCATCCAGTTGGTCTTCATCGCTTGGTTCGTCATCTTCCCCATCCCCCTCCTCGCCACTGATAAAGGTAGAATAGGAGAATAAGGCAGATGGGCCTTGCCGTTTGAACTTGGCCGACACGGTTTCTGTCTCCACATAGACATAGCCCAGTCCGCCTCGCCAGCGATCGCTCAATTTGGGGAGATAAAATCCAGCGTTGGTTCCGGTGGCTCTATTGGTGAGTGTCACATCAAAGCCGGCAAGATAGTCCTGGGTTTCGGTGTAAAACAAGTTCCAGTCAATGGAGGTTTGGCCATTTAAATAGGACACCCCATAGCTAGGTTTTTTGGTGACCGTATCATAGGAGGCATCCATGGCATAACTGTGTTTGCCCAAAGGATCCCCGGCCGAGGTGGTTCCTTGAAACAAAATCCCACCCTCCACCGGATAGATAAAAGGAATCCAGTAGCGGGGATACAGGTAAGGCCAGGATGAAAAATCCTCATCCTTCATTTTGACTTCAGAAAGCTTGGGGCCCGCAGGAGGGTTTTTCCAGCGGCCCTCAATAAAGGGATCCAGGGTGGGAGGATTGGCAGTGTTCACGTTTTTGGAAAAATAGAGATGAGCACCATCCGCGGAGCTCTGGCTATAGATCAACTCTTTGGTGGCCCGGTCGGCCTCGGCATTGACGATCTGGGTTTTGGTGTTGGTCAGTGGACGGGCGCCAGTCAGGGATTTGTTGGCAATGTAAAGGTTTGGAACTCCGGTCTTGTCGGATACAAATAGTAAACCAAAGGGTGTCATGCGTGGCTGTCTTGCGGGGCGAAACTCAGAAATCATGGCAATCGGTTTGGGGTTGTTGAGACTTATGCGGTAAAGGCCTTCCTGTCCGCGTAAGTTGCGTGCAGAGAAGATGACTTCGTTGGCTGTCACAAACTCGGGATTCGAGATGCGCATTTGCAGCTTTGGCGGTTTAAACAAAGGGATAATTTTCTCTTTTTCAATATCATAGACGGCCAGGGTGGTTGTCGCGGCCGCCTGTTGAACAAAAACAATTTTGTTGCCGTCGGGACTGACTGAGGGTTCAGTTGCGCGGGCCCCATGGGTCAGGCGCACTGTCGTTTTATTGTTGAGATTGTGAAGGTAAAGATCCCGGTATCGGTAGTAGCGTTTGTAGGTTTTCATTTGATCAAAGACAAAACCTGAGGAGTCTGGCAGCCAGCTTACTCGGGAAGTGCCTGAGATTTTTCGCGCCACTCTGTAGGGAAGTGTGGAAAAGCTAACGTCTGAGTCTTCGGGTCTTTCTACTAAGCGCAGCTCACCGGCTTGCCGAGGGATGTAGGCTAAATAGGCCAGATAGCGTCCGTTAGGACTGATTACGGGACTGTGTTGTCCTGTTCCCGGGTGGCTTAGTCGAGTTTCATCCTTAAGCTTAGATTGTTCAATCCGCGTGAGCTGCTCTCGGGCTCTTTCTTCAACCTGACCGTAGAGTTCAGCCAATACCTGTTGGTAGGTTTTGCCGGTTTTCTCTTGCAGTGGAGCGTTGAGGAAAAAGGGAAACCGGCGGGAGTATCGGGACAGGAGGTTGGGGGCGATTTCCTGAGCTTCTTCGGATTCGGTGATCAATTTGTTCCAGATGAGAGATCCAAACATATAGGGGCGCTGACCAAAGGGCCACGAGGGGATGTCGCCCTCATTGATGCGGTCAAGAGTTTCCTTACGCAGGCTTTCATTCATTACACTATTTCTCAGATTGACGCCATAGCCCGGCGAGCGCAGTCGTCCTTTCGTTGTAAATCGGGTTTCCATTTCAACAGCAAGACCCTCTTGCCACCAGGAGGGGAGAAGGCCAGTAGGGTGAATCAGAGACCCGAAAACGTAGCGAAGAGGTGTGTAAAAACCGGCCGTCGGCTCAAAGGTCAGGATGTGGGTGTACTCATGGATCATCAGCTCTGCCGCCCAATTGTCATAATAGGAAACAGAATCGAGAGTGCTGGGCATGACAGGGAACACTGTAATCAGCGGCAGAGGTAAAAACCCAGCATAGCCGTTGGCGAAGTCGCTGGTGTCAGTGATAATAACATGGGTAAGATCCGGAGCCTCTTTGAAAATGGGCTTGAGAAAGGCATAGGCTCTCTCCGCCTGCCAGGCATAGAGACGAGCAACTGTTCGCATTTTCTGATCGTAAATGACCTTAAAGTGCGGCGTGCGAATGACTTTCCAATCGATAGCCGGGTCCACCGAGGCGGCGATGGCGGGAAGATTTAGGCAGAGAATCAGTAGAAGCAAAGCAAGATGTCGTCTCATATCTACATCATTACATCATTGACGACTAGGCTTCGTCACTTGCGATTTATTTTTTAAGACGACTCAACCAATTCTCTTCCATGCCAGAGAGAACGCTACTGTCCTTTGGTTGGTTATTTTCAATCAGGACTTCAAGCGCCTGCCGAGTTTTCTCCACTAAAGTTGTTGGTGTGTCTTTTGGGTCATAAGGAATCGGTTTGCCAATGTGGGAGACCAGTTTAACAGGAAAAGGTAAGGCGCCGACACCAAGAATAGGGACCAAGGGCCAGCGAGTTTTTTCGTAGAGATTCTGAATGAAGTCCGTCCCGGCAAATGGAGCGCGATAAAGCCCTTCCACATTTCGTGTAAAACCGGGGACGATGGGAACCTGGGCTTCAAGAGCGACCCGGGCAAACCCCTGTCGTTGTCCCCACATCAGTTTGTAGTCGTTGTCGGCCCCAGAAATGGCCTCGCGGACTCCACCAGGAGAAACACCAACGACATTGCCTTCTTTGAGGAGCTTCACTGCCAAATCGGGATCGCCCGGTACGCCACCTAATGCCGAAACCAACCAGCCTAGGCCAGGGACCTTGAATAGAAAATTATCGCCGAGAGCCCTAGCCTTGCGGCCAGTCTCCAGATAGTAAAGGAGGCCACAATACCAGAGATCAAGAGGGACGAGCCCATGATAAAACACCACGAGAGCCGGCCCCTTGGTGGGAATATTCTCCAGGCCCTCAACTTCATAGTCGTTATAGACCTTCCCAAACCAGGTCACGGCCCGGGCCACCGGGTCCAGGACATCTTCATTGACTTGGTAATCGCTCAGCCTTCGCCTCACACTCGTCTCCTTTTGAGAAGAAGCCATTCATACTGGACTTTTGGGCTCTCGCCAAGACCTGTTAGGACCAACGTAAGTATTTGTTTTTACTTATAAAAATTTTATACTAAGGAAACGCAACTTTTAAACTTCGTTGGTGTTTCTCCAGTGAACCTCTGGGTCAGCGAAGCAGCAAGGTAGAGGCATGAGTCATTTGACTGACGATGAGCTGATGAAACGGCTGGCCCAAGGGGATCAGCGGGCGTTTGCGGAATTGTTTGAACGTCACGCGGGAAAGATCCTGGGCTATGCCTGTCGCCTTATGGGTGACAAAGCAAAGGCAGAAGATGTCTCCCAGGATGTGTGGCTCAAAGTGGTGAAAGCCGCTCCAAGTTACACTGGGAGCGGGCATTTTATCGCCTGGGCCTACACTCTGACCCGCAATCGGGCACTCAACGTGATTCGCAACTCCAAGCGCCTGGATGAGGCCATTTCGGTGGGGGGAGGCGACGAAGGAGTCGATGTCCCTGACCGGGAGGAGCTGGAAGAAAAGGTGATGAACTTAGCAGAGGTGGAAAGAGTGAAACAGGAAATCGACAAATTGCCAGATGCTCAGCGGGTGGCGCTGGTAACCTGGCTCACAGAGGATATGACCTATGATGAGCTGGCGGCTCACATGGACACTTCTGTATCAGCAGTGAAGAGCCTCCTGTTTCGCGCACGACGAAGTCTTGAAGAAGCACTGGGAGTGAGATCGTGAAAAAATGGGATTCACTCATAGAGGAAAAACCCAGCCGGGAGCACCAGAGTCAGGTTTTCAAAACCGTCCTGCCTGAGCTTCAGGATTTAGCTCGGCAAAAGCGAAGAGCCTGGTGGTGGCAAAGCCTGGTGACGGGGAGTGTGTGGTCTTCGGCAGCGGCAGTCGTGTTGGGAGTTGTTTTGGTTCCCAAGATATTAAAAAGGCAGGAACTGTTGCCAAAGGAAGATGGCGGTAGTCAATTGGCCACCAATTTTGAAATTCTCGACGATATGGAATTATTAGAAGAACTGGATTTAATTGATGAGTTGGACTTCCTGGAAGCTGCATCTGAACTTGATGAGGTGGAAGGCTAATGGAAAAAGCGCATGCAGAAAACCCTAAGCCTCAACAGGATGTGGACACTGAAATGTTGAATAATCTGGAGATGCTTCTCGATATGGACATGTTCGAAGAAGAGGACGATATGTCCATGGTGGAGGAGATGGAAGAAGGGGAGATGAACGATGAATCGGCGTGAGTTTTTTAAACAAAGCATTTTGAGCTTGGCCGTTTTACCAACCCTAACTAAGACATTAGGTGCCTTGGCTCAAGAGGATTCGTCTCC